>MNWW01000047.1 GCA_001871415.1 Candidatus Woesearchaeota archaeon CG1_02_57_44 | reverse complement strand
AATGACAAGCACTTTGATGCCATTCCCGGCCTTAAGCGGATAGGTTATTAAGAGAGCGGCGCACCCACCCGCGCATGAGAACGCTTCTGCTCTCAGCGCTCGCTGACCTGACCGTGGCAGTGCCCCTTTTCTTATACGGTCTGCTCTCGCAATTGTTCCCGCGGCTGGCAGGCCTTGCCATAGGTGCTGCGACAGACGAGCTTGCGGCATATTACCTGCGCATCGCGCTGGCAGTCTCCTACGCGTATCTCGCTGGATTCATCATCCTCCTGCTGGTGCTGCTCCCCTTCAGCCAATACCTGGCAATGAAAGCGCTTGGCAGCAGACAGGGCTTCGCGCGTTACTGGTGGCTTGACCTGTTGCTCATCACTGGCAGCGGCCTGCTGTATCTGACATTGCTCGGGCAACAGCGCTGGATAATGACGCTCACCGGGTATGCGCTGCTGGCGCTCACCCCCGCGATTGTCGCGGCGCTGGGGAAGCAATCATTCGGCACGGGCATGAAGGCACTGGTATCAGAGCGGCGCTTCTGGCTGGGCACTGCAGGTGTCTTCATCACCATCCCCTTGCCATGGCTCGCGTGGCCGTGGTATGTCGGGGTCAGATACTGGTATGCGCGGTGAAGGTCACTTCCTCCTGTATCCGAACTTCTTATCATACGCGCCATGGTCCACTATGTCCAGGATCAGCGCTATTATCTCCACGTCGCTGCCTCTCACTGTATACAACATCCTCCATGCGCCTGAGAGATTGACCTTCCATAGGTTGCTAACCTCGTAGGCCTTCACGTACTCCTTCGGGATGCGGTCTTTCGGGATGTGGGTGCCATACTCGGGATTGTCCTTGAGTAACGCGACCTTCTGCTCGATGGAGCGCAGCAGGGTCTGGCGATCGCTCTTCGTTATGCCTCTTCTTCTCTCATCGTCGACTGCATTGTTCAGGCCATCCAGCTCTTTTCGCGCGGCGCCGGTGATGATGACTCTGGTTGGCTTGCCCTTCAAGGTCACAGCTCGATCCCCTCCCGGATGGCCTTGTCCAGCTTCGGACTTGGATTGTGGATCCACAGGATCCCTTTCCTTCCATCCAGAATCTTCCCGCTATCCTCCAGGTAGCGCAGGGCCACGTTCAATGTCTGGTGCATGACCTTGGTCGGTAGCCGTTTCTTGAGCTGTTCCCGGTTCAAGAGCGCATCTGACTCTTTCAGGGCGTTCTCTATCATAAGCACGGTATTCAGGTTCGGATAGTGGATGATGGCTGATCCTTGCATCTCATCACCTTTGAATATATCTATATAATTGTTAGTATAAACTTATATAAATATCTTCTGATGTCAACGAGCATCGACCCACTCCCCAAGCGCCAAGCAGATTGTCTCCATCGATGAACGCCAAGCTGCGTAACTTCCTGCAGGTGTATTCCCCCTGCTCCTTCAAATGCGTTCGCCATGAAAATCTGCACGCTCTTCAGCGGTTCCGGAAGCGCTTTTCGCCCACCTATCGGATGCGCGATTTGCGGTCCACACTATCAGAATTCCGGTCTTTGAGCCCTTTCTCCCCCCTAGCAAAATATATAACCCTGCGAGCCACCTTTTTAAACCCTCGGTGGCTCGTTTGCGATAGTCTGCCCCATTGAGCAAACTGAACGATTAATTGCAGATTATGACCGATAATTTAATATATAATTGCCTATTACAATCGTTAATATGGAACAACAAATCCAGAGTGCGCTGGAAAAACAGAACCCGTGGTGGTTTGGAAAACCATTTGACACAGGCATCCCCCGACTCAGGTATTACCCTCTGCTTCAAAAATACCTGGATGCCCCTGAGATTCTCCTGATGCTTGGCGCCAGAAGAACAGGGAAATCAACGCTGTTATACCAACTCATCTCTACCTTGCAGGTCGAATCGAGAGCTATTCTCTTCATCAACCTGGATGAGCCGGTGTTCCAGAGCAATGCTGAGGATCCCACGTTTCTGAGCGCACTGATAGAAGAATACATTGCACAACAGGAGGGGATACACAAATTCTACATCTTCATCGACGAGATACAGAACTACACACACTGGGCGCATGCCTTAAAGATCCTCCATGATACCAATAAACAACTGAAGTTGGTGCTGACCGGATCGACAGCTGTTCTATTACAAGATGCCGCAAGCACCCGTCTATCGGGCCGATATTTCCCTTCTACGGTCTATCCACTCACCTTCATTGAGTACCTGCATTTCATCGGCGCGCATCAGCCAACGCTTCCTGAAAAAAGACAGGCAATAGATTCCTATCTGCAGTATGGCGGATTTCCAAGGGTCGCGCTGGAGAAAGATGAGACGCTCCGCCACGAGCTGCTCAAGCATTACTTTCAGACCATCTATCTGAAAGATATCATCTATCCCCATAACGTCCGCAACAACAAAGACGTGTTCGAATTGCTCTATTTCGCGCTCTCGACCATGGGCTCGTTTTTCTCCTACACCAATGTCGGCAAGACATTGCATATCTCTGCGGACACGGTAAAAGAGTATCTCTCCTACGCTGAGCAGTCCTACTTGCTCTCCATGGTCATGAAATACGATCACTCGGTACGAAAGCAGATTGCTAATCCCAGAAAAATATACTGCGTGGACACGGGACTCATCAATGCAGTATCATTCAAGTTCTCAGAGAACAAGGGGCGTCTCATGGAGAACTTGGTATTTCTGACCCTCCGTAAACAACAGAAACAGGTGTTCTACCATAAGGGTTCTTATGAGTGCGATTTCATCATACGTGATGGCAGAGCCATAGTCCGGGCGATACAGGTCACGGCATCGCTGAAGGACGCAGCAGTCAAGAAAAGAGAGCTAAAAGGCCTAATGGAAGCCATGTGCGCATACAACCTCAGCGAAGGGGTCATTGTGACTGAATCGGAGCAGGAGACAATGCATGTGGAGGGAAAGACCATCACCATCCTGCCGCTTCATGCATGGCTGACACAGATTGACGCATGAGTCACCTGCAATGCCTGGGAAACATCGGAACGGCAGGGTGACCATCGCTCTGCATTACACCTCAAGCGACATTCCTGCTTGCCGGCCTTCATCTGTTGCCTGCCATTATTGCAGCATGACCTGGTGCGCAGGTCCAGTCCATTACACCAGCCTCGCTTGCCGACACAGAGTACATCACCTGGCCTATCAGACATTGACCGCATGATCCTTAGCTTGGCCGTGTGGTTATGGCGCTCACCGCATCATCCACAGCCGAATCCTGTCTTCACAGCCACGACGCTGCCCATAGCAAAATATATAAACCTGCGAGCCACCTTTTTAAACCCTCGGTGGGTCGTTTGCAAAAAAGAGGACAGCTAACCATATTCATCATAGTAGCGGTAGTCATCGCTATCTCCTCTTTGCTCATCTACTCCCTTCGCGCTAAACTCTATCCTGAGCGCACGATCATAGACCCTCTCGCAGAGCCGGTCAAGGTCTTCACGATCAGCTGTCTGGACCAGACGACGCGCGATGGAATAGCCCTGATGGGACAACAGGGAGGCCATATAGCCATACCGCAGGGCACTCAGCGCGTGCAGAATATCCCTCTCTGGTGGCAGGCAGGCGAATCGCGCATACCCAGCATCGCGTACATGGAAGACTCACTTGGGCAGTATGTCCTGGACAATCTCAACGCCTGCATCGATGACTTCGTGCCCTTGCAGAACAACCTGATCGTCGAGCCGACAGCACCAGAGGTCATGGTCAGCATCCGCGATCAGGAAGTCAGCGTGGATATGACCTATCCCATCACGGTCCGCGACAAGCTCCGGGAGCGCAGCGCGAAGATTAAGGCATTCTCTACCATTGTCCCGATACCCTTGGGCAGGGCACAGGCATTGGGCATGGACATCGTGCAGAACGCGCAGTCCGGGTTCTTTGAGAACGCGACGCTTGACCTGATGGGCATGGACAAGAATATCCCGTTCACGGGCTTTGACATCGCCTGCGGCAGGAAGGCATGGAGCGTCTCTGCCATCAGGCAGGAGGCGCAGAACCTTGCCTACTATCACCTGTCCAAGGCGCGCTTCACCGGAACAGACTATACGCCCTTCCTCGCGCCTGAGCAGACCTATGAGCAGCTGCGCCGCTACACTATCGAAGACGCGAACGCGGGACGGCAGGCACCTGACGCGCCGGATGACGCGTGGGACTATTTTCACCTGCTCATGCGCCTTGACGGTAATTACCCTGGCTTTCGGGCGGGCGTCATGGTGCCAAACAACCTACAGCTTCGTGCCCGCCCCAGCACCGGCGATACCATGAGTCCGCGCTCGGGAGTGGGAGGCGCGATGCTCTCGCTGCTCTGCTTCAATGTGTATCATTTCACCTACGATGTGCGCTATGATGTCATCATCTCTGCCCGGGATGATTCTTCAGGATTCACCCTGCGCTTCGGGCTGCCGGTCACCATTGACCATAACGCGCCGGCACGGCATCAGACGACGTTCTCGACATTCCAGGCGCCCATGGATGATCTTGGTCTCTGCCGCGACCTTGGCCCGGTCCGGCAGATAAACGCCATCGGCTATCACGCCAACAACCCGGAGTTCCCGCTCATCGCCAACATCAGTTTCCACTGCTTCACGTTCCGCTGCGACCTTGGCGAGACGCCCATCGGTAGCAGGGTGCTGCAGACCGGCTTGCCGGACAACTGCGTGGGCGGCTATGTCATGGCCGACGCTCCCGGATTCCTGCAAGGCAAACAGCAGGACACGGGAGGCGATATCACCATAGCGCTGACAGCAGTGCAGGACGTCGCTGTGCAGGTCCAGAAAGCGCCGGTGTTCTACACCACGCAGGCGGTGCGCGATACTGAAGCACTGGCTGATGATGAGGCGGCCGTCATCCGGCTCACGAGCACAGAGTATCCAGACTACGAGAGCAGCATGTATGTGGACAAGGACGCCACAGACGCATCGCTGCAGCTCATCCTCGCTGACACCACCTATCAGGTGGAAGCGACGCTTGTTGATGCCAAGGGCATCAAAGGCGGCTGGCGCGGCAATGTCACCATACCCTTTGGCACGGCAGAGGACGCAGGACGCATCAGGTTCACGCTGGCCGAAGGTAGACCGACGCCCATCACTGACGGGCAGGTATCCACCATGCTGGACTTTTTGGAGAATAACCAGAGCTACCGGGTCCAGTTGCCGGTGGTGGTGCTGCCATGACGAACAGCGCGCAACACCCCGCAGCATCTGTGGCCCCTGCATCTGTGTCCTCTACATCTGTGTCCCCTGCACCTGTTCCCTTTGCATCTGTGTCCTCTACATCTGTGTCCCCTGCATCGTCCCCTGCATCTGAACCTTTCAGGTCCAGGCAACGCCGGGCGCGCGCGAGACTGCTGCAGCTGTCCGCCTGCTTCATGGCACTGCTCATCATCACCCTGCCAGCCGCATTCGCCGTAAGCATCTCTGGGCTGCAGGCGGACGTGACAGAGAGCACAGCGCAGGTGAGCTGGACGACGGATGTCCCCGGGGATTCCCGGGTGACCTACAGCAAGGAAGGCGCGGCCCAGCAGACCGCGTATGTCCCGGACAGCACCACGACGCACAGCGTGCTGCTGCAAGGGCTTGACCCCGGCACGACCTACACCTACACGGTCAGGACTGGCGCAGCTGACGGGGTCGCCCAGCAGGACAGCACATTCATGACCTCTGACGCGACGCCTCCGGCAGCGCCGGTCAACCTCAGCTACGCCGCGCAATTAGAGAGCATCACTGTCAGCTGGGCCGCCAATGAGGAAGAGGACTTCTCGCACTACATCATCTGGCTCAACGGACAGCCCATCGAGAGCCAGTACGCCGAGATTACCATCAGCATACAAGGACTCACGCCGCTGACGAGCTATGAGGTGACGGTCTCGGCCGTGGACAACGCGGGAAACGCCATCAACAGCAGCATCACCGCGACGACAGCGGCTCCTGACTTTGAGATGCCGCGCATCAGCAATGTCAGCATCAAGAACCTCACAGACACGGCAGCGACCATTGTCTGGGTCACCAATGAGCAGACCACAGGGACGCTGCAGATCAAGGATGGTGCCAGCGCGACAACACCTTCAGGCCTGAGCCACAGCGCCTCATTGCAGAACCTGATCAAGAACACTACCTATCGCTATACCATCGAAGCGTGCGACGCGCAAGGCAACTGCGCGAGGACCGACGAGGACTTCTTCATCGCGGGCGATGACAGGATACCACCACCAATCGAGGCGGATGTGCCCCGCTACTACCATCGCGAAGAGCTGCCCGTCTTGGGAAGCACGGAGCCCGGCATCATGGTCCGGGCATTTGTCAATGCTGGCGTCATACCAACCACCGCAGCGCGGGCGGACAGCAATGGCACGTTCCAGCTGCGCGTGGGACTGCACGAAGGGGAGAACACGCTCACGCTGCTCGCCTCAGACTTCGCGGGCAATGAGGGCAGCGCGACCTACAATGTCACCATTGGCTTTGACGCTCCTGTGGTCTTGCTGCAGGAGCTGGCGCGCGTGGTCAACGCGACGCCCGTACAGGTCAATATTACTGCCGACGAGAACGCCAGCTTCCTGGCCACGAGCAAGCCGCAGGGTGATGCCTCAGGGCCGGCGCGCGTGACGGGTGTTGCTGCTGCTCCACAGGCGGACAAGATCGTCGTGTCCTGGACTGAGCTGTCCGGACACTCCTATATCATCTACCGCGACAGCGCGCCCATCTACGCGACACAGCAGACGACCTTCAACGACATCTGGATAACGCAGGGCGTGGAATATGAGTATCGCGTTGCCGCGCTGGACAGGGAATCCTGCGACCAGGGACCGCAGTCAGCGCGCGTGTACGCCACCGGCGACGTGGGCGCACACGGTCCTGCCCTGCCTGCCTTTGCCACGCCGGAATGCGCGCACAGCAATACGGCATCGGGCTTTGGCAAGAACTTCACCACGACCCTTGACCTTCGCGAGGGGGAGAATCTCATCCGCATCAATGCGACAGACATCTTTGGCAACAGCCGTGTGCTCGAGCGGCAGGTGCGGCTGGACACGACAAAGCCGACGCTCAAGACCAACCTGCACCAGCTGTCGCCGGCCAGCAGTCCTGATATCACCATCACCGGCACTGCCGGCGAGCAGGCGACTGTCGACGTGTTCCTCAATGACCGGGATATCCCTGCGGCGACAACAACGACTGATGAGAACGGCACTTTTGCTGTGACTGTCTCATTGGAGACGACAGCGACGCTGGAAGTGCGGCTGGACTCTGATACAGGCGCGAACACCGGCAACTATGTCGGCACTAGCGCGTCCGGCTACTACGGCTCGGAGTTTCCCAACAAGGTCAAGGTCGTCGCGACCGACCTCGTGGGCCATAAGAGCGACCCGGATGAGGCAGAGATAAAATACGCGGTCTGCGGCAAGGGCGGCGACTGGCGCGTGGACATCAGCGAGATATACCCCAGCGAGATAGTGCCACGGCACATCCTTGAAGGCATCGGACAGATAAGCTTTAATCTGAATCTCTCCTACATCGGTCCGCCGCTGGATACCTACGCCTACAACATCCCCCCGGAGCCGACGCTTGACACTGGCACCGACGCTGGACAGACGCTCGCGCAGCAGCAGGAGGCGCGCCAGCGCCAGATAGACCAGCTCGAGAAGCAACGACAGGACTGGATGCAAAAGTACGGGGGCATCCCGCCGGTCAAGAGCGTGAAGGTCCTGGTGCGCAAGGTATCCAACGCCGAGTCATCCAGATGGGACACGGGCCTGATAACCGGCACCATCACGCCGCAGCACGGCTACAACTGGGAGTCGGGCTATGTGGTCCTGAACCTGAACCGCGTCGACCCATCGGGCAACACGACGCTGGAAAAGGAGCAGAACATCTCCAGCTGGCACAAGGGCGACTGCCTGGGTATCGGCGGCTGTGTGCGCCTGCCGCTCAAGATCATCATCGACGCTGAATGCGCGTACTCTGACCAGATAGTCAATGGCAAGCCCGTCTGCCAGAAGCAGGAAGTCTGCATGGACCTTGAGGTCATGGTGCAAGAGCGCATACCGCCAAAGTTCCTGACCAAGTCGCTGCTGGAAGGACTGACCTCGGTGCTGGGCGGCATCATCGACGCCATCGACCTTGTCCTGAAACCGCTGCGCACTGTGACGACGCTGACGTTGTATGGGTGCATGGCCTCCTGGGTCGCGCTGTTCGTCGCGCGCATCTTTGACAACACCACCTGCGGGCAGGCGACGGGTGTGCTTTCTGCACTGGGTATAGGTGGGGGCTTTAGTGCCTGTAATTGTCCTGGGGGGACGTGTGTTGCGCCTGAGGGCAAGGAGGACGCGGCGGCATCCTGCCAGCAATGCTATGACAAGGAGCTGGCGAGCATCCAGCGGCAACAGTACATGCAGTACCTTTGCGACCGGGTCATGTGCCCGTCAGTCCCATCGTTCCAGAAGTATGTCAGGGACGCTAATCCGTCGTATCAGAGCACGGCCAAGGCAGAGGT
>MNWW01000016.1 GCA_001871415.1 Candidatus Woesearchaeota archaeon CG1_02_57_44 | reverse complement strand
GAAGGAATTGCACCTCCTGCAGGCCATCAGGGATGAGGCGCACCGTTTCGCGCTCTCGTATCATCGGCTCCTGCGGCGAAAAGCCCTCAGGGAAGCACGATAACAAAAATCCGCCACTCGGCGCTAACCGCGGCCTGAAGGCCGCGGTATTACCGCGCCTCGTCATTGCAGGCGGATTTTTGAATTGCAAAGCACGTCCTGAAGGACGGGGTATTCAACCCCGTGCTTTGCAATAACATGGCAGGACGAAAAGCAATGGCAGGAAAGGGAAAGAAACAAGAGAAAGATGGTGTTCAGGCAAAGACGATGATGGAATCTGTTGGATTCAAGCTCACGACTGACATGAAGCCGGCGGGAAGCCAGCCGGAGGCCATCGCTAAGCTGGTCAGGGGACTCTCGCAGGGCATGCAGCAGCAGACCCTGCTTGGTGTCACGGGCTCAGGCAAGACCTTCACCATGGCCAATGTCATCGCCGCGACGCAGATGCCCACGCTCATCATCGCGCACAACAAGACGCTCGCTGCCCAGCTCTATCAGGAGCTCAAGGAGCTCTTCCCGGAGAACCGGGTGGAATACTTCGTGAGCTACTATGACTTCTATCAGCCGGAATCATACCTTCCGCAGACCGACAAGTACATCGAGAAGGACGCACAGGTCAACCCACGGCTCGAGCAGATGCGCCTGTCCGCGACGGCATCATTGCTGTCGCGCAGGGATGTCATCGTGGTCGCCTCGGTCTCGTGCATCTACAGCGTCGGCGACCCCGCAGACTACCGGGACATGGGATTCTCCCTGACCGCAGGTGAGCAGCTCACGCGACGGGAGCTGATGGGTCGATTGGTGGATGCGCAATACGAGCGCAATGATATCGAACTTGCGCCCGGACGCTTCAGGACGCGGGGAGGTACCATCGACCTGATACCAAGCTACCACACTAACATCTTCCGCATCGAGATGGACGGGAACTCCGTGGGAAGCATCACGGAGCTTGACCATAGGAACCAAAAGCCCCTAGAAGCGCTCGGATACCTGCATGTCTTCCCTGCCAAGCACTTTGTCATACCACAGGAGAAGCTTGACGCTGCGATGGACGGGATACGCGATGAGCTTGCTTCCCGCGTCAAGGATCTTGAGCCGCTGCAGGCGCACCGGCTGCGGCAGCGCACACTGCACGACCTAGAGATGATACAGGAGACGGGCTTTTGCAAAGGCATCGAGAACTACTCGCGGCACTTTGACGGCAGGAAGCCCGGTGAGAAGCCGTTCTGCCTGATCGACTATTTTTCAGCACCGTTCCTGATCTTCATCGATGAGAGCCACCAGACCGTCCCGCAGCTGCGCGCGATGTACAATGGCGACCTCGCGCGCAAGAGGAATCTTGTCGAATATGGCTTCCGGCTGCCTTCGGCGTACGATAATAGACCGTTGAAATTCGTGGAGATAGAGAACTATCTCGAAACTGCACAGACCGTGTTTGTTTCAGCTACGCCAGCGGAGTATGAGACCTCGAGGAGCTCGCAGGTGGTCGAGCAGGTCATCAGGCCCACTGGACTGCTTGATCCTGTCGTCCAGGTGCGCCCGATAGCTGGTCAGATGGACGACCTGAAGCAGGAGATCGAATCGGTGGTGGCGCGCGGTGATCGGGCGCTCGTGACCACGCTGACGAAACGATTGGCAGAAGAGCTCACAGACTATCTGGCACGAGCAGGCGTCAAGACGCGCTACCTGCACTCTGACATCGAGACATTGGAGCGGAGCGAGATCATCCGGCAGCTACGGCTGGGACAGTTCGACGTGCTCGTGGGGATCAATCTGCTGCGCGAGGGCCTGGACATCCCCGAAGTGTGCTTCATCGGGATACTCGACGCTGACAAGGAAGGGTTCCTGCGTGATGGCCGCAGCCTGATACAGACTATCGGTAGGGCGGCGCGAAACGCCAACAGCCAGGTCGTCCTGTACGCTGATAAGGAGACGGACAGCATGAAGCTGGCCATGCTCGAGACTGCGCGCAGGCGGCGGCTGCAGGAAAAGTTCAATAAGACGCATGGCATAGTGCCTGCGACGATAGTAAAGCCCATCAAGGAGAAGATTGTCGACGTCAAGGACGTCAAGCATATACCGGTCGCGGACATACCGAATCTGTTGATTGAATTAGATACACGGATGCGCGAAGCGGCCGACGCGCTCAACTTCGAGGAGGCCATCGCCATCAGGGATCGTATGAGAGAATTGGAGAGAAGGGGGAAGGCAAATGACCTGCTGCTCGTTTAGAGAAGGTGTAGGCGACCAGCTTAGGAAAGCCGATCCATCATCCCAAAAAAAAGTAGCGCGAGAGGCCCTTTCGAGAGATTATAATCTATCCAATGGACTCATCAGCTTGTGCAGGTAGATGTCCGTGGTCGTGATGTCAGCATGCCCGAGCAGGCGCTGGATATGCGCTCAGCGTCGCCCTTCCATCACATCTTTTAGCCCTTGCAACACGGTTTGCCATCCCGTCCGTGCGTGCACCTGCGCTTCCTTGCTGGCGAAGCCCTGCTGGCTAACGCTCAGACGCGTTCCGTAGGATATCTTTTCCAGCGTGAAACTCACCGTCGAATAGTATTGCGGCTCGTCAGGAAGGCCAGACATCGCGCTCCAGTACGTGTATTGCAATTGATGGCCTGGCACGATGGCCTGGATGATGCCCTTATCCTTGTAGGCCTTGCCCTCCCATTCACCCTGAAAAATTATCTCAGAACCTACCTGCCAGTCAGAGACTATCTCCGTGCCAAAGAAATATCGCTTCACGATCTCTGGTGTTATCAGCGCGCTCCACACTGCCGCTGGCGACGCCTGCACCAGCACAGACTGCTGCACGACTAGTTTTCTGTCCATCACATGATAGAGTCCCGCAGACCATATAAATGTTGTTGCGGTGGAGGGGCTCTGTCCTGAATCTCGTTTGACTATGCCAGCAGCGGGCTTCGGCGGTGTTCCCCCAGTGACGGATTGACATCCCCGAAGGAGGACAAAGCCCGGAGGAGGTACACAAAAGCGCTTTGCGGTCGCAAAAAAAACCATTACATTGAGATACCGGACGCATCACGCCAGCGCCTGCAGCATATATCCAACACCGTACGCCAAAGCGGCGGCGGCTCCGCCGAGCAGCACGGTCTGCAGGACACCTTTGCTGACAGACGCGGATGTCATCTGGGCCTTGAGATAGCCCACTGCCGCAAGCGCCACAAACGTCATCGCGATAGCCAACAGGAAGGTGTGCGCCGCGAAGTACGGAACGATATACGCCAACAGATAGGACAGCAGCGGAATGATACCGATGGTCAAGAACCCCAAGAACGTCGCCACGGCCGACTTCCAGGGATTAGTGTCTGTGACATTAAGTCCGAGTTCGTAGGTCAACATGGTATCGACCCAGAGGTCCTTGTCAGAAGTGATGATATCCGTTATCTGATGCAGCCTCTTGCCCTTCAGTCCGCGCTTACGGAAAATCTCCTCAATCTCATGACGCTCGCCCATGGGCACCTGCTCTATCTCCCACTCCTCCCGCGCGCGCTCACGGCGGATGAAGTCCATCTGGGTCTTTTCGGATATGTAATTGCCTGTCGCCATGGAGAAGCCATCAGCGATGAGGTTCGCAAACCCGAGGATGATGACGATACCTGGCGCGAGCATCGCGCCTGTCGCGCCCGCCACCACGGCGAAGGTCGTCACGGCGCCATCCATGCCACCGTAGACAAATTCAGAGAGGTACACGGCACTGCCTGAATGGCCTTCCTCGTATATCTGGTCGCGGATACTACTGGTCTCGTGGCTCTTATGCAGCAATGCCTCATCCTTGTCGCGGAAAGCCTTTCGCGCCTGATGGATTCTACCAGCCATTCTGGACAGGAGAGCGATGGGGAGATATAAACCTGCTGCAGTGCGGGTTGCCGAACTCATAGCCAAGCGATACCTCCCCGGGCAATTGACCGTAGTCACAAATAGCAATACAGAAAGCTAATACATCGCTAAAATGATACCCTGCAGTGCTTCTTCCTACCACCATCACTTGGACGCGGGCAGACCGTCGATTGTCCTAGAATCCAGCATGTACCAGCGGCTGTTCTTGGCTATATAGAGCTCGATGACAATGGGCTGCAAGGTGACCTCAGAGAAGCCAGCGTCAGGGACTGTGAAGAACGCCACGGGTTCGGCAGAGCTCTGGAAGCGAGCCGTGTCAAAGGGCAGGACATACTCTGCGAGCGTCGATGTGTTCTCCGGCTCTGAGCCGAACGCGATATCCTTGGTCTTGGAACTGATGATGATACGCAGCTCTTGGGCCGCGTAATTCTCCTGCATCTTCACACCGACAGTGATGCGCTGCTCCTCATCAAACACCACTTTCTTGGGATTGATGACAGACTGGATGACTGCCTGGCGCAATGGCTCGACAGACACGGCCAATGGTGTATCATCGAAGCTCACACAGTCCTTGCCTGGCTGATTGCCCACGATGAGGAATCCTGCTGTGACGGTGCCGTTCTCAGGAGTGCCTGAGGCGTCCTGCGCCACCAGCTCGAGGTTGTCGCAGGAGGCAGCGACGCTTGGCATGACCGTGGCGCCGGGGACGAAATAATCGACCGCGAACCTGACGGTCTCGCCAAGATATCCCTTTATCTTGGTATCCTGCGGCGTTATGACTGGCCTGGGAGCGCAGGCGGCAAGCAGCAGAAGCGCAAGCAATGCAATGGTTGAGAGCGTTTTCATGAGGAAGACAAAGCGAGCAGATTATAAAAGGTTTGCGCAGGACAACAGGCCTGATGCAGACTGAGGCAGCCGGGCTGTGGCGTCCCTGCCATCAACCGCAGCGAACGACTGTCATCTGCAGCACACGCCATGGCGCGTGTCCCGGACCGTATCGCCCTATGTCATACTTTAGCCCTGCGCAGCAGCAGTGAGCTGGTCACGACGCTCACTGATGATGCAGCCATGGCAGCCCCTGCCAGCATCGGATTGAGCATGCCAAACGCCGCGATGGGCAGACCGATGACATTATAGATAAGGGCCCAGAACATGTTCTGGCGGATCTTGCGCATGGTCAATCGGCTGAGCCGGATGGCCCTTGCCACGTCGCCAGGATCATTGCGCATCAGCACCACGGAGCCGGATTCCATGGCCACATCGGTCCCTGATGCCATGACGATGCCCACATCGGCCTGAGCGAGCGCAGGAGCGTCATTGATGCCATCACCGACCATGGCCACAGGTCCCTTCTTCTGCAGGCGCTTGATCGCGCTCGCCTTCTGCTCAGGCAACACTTCCGCAACGACATCTGAGATGCCTGCCTGCCTGGCGATGGCCCTGGCCGTGCGTTCATTATCGCCTGTGAGCAGGGTAGCAGAGACTCCCATGCGCGCGAGCCCTGCTATCGCATCCGCTGCGCCATCCTTGATTGTGTCCGCGACCGCTATCATTGCCAGCAATCTCTTGTCGGCAAGCAGCATCACGGTCTTGCCCTCGGACTCCAGCTCCTGCATGCGCCGCCTGGCGTCATCAGTCACTTCGACGCCATGGGCGACCATCAGCTTCGCATTGCCGAACAAATACTGTTTCCTGCTGATGATGCCGGTGATACCCTTGCCGGGCACGGCGGCGAACCTGGCGACCTTGTCCTTGGGCTTGGCCCTGCGAAGGATCGCCTGGGCCAGGGGATGCTCTGAGCGCGCTTCCAGGGAAGCGGCGACGGACAACACGTCTTTCTCTGCGTTCTTGGCGCCAGCAGCGCCCCTCACGGGAGCGATGACAATGACATCTGTCACTTCGGGCGTTCCGTTCGTGATAGTGCCGGTCTTGTCAAAGACTACCTGCTTGATCCGATGCAGCGTCTCTAGCGCATCGCCGCCCTTGATGAGCACACCGTGCTTGGCTCCCAAGCCGGTGCCCACCATGATGGCGGTCGGCGTCGCGAGGCCCAGTGCGCAGGGGCATGCTATCACCAATACCGCGACCGCGGCGATCACCGACGCGGTGACCGAGCTGCCGAGCAGCAGGTGGGCCAGCAGCGCGAGCAGCGCGATGAGCAGGACGATGGGCACAAACACCGCGCTGACCGCGTCGGCGAAGCGCTGCACGGGCGCTTTGCGCGACTGCGCGTCCTCGATGAGCCTGATGATGCGAGAGAGCGTTGTCGCCGCGCCCACACGCTCCGCGCGCATGGTGAAGCTTCCCTGCGCATTGATGGTCGCGCCAATGACCGTGCTGCCTCGCTGCTTCTCGACAGGGATGCTCTCGCCCGTGACCATGGACTCATCGATGGAACTGTGACCCTCGATGATGATGCCGTCGGCCGGCACCTTCTCGCCAGGACGCACGATGATGGTGTCACCGACCACCAGTTCATCGACACTCACCATCTGCTCTTTGCCGTCGCGCAACACCCTTGCCTTGCGGGGGGCGAGGGACATGAGCTCGCTGATGGCGTTGCTCGTGCGCTTGCGCGCCGTGGCCTCCAGGTACTTGCCCAGCACGATGAAGGTGATGAGCACCGCGCTGGTCTCGAAGAACTGCTCTGCATGCCCGGTCAGGACAAGGTAGACACTGTAGAAATACGCGGCACTCGTGCCCAGCGCCACCAGCGTATCCATGTTGGCAGATCGATTCTTGAGCGCCATCCACGCGCCCTGATAGAATGGCCAGGCGACATAGAACTGTACCGGTGTCGCCAGGAGCCAGAGGAGGTACTGCGGATAGGGGATCGCTTCCAGGAGCATTGCAGCCGCAGGGGCAATGGCGGCGAACAGCATCGAGCCCATGCCCAGGATGAGCGTTGGAAGCGCGAAGATGACCGAGATGAAGAGGCGTCGGCGCAAGGGCGCCATCTCATCAGCCGCAGGACCATCATCCTGCGCTCTTGCAGGCTTGTAGCCACGCTTGCTGATAGCGTCCATGATGTCCTGCTCAGACGTGCTTTTCGGATTATGATGCACCGTGGCCTTGCCTGTAGCCAAGTTGACCACAGCATCAGTCACCCCCGGCAGCTTCTTGAGCGTTCGCTCCACCAGCGTTACGCAGGACTGGCAGTGCATGCCTGCTACAGTCAGTTCGGTCGTCATCTGCTTGCCATCCGCAAGCTTCGTGCGACCAGCTACAGCGTGGTCGTGGTGTTCATGGTCCATAGTGATCAGCTCCGATGTATGCCCCGAAGGCCCAGACAGGATCTTCCGGTCACGAGCGAAACCAAGGCAGGCATCAATATGTAGTTTATCCCCTCTACTTAACCTTTACTATCTTTGCAAAGGTTATTGCGCATAGTGACGATATCTCTGGCTGTCTTCTCCCTCATCCACCGCATCCGCAGCCACCACTGCCCCCGCCGCAAGACCCTGCGGAACGGGGGGCTTCCTGCGCGAATGCCGCGGCATCGGTCACGCTCGATGGATCATCCCGCACGATGAATGTTCCTGGGATCATACCCATCCAGCAGCTCCAGGGGACGACTCCTTCCTTGTCTGGTGTGAATTCGATGGTCTGCAGGCCTGGCTTGATGTCAAAGCGCAGGTTGAGGCTGGGGACTTGGATGGCACGGTTGCAGCTGTTTATCTCCTTGCCATTGATGACCCACTTTACCGGCACGCCCCGCTTGAGCACGAACGTATCAGGGCCCCAGCCAGAGCGCGTCACGTCCATGTTGATTATCTGGTAGCCATCCTCCATGACGATGTCTGAAGCGCCGCTTCCCGAAGAGCCCAGGTCTTTCGCGTAGACGGTCGCCATAAGGGACTTGCTGTCCAGACCTGATCCGGTCAACGCAAGACCGCGGTTGAGCATTATGATGCCCAGGATGATGACGATAGCGCCTGATGCCTTGAGGATCTTCGTCGTCGCCTGGCGGCTGATGATGGTCGTCACAAAGCCGAAGCCCAAGAGGACGGGCAGGGTGCCCAGCCCGAAGACCAGCAGCATCTTCGCTCCTTCCACCATGCTACCGGTTCCTGCCGCCAATATATACATGGCCTGCAACGGACCACATGCTATCATCAGACCGTTGAGCAGGCCGATGACCAAGGGACTTTTCGCTTTTGCTCCTGTTTCATGCATACGCCTGGCGAACTTCTTTGGGACCGGGATGCGGATGCGACGCAGCCATGGCGCGACATTCAGCATGTTCAAACCGTAGATGACCAGGAAGAATCCTGCCAGGATGGCAGCCCATCCGCGCAGCGCGGGCGTGAATGCGATGAACGAGCCAAGCAAGCCGAAAAGACCACCGATGACGGTATACGACAGGGTCTTGCCGAGCGCGTACTGCGCGTGCGCAGTTGCCGCGGACTTCCCTTCCTTCACCTGCCTTGTGCTATAGCCGACCACGAAACCGCCGCACATGCCGATGCAGTGAAATCCTGTCAGAAGCCCAACGACAAAGATAAGGCCCAGTCCTGCGCCGGCATCGAGCGCTGGCAAGGAGACAGAACTGTAGATACGAAGGCCATAGTAGCCCATCAGGAACAGACCGATGATTGCTATGACCAGACCATAAGGCCGCAGGTTGATGTCGTGGTCAAGTGAATCATCTATCGACAGAGGGTCATCTGTCAGCACAGGTAGGGACCTTGATGCAGAGGATTCCTGCGCGTGCTGCGCGTCAGGCACCATATCCTGCACATCTTGATTATTGTGAGACGGCTTATGGACAGGCGCATCAGAGGAATCACGCACCTCATGGGGATGATAACCCTTCGCGCGCAGTATATCGTAGATCTCATGACGAGTCAGGACGGCAGGATCGAAAGCCACTTCCACAAGCTCTGTCGCGTAATCCGCCCGGACATGGCTGACGCCATCGCGGCGTAGGGCGCGCTCGATGAGATGCTCACAGCTCGGGCAATGCATGCCCTTGGCCTTGATAGTAATACATTCGGTCGCCATTGCTATGCCTCATACCCTTGTTCCTTGATGCAGTCCTTGATAGCCTCAACGGAGGACTGCTGCTCATCAAAGGTCACGGAGATCTTGCCAGTCTTATGATCAGCAGCGGCCTTGCTCACACCGGGGAGATCTTCGAGCGCTTCAGATACCAGCATCTCGCAGCTGGAGCAATGCATTCCTGTGGTCTGGATATTGATTGTCTTCATACGGCCTCACCTGCAGACTGCAAGGGCGGACTTTTAATAATACCTTACGGGTGAAACTGAAGGGGTAGGATGAGCTGAGGTGGTCGAATATGGGCGACAGAACGTTTATGCGGGGTATTTTTATCGTCAAGCACATGGCAACAGGATGGACATACAAGGAAAACAGAAAGGGTTCAGATGTCGAACTTCAGATGTAGCTCATTGGTCTTGCCCTTGGGCACGCGGGCGATGATGCCACGTCGCTCCAATTGGTCGAGCACCAAGGACAGCTTAGACTTGTGCATATCCGTTCGATAACGCAGGGTCTGCTGCGTGATGCCGTCCTGCTCCCGTATCGCCTTGACGACCTTCTTCTCGTATTCATCAAGACCGCGCATGAGCATGCCGAACTTCTCATCACTGGTCAGCTGCGCTTTTTGCCTGTCGAGAGTCTGCAGGATGGCCTGCTGGCTCTTGTCGAAGACGACCATGTACAGACCGAGCGCCGCGATGCTGGCGATGACCACAGCGCTCAGGTAGATAGGAATCATGGAGCGCGAGCGCTGCTCATGCGGGCAGGCATTCGGGTCTGAGGGACAGGCAAGACCTGCATCGACATAGTGCTCTATCTCTGCCTGGTACGCGCGATAGACAGCAGCCCCGGAGATCGAGAGGAGGACAAGCATGATGCAGGATAGCGCCAGGAGACCAAGCCCTATTTTGCGATTATCCATGAACCCCTGGGAACAGGTATGGTTAATAAAACTTCTGGGATGATTCCGATGGGCAGATGCCTGATCGTATCGGTACACGCGGCGTCGTGATGCTGCCCCAGCCCCAAGGCAGCTCAGACGCTTTCAGGCGGACCAGTCACACTATCCAGAAATGCCACCATCTGCGCTTCCAGGTCCGTGGTCGTCCTTTGCGCATTCACGTTCTTGCCAGGCTTTGCCAGCAGCGTCAGATTCGGATGGTCGAATGGCCAGGGACCGTGTCGTCTTTGCTCCTGGAGCGCAAGGCCATTTCGGTCATAAGCAGTGACGTAGCCTACATCGAGGCCCTGGTCAAGGAGTTGCTGCGCGCTCTCTCGCCCTGCGCCGAAGTCATTATCCACCAAGACAGCGTCGATACCTGAATAGTCCAACACTTTACGATGGTCTGTCTCGTGACACATGCGCCAATCAGGGCGCTGTCGCAGCGCGCCCTGCAGCGCGACGGGGGTATCATATCTGTATAGGTCCTCATCGACCACCAGCAGATACCAATTCGGCATGAAGATAGGGGATAATCAGGGAACATATAAGCGTTATTGACAACAGATGTGCATACCATGATTATACGCGCAGCAGACTACTACGCGCGATGTGAGTCTCATCAGCGATCATATCTGCGCCTGAACGCCCGCTCATCGCCGTATCTGATGAATGCATCATGGTGCTTGGGCGCGTGAAACCCGCCACCCTGCTGATGCTTGATACCACACCAATAAGCCTCGGTCCGGGCCGCGATCTCGCTGGCATAGGCCAGAAAGCCGTTCGCGTAGCCGCAGTACATGCAATTGACCTTGTCGAAAAAGCGCAGATACGATAATCTCTGCCGGTCGATGCGGATGTAATCAGCGCGTCTGACCCGCTTAAGGCCATAGACCGGAAAGCAGATGTGATGATAGAGCTCAGCGAATAGGTCCAGGAAGATCAATGGAATAATGACTGCCCAGATGACCGGCGCGCTGAGCAGATGCAAGAGCCGTCTTCCTTGATGGTTCCGATAGCGCATACGGTAGTGTGCGACAGGGGTGCTATTAAATACTTTGGCCCTTACTTACTTTGCCGCCAGATAGATGAGCGAATCCGTCTCCGGGCCATTGCCGATGGCCATCACCTTGGCTCCGGTGGCCTGTTCTATGGTGCCGACGAACTCCTGGACACCAAGAGGCAGGCCCTGCGACGCATCCCACTTGTCGGCCGCTATCGGTGTTCCTTTCCATCCCTGTACCATCTTAATGATGGGATGGCAGGATCCCAGCACCGTCTCGTATGGCATTGGATCACCGGGGCGGATGATATCACCGTTACGGTAGACCTGTCCTTCGCATGAAGTCTCCTCGCCATCCGGATGGTGGTAGACATAGGCGATGACCACACCCACCATATCCATCGCATCTCCTCTGTCGACAGCAGAGATGACTGTATATGGCCCTTGCGCACGCATGACTTCGGCATGGGTGACACAATCAAAGAGCCCGGTGACGCGAGGCTTTCTCGTGGTCGCGCCTCGCTCGCCGAAAGTCTGCGCCTCAGCGATGGCCATGGCCGCACCAATAAGATACGTACCAGTCGCATCCGTGTATTCCGTCTGACGCAGCGTGCCATTGTGACGGACAGATGCAGCGTATTGCCTTTGGATAGCATCAAAATCATTGCATGCCCCCTGCGGCAGGTCATTGAGCGTGTTGATGCCCGCGTCTGAATAGAACGTCTGATGCACATGCCCTGCCGGATTTGCTCCACGTCCCACACGCGACGCACCTGGCGCTTTCGCCACGTTCACGGTCAAGATGCGATACTGCCCAAGATTGATGCCCGAAGCGGCCACGATTCCAGCCGCGGTGGTATCGGCCGATGTCGCAGAGCGTGCGTGCTGCGCAACAGCATTAGAGAGGAAATAGGATTGCGGGCCCTCAAGCAGCACCTTGTCGCCTGATGCCAAGGTCTGGCGCAGCAGATGGGGCACATTCGCCCGACGGGGAAACAAAGGATTCGACCGTAAGGCCTGCCAGCGTTGCACGATGTATTGCACAGGGTCTGTCGCATCCAGGAACTCGAGTACCTGGTCCGGCACGCGTCGCATGTCTCTATTAAGCGCCGAGCAGATGGCAAGCAGTTTTCCTGCGTCATATCCACGCACCTGCGCCATACCCCGATACGCCTCGGAATCCTTTGCCAAGAGCGCAGCCAATCCACTTATCGAGCCATCTAGATCATCCATGCGGGGGCAGGTCTTGTTGACCTTGGACGCTGACGTAGGCGCGATGCCCTTCAAGGTCGATGCGTTGTTGGTCGTGACGTTCTCCGCTGTCACACCTGACCGCAGGTTTCGCATCACGTCCATGAGCAAGTGATACGGCGCTGTCAGATGGGCATTGCCGACAAGCAGACGCTCATGATAATCCACGCCTGCGAGATTCGCGAGCTCGCCATCAATGAATGCTACTGGATCCATCAAGCAGTTCGGGCCGATCGCGCACATGACACCCTGCTCGGCGATCGCTGAGGGAACCAGATGAAACGCATGAGCTTCACCATCGATGATGACTGTATGGCCCGCATTGGCGCCTGAATTGACGCGTGCGACAAGACTGACATCAGGATGACCTGCGATGGCAGCAGTTATCTTCCCTTTGCCTTCATCACCAAAAAAAGCCCCACCTATGACGAAGACATCATGGGATTCGACAAGTGGATAGAGGCAGGCCTCTATTGTGCCAGGAGCATATGACGCATGGGTCTTTTGATGCACTTCTGGAATCGGCGGCAAAAGTTCCAGCGCGCCTGCGACAGCAAGATTTCCCCGTAGTCCCATATCCATTGCGATACCCCCACAATAACAAAAATCCGCCACTCGACGCTAACCGCGGCCTGAAGGCCGCGGTATTACCGCGCCTCGTCATTGCAGGCGGATTTTTGAATTGCAAAGCACGTCCTGAAGGACGGGGTATTCAACCCCGTGCTTTGCAATAACGTTGCTATGAAGGGTCTATGCCACAGCCCCATACCTTGACCTCGTGGGGTCAGAGATTCAGCAACCGACCCGACATCACACAAAACCTTTATAA
>MNWW01000023.1 GCA_001871415.1 Candidatus Woesearchaeota archaeon CG1_02_57_44 | reverse complement strand
CTGCCATGCGAAGGTCGTGCGCGTATTGCGGCTTGCTGCATCCTTCACCTGATTATCCGCGGCCAATGACGCTATGGAGGGCGCTGAAAGATCGACCGTGAAGGTTATTGTCCTGGTGTCCTGATGACCCATCTCGGAGGTGCAGCTGATGGTGATAGACTGCTGGCCCTCCTGATAGGCGCTCGTCACCTGCGCCTGATGCTCGAACGCTGATTGCTCCTCTGCCAGCAAACCGGGGATGGCGCAGCTGGCCCACTCATTGGTCAGGAAACGGATGGTCGGTGTCGCTACTCCCACCAAGCCGTTCTCGACCGGATATACGGGGATGATAGAGAACTGCTCAGGTATGACCAGGTCAAGGCGAACGCTCGCGGTGTCGATGTTGCCTGCCTTGTCTGTGCAGGATACCTCATAGGCGTATTCCCGCGCCCAGTCGGTCTGGTAGGCGCCATTTGGCAGGAATGTAACAGACTCCCGCTGTTGGACAGCAAATCCTTCCTGGCCAAACGGCTCCGGATGATTCGCCGGATTCTGGCAGGGTCCTGCGGTCAGATCTGACGGGCCGCCACTCGCGGTGCAGGAAACATACTCGCAGGAGAGCGGATCACCATGCGTGTCAATGGCGACCATGGTTGTGCCATACGCGCCCAGGTCCGGATCGATGCGCGTCAGGTTCCAGAGATTGACCTGCGCGTTGTCAAGGACACCGAAGTCAGGTGTCAGGCGGATGTCAGGGAGCTGCGTGTCTATACGCAGCTGGTATTGCTGGACGTTCGTATTCTGATAGTCATCCGTGCATCGCAGCAGGAGTGTATAAGCACCCGGCGCCGACTCAGCCAGCGTGACCGCATGCACAATCCCATCAGCAGACTGCATGCCGTAGGCCACGGCGATGCCGCTTCGCGACAGCTCGCATATCGCGTGCTCATCAGTGGCCGCCACTATCTCCGGCGTCCCGGTCCTGGCGTAGATGTCCGTACCATAGACCGTCGTGGGCTGCACTATCGTCACGTCCGGCCCCTTGAGGTCAAAGCGCAAGGTCGCCCAATCAGAGCCCTTGTTGCCTGCCACATCTGTGGCATTGACACTGAGATTCACCTTCGCGCTCGCTGTCCCTGCGGGGATGAGCGCCGCGACCGTGTCAATGGAGAAGGTCCCATCGTCCTGTATAATGAGCTCATAGAACGGTGACTGCGCCGCGTTCTGCCCGTCGCGACGCAAATAGACGCGTGACTCAACAATGCCGCTGAACGCATCTGCCGCGCTGCCAGTCACCTGCAGACCGGTGAGCTGCCCTGTGGTGAACGTCCTCGTCGCCGCATCCCAGACACCTGAGAGCGCACCCACTGTCCCAATGGATACTGTCGGAATCGACTTATCGATACCAAAAGCAAGGTTCTGCTCTTCCTCGCTATGACCTGCCTTGTCCTGCGCGCGCCACGTCAGTGTGTAGTGATTGTCTGATTCCAGCTCCAAGCTCACGCGATACGGCGCGGCGTTGGCATCGTAGTCCTGACAGACAGGAGTGATGTCCCCTCCTGACGTGTCACGGTCATGACACAAGGTCGCGGTCAGCTGCTCAACACCGGAGCCATCATCGGAGGCAGTCAGCACGACGCGCACCTTCTTTTGCTGCCATGTGTCCCTGAGGTCGTCTGGACTGACTACGCTGTCGCCATTGACAGGGTCCAAGAGCGTCAACTGCACACTTGTCTGCGGCGCGATGGAATCCTGCTGTATCGGCAGCTGCACGGTCCTGACATTGCCTGCCACGTCTGTCACACGGATGCTGTAGGGATCTTGCTGCTCGCCGGAGACAATGAGAGGGGCATAGACGGGAGAGGCCATGGTCTCGGGCGTTATAGTCTCACCGTTGGTGTTGCTCAGCGTGTCCAGCAGGTGCCATCCTGCGGCGGGGTCGGCCGGGGCCGCGCTTCCACCCGTCCCCGCACCATCGTCAGCCGCGGCGCAATCCCTCGCGCACCATTCCACAGAGGCGATGCCGCTCTTGAACGCTCCCAAGTCCTCTGCCTTGAGCCAGAGACGCATCGTTTCTTGCGTTGACCAGACCGGCAGCGGCAGCGTGCAGTCTGTCCTCTGCGCGTCTGCCGCGGCATCCGCGGGGCAGACACCGCTGATGGACGCGGTCGGCAGTATCTTCTCGTAGAGGATGCTCTGCTGCGTCACCTCGCAGCGGCCTCCCTTGTTGCAGACGGTCAGCAGGAAATCCCGCGCACCGGGCGCCGTGTTCAGGGACTGATGGTAAAGATCGATGGTACCACTGAAATGCCCCTGACTGACGCTGGTCAGGTTCCTGGCAGCCACGACAGCAGGATTGAGCGGATTGCTGTTCTTTATCTCCACATACCAGATGTTCTCAGTCGGAGTGATATCCTCCTCCGTGTAGGTCCCTGCTATGGGCACCGCGTTCAGGTGGTTGACCGGACGCAGCCAATCCATAGTCGCTGTCGGCGGAGTGTCATCAATGTCCAGCAGGAACGCATGCGTCCCCAGTTCATTCCAGAGGTCATTGCCCGCGTCCAGCAGGCTGTGGCTGTGCACCTGCACCTGATACTCACCCGGAGCGAGGTCATGCAAGTCAAGATTCATCGCGGTGCTGTTGAGCCTGCCCATAGCATCTGCCGAATAGACCTGCGGCTCGTTATATCCATCGCTGATGGTCACCTGCTCGACATGATACTCTGTCGTTATGGGAAGCCTCCGGGAATGGAAGATGAGCCGGGGACTGGTGCTGTTGGCATAGTAGCCCTCATAAAATTTCTGCCCGGGATCCACGTACACCCGCGGTATCGGCTGCACCTTCTCCGAGCGATCAAAAGACCATGCGACGCTGCGGTTATTCGTCGCGCTGTCATTGACCTCCACTCTGACATCATAGTGGCCGTAGGGCAATGTAGCGCCATCGAAGGGTCCCCCTTCAGTCATGCGCACATCATAGCCGCTGCCAAGCGCGTCTGACAAAGGAGTAATCTGCACATCATCCGGACCCAGCACGTACAGCTGGCTATGATATTCTCCAGTGACCTCGTCCCTGCGTATCCACGTCAGATTGAAATACAGCGTCGACCAGTTGATGCCTGAGATGCCATCGAAGACATGGAAACTGATGGCGCCGACCTGCTCGACCATCACGGTCTTGTCCGTAGGACCAAAGGTGTCAATGACCGGGGGGACATGGTCCACGACAAGCACACGCTCAGCGCTCCAGGGACCCTGCACATTCACGGCGGGCGTGACCTGACGCGTGGTGCGCGCGTAATAGTAATAGGTGCCATCAGGCAGATTGTCGGGATAACCGACTGCCCAGCCGAACCAACCCTGCGGCTCGCAGCTGTCGGTGAAGGTCACTGGCGCCTGATGCGCCACAGGGAATTCAAGCATCTGATGAAGCGCTATCTGCCCGAACTCACCGCTGGTGCCGATGGCCTGAGCGGCGCCATTGATGGAGTAGAACAGCCCGTTCCTGCGCTGCTGACCGAAGTCCACGCAGCCGCTGACAGCGGCATATGGCGCGAACTGCACCGTGCTTTGTGTCCAGCTGGCATGGCTTGCGCCATCGCCTTCCACAGTAGCGGACGCTGTCGTGGTCGGCGCCTGTGCGGTCACGCTATCCTGCTGCATGAACCAGCCGGGGGTAGTTGTGCCTGTCGTGACCGCGGGATTCACGCTCTGCTGCGCCATGCGGATCTCCACGGTGTAGCCAGCCAGATGATCAGGATCGCGTCCTGCCATCTGTATGGTGTCGTGACCCCACCCGGTGCCCAGATTAGTGGCCCCATAGATGCTGTGGCTGCCAACATACATGGTCTGCGGCGGGAAGGTGAAGACAGGGGCCTGCGGCTGCACGTAGAGGATGAAATCACGCTGCACAGATGCCTGGTTTTCTGCCTTGTCCTTGATCTCGGCCTTGACATTCCAATCACCCGGCGGCAATGTCACGGGCATGAGCCGGATGAGGATGCTCTTTCCATCAGCGCCCAGCACGCAGGTCAGATCAGCGCAGGTGAGCTCGCGCACGTCATCGCCTGATGTCAGGGTGACCAGCACGGTCGTCGCGTCGATGGCATGGTCGTCCGTGAAATTGATGGTGATGTTGTGCAACGTGGTTCCTGCATAGTTGGCCTCCGGGAAGTCCACGCGCCCCGCCGGAACCTCCGTGTCATAGACAATGGCATAAGTGGTCGGGTTGAGGGATTCAATATTGACTTCGTCGAGTGCTTTGAGACGCAGCTGCTGCTCACCCAAGACCAGCGGGATGGTGAACTGGAACCAGCCGGTGGGCACTGGCCTGTCGAAGGCGTATATCTCATCGCTGTTGCCCAGCGTCGTCTCCAATGGCGGATCGATAGTGATGGTGCGGGTGCCGTCTGTGGGAGAGACGCTGGTAATGGAGATTATCCTGTAACGCTGGAAGTCGCTGCGGATACCCTGCGCAGGGCCATCACCAGAGAGCACATCAGCGCCTATCTGGACATACCTGTTTGGCTCGAACAGCGGGCTTGTCGCGCCTATCACTTTGAAAGAATTGCTCCCGACAGGCACCCGGTACACTGTTGGATCCTCTGGAAGCACAGAGACTATCGCCACATCCGGCGCGTCAGGATCGACATCAGAGAATGACGCGCTGGTGGCAGACTCCGTATCGGTCTGCGCGCCCGTAAGCACTGCTCTTAGCGATTGCCCGCCCACACGGGCATTGCTCCAATCAAAGAGGAACCCGGTGGCATTGAACTCGTCCTTGTTGGTGTATATCCGCCGGAGCGAGGCAGATGGCGATGCCGGAAGATCCGGGACAATCCGGGGCACGCCGGGTCCCTGCGTGTCGATGATGAAATCCTTGCGGATGACGGAGGTGCTGAGGCTGCCCCAGACGTCTCTTGCCTGCAGCACGAACTCGCTATTGACACCATCCTTGTTATCAAACGCAGGGTAGAAGAGCTGCGTGTCCGCTATGGTGTAATCCTTGCCCATGGTGGCGCCTGTCGTCGTGCCACCAGTCGTGTCTGGCGTCAGCGGATAGGTGGCGCCACCAGACTTGAGCCGGAATCCCGGAGCTGGCGTAGTGAGCATGGTCGCGTACTCGCTGAATTCCAGATGCACCGGATAGCTTGCGCCGCGTATCACCTTGAAGATGTCATCATCAGGATCAGCGGGCGTCCCCGGATCAATGCTGTATGGCGTGTCGATAGTCACGGTGATGGTCGGACCGTGCGTGTCGCGTATCACGAAATCGACGTCCTTGGTGTTGGTGTTGCCGAACGCGTCTGTCGCGATGATGCGTGCCTTGTAATTCGCAGGATGCAGGTCATAGTAGCCGGAGTCAGATATTATCTCCTGAGGAATCACCTGCGCAGACCAGGTGCCGTCCAGGTATTGCATGTCAAACACCCGGGGATTCTGGGGATTTGCGTCATAGTCGCAGCCGACCGCGTACTCCGGCGTATCACGACATAGTATCTGCACCTTCATGGACGCTATCTGCTGCTGGTCTGGAAGATCGCTCAGGTACTTGGTGTCCGTTGCTGTAACGGCGAAATCCAAGGGATCACCATGCTCTGGCGCGTCAGGGCTGGTCGTGACCTGAATGTCCGGCCCGATACGATCAAGGGTTATGGCGCGGGTTATCGTCTGCACGTTGCCCACGTCGTCCGTGGCGGTGAGCGTGATGGTGTTGGCGCCGGCTGTCGCTGTGTCAAAGAGCGGCAGGTTCGCTATGGTGAAAGTCCCCGCGTCGGTTGACGGTTCCACTATGATCTCCTCGTGCCTAGAGGCGTCCGCGTCGAAGGAGGAGACTGCCTTGATGCTCGCAGGCCCCTGCGCATAAGCGCCGGTGATAGTGATGCTGCCAGTTCCCGCGATGTCATTATCCGCGCCGAGCAAATCGCGCAGAACTCCGTCTGTCTCGTATTGGATGGTGTTGATGCTGAACTGCGGCGGGATCACGTCGATGTCGATGTTCGCGATGCCAAACCAGTCCCCTTCATTGCCCCCTGCGTCCGTCGCCCTGACGCAAAAATATTGCCTGCTCGCGTCATCGAGCACGACCGTGGCCGAGAGCTGCTGACTGGCCTGACCTTGCTGGCCGAGGACCTGCGCGCCTGTCTTGCATACGGTCTCATACTGATCAGCCCCCGCAATCAGCACCGCGCAGCCGTAGCCCGGCTGCGTGAATTGCTGCGAGTCGGTCTCGCCATCGCGCGGCCATACAATATCAGGGTCATGGCAGTCTATCTGCACGGTGGTCGGGCCGCGCGGGACGAGGAAGTAATTTTGCATCTCGCCCTGTGTCATGGATTCGCCATCGATTGTGTAGGTCAGTGTGGGGGGTTGACGGTCCACCAGGAAATTGATGTTCGCAGTATCCTCCGGACAGTCCGGAGGGTCGTTCGCGCAGATATCCGGATACCTGCACGCCACCGCATAGGAGTAGTAGCCCGTGTCATGGCCGCCGACCGACGCCGTATAAGGGTAGTAGGTGCCATCATCGCTGGAGGACTGCGCGCCCCGCATGAACTCCGAGGTCGTGCCCGCAGGCAGAGGAAACTGACGCTGGTATCTGCAGACTCCCGGATCATTGGTGCTCAGGCCCAAATCGACGGTCGCGGTGTTGACCATGCCCAGAGGCACGGTGTCAAAGATGCGATGGTAGGCGTCGATGCGGAATGGGAGCGCCTGCGGCGATGCCGCATTGCCATGCATGTCCACGCAGGAGACGCCCATACGATACGCGTCATCAGGAATGCTGGTGAGGCCAATGGCGAATGACGATCCTGTCAGATCGTCCGGTTGCGTGACACCGATGCCCGCGTAAGCGCTGCCATCCTGCGGTGGATTCAAAAACATCAGCGTGAATGGCTGGCAGATGACCTGCTCTGCCTGACCGTTGACCTCGGTCACCGCGAGGGTCAGGTCCGCATTGGACAAGACGCCGTCCAGCGGCTCCTCCTCGATGGGCACGACCACCCGCATCACCGGCGCTATGGTGTCTACGGTGAACTGCGCTGACTGCAGCGGTGCGGTGTTGTGGTACTTGTCCTGCGCATAGTACCAGATGGTGTTCTCGCCCTGCGCCCATCCGGAGGTGGCATCGCTGGCGCTGATAGGCAGGGTCCATTTGTCGTCAGCGCCCTTGACAATATTCTGGAACGCCGTGCACGGCGCTCTGCCCTGCGTGATGCAGTATTTGAGGATCACCGCGTCCACAGGCGCGTTGTCTGCTATCGTGAACTCCATGCTGCCGCCCTGCAGATTGAATACCGGCTCGCCCTCCACGCTGCTGCGCATGACCAGGTTGATGGCCGGGGGCTGCATGTCCAGTCTGCACTGCTGCTGTTCTGCCCCCGCGAGACCCGCGCAATCATCGGCGCCATTGCTGTCGCCGTCTTTGAAGCATTTCGCCTGCGCTGATGATGTCGACCAGCTGCAAACACCCAGGTTGCACGCGCCTTCGCTGAACAGGAAATGCTCGGGCGTGTTGACGCGCTGACCGCCGAGCGGGTCTATCTGGAAGTTCTGATTGCCTGCACACGCGTCCTGCGTGTTGAACGTGTAGCACGTGGTGCTTTGCTGGCAGGCATCGCAGGAGAGCTCCTTGGGAGCTGTTGATGCTGTTGCGCCATATTGCACTGTCCGCTCCTTGGAGTAGCACGCGCCAAGGCCGCCGCAGATATCCTGCGTGCAGTTGACATTGCTGAATAGCGCGCTGCTGGTCTTGCCTGATGACTCTCCTGCCGTGAAGCTGCACTCGCCGCAATACGCGGTTCCCGTCGGGTCATCGCTTGACTGCGGTATGTACTGCAATTCATTGTCGAACGCCTTTTGCGCATAACTGGTGTCCGTGCAGAATCCCTTGCCGGGGAACGGACCGGGTATCCAGGAGCATCCTGTGCCGCCGTATAATTCCCCGACGCCGCACGCGTCGCCATCTGTGCCGTCGCACGCCTGCTGGCTACGGTAATCAGCGCACATCTTCACATCAGCGCAACTGTAGCAGGAGTCCCTGCTGGTGTAGGATACGTCCAGATAACAATAGTTCCTCTTTGACTCGCCCTCGCTGACAGTGTACTCGCAAGAGTCCTTGCTGAAGAAGAGCCCGAATGGCATTCCCGAAGCCAGGTTCCTGCAGTCCTGCTGGCGAGAGCACATCGTACCAGTGGGAGACTGGATGCAAAGCGATGGCCCTGTAGCCGTGGCTTGCTCTGAGAGGGGACAGACTCCGACCAAAGGGACCAGCTCAGCGATATTGTCATCCGTGCATTGAAGCTGCAGGACCGGCAACGCAGACCAGTCGTATTCGATAGTAGCATCCTGCTCAGTAGTCAGTATCGGGGGGGTACGCGCGGCTCCTGCGGCCGTGCGGATAGTGACCGGCGTAGCGCAGAACCCGTTCTGGTTGCCCTGCTCAAAGCACTCGCGATGACCCGTGAAGACCTGCTCTTCCTGCGTCTTGACCATGCCGGTGGCATAGTAGGTCTTGAGGCGGTAGGTGATCGTCTCCTCCTTGGGGATGTTGGTGTGGGAGAAGGAGAACTGCTCGTCTTTTGCGAAGAAGGTCCCTGAAGGAGTCGCCGTGCGTGTCGCCAGTGGGGTGGTCACACCATTGCGCACCACTTCCAGCCTGTATTGCACCACATTATCGCAATCATTCTGCCATGACAGGTCGATGATAGTGTTGCCCTTGTAATGCGTCACGGTCAGGTCTGACTCCGGAACACGCGCGCTGTCTGTGTAATAGCATCCTGACGCCGGCACCATGAGGAAATTGATGGTCGTCTGGCTGCTGGGGATTGTGATGGTCGCTCTGCCGTCTGTTGCCGGCGTCGCTGTGGTGCCTGGGAAATCGAGATTGAAGCCCCAGAGCGTCCACTCGCTCGATGCCGTCGCCTCCAC
>MNWW01000052.1 GCA_001871415.1 Candidatus Woesearchaeota archaeon CG1_02_57_44 | reverse complement strand
GAGGAAAGAAAGAGAAGAAAAGAACGATATCCATCATGACGACAGGAGTAAGGAGATTCGCGAGCACGCTTTCTCCGCATCACCCATAATACAGCTTCCCGCTCGCCTTCTGTTCACGGTCTTTCCTGCTGTCCAGCTTGTTGATGCGCGGGCGTTTGGAGTCTTCGTCCCTGCGCATGGTGATGCCCAGGCTGCGAAGGAAGGTGTTCATAGCGTCTTCCAGAGGGACCGGCGCGCCGACGACTCCGCGCGTTCCTGGTTCACCGGAGAATACCATCATGAAGTCGCTGATGGCGTCGAGGAACAGCAAGTCATGATCCACGACCAGGACCGTCTTGCCTTCCACAGAGGTCAGCTCCTTGATGAGCTTGGCGAGACCCAAACGCTGCTCGATGTCCAGATACGCACTGGGCTCGTCGAGCAGAAACAGGCCCGCATCCTGGCTCAAGCAACGAGCGAGCGCGACGCGCTGCAGCTCGCCACCGGACAGCCATGAGAGCTGTTTTTGCAGCAGGGGTTCAAGGTTCAGACCGGTCATGAGCGCACGCTTGCTGGCGATACCCGGCAGCACGGCGAGGACCAGAGTGTCTTCTTCCACCGTGAGGTACTGAGGCTTGTAGGCGACCTTGATGCTGGCATCGATGGTCCCGGAATCCTGCTTGTCCACGCCCGCGAGTATCTTGACGAACGTGGTCTTGCCGGTCCCGTTCTCTCCCAGGACACCGCAGGCGAATCCTTTGGGCAGCTGGCCTGCAGGAGCGTCGAGCAGGAAATCGCCTCGCTGCGCTTTGATGCCCTCCCAGGAGACCAGATGCTGTTTCGCCTTGGTGGCGGTAGGGGGATGCTCAGAGAATTTGATGGGTTGGTCCCTGAAACGGATGTTCTCCTCTTTCAGATACCCCGACAGATACACATTGATCCCTGTCCTGACCGGCCTGGTCCTGCTGACCACGCCGTAGGCGCCTTCGCGGCCGTACATTATCTGCACCTGGTCCGCCAGGTAATCCAGGATGATGAGGTCGTGCTCGATGAGGATGACGCTGGCGCGCTGCGAGAGCTGCTCCATGAAACGCGAGAGCAATATGCGCTGACGGATATCCAGATAACTTGTGGGCTCGTCGAGGATGTAGAGCTGCGCGGGCCTGATGCAGGCAGCGGCGATGGCCACGCGCTGCAGCTCGCCGCCGGAGAGCGTCGCTATATCGTGCTCTAGCAGATGACCCAGTGACAGTGCCGCGATGGTCTCAGCCTTTGCCACGGGCTCGACGACCTTTGCCAGCAGAGCGCCGACCGTCCCTTTGTAGCTCTTGGGAATCATATCGACTTGCTGGGGCTTGAAGCTGATGGCGACCTTTCCGTCGCGCACCTGCTCCAGGAACGCCTGCGTCTGCGTGCCCTTGAAGAACGAGATGAGCTCGTCATGCCCGGTCTCCTTGTCTGTGCCAAGATTGGGCTTGATGAGTCCTGCCAATACCTTGATAGCTGTGCTTTTTCCGAGCGCGTTTCTGCCGATGATGCCTGCGACCTTGCCTTCGACCGGCATGGGCAAGCTGTAGAGCGCGAAGCCATTAGGCCCGAAGCGATGGATAGGTGATGCAAGTTCTTCCGGCAGATTGATGATGGTGATGGCGCCGAACGGGCAGCGCTTAGGACAGATGCCGCAGCCCGTGCAGAGGTCTTCGTGGATGAACGCCTTATCGTCTTGCTTGACGATGCACTCCGTACCGGTACGGTTGACAGGGCAGAGCCTCGCGCACAGGTAGTTGCCGCACTTGTCAGGATGGCAGTCCTCTTTCCGGATGACCGCGATGCGTGTCATGATCATCACAACCGCAGCCAGTTATAAAAGCGTTTTGCTGGGAGAAGCAACAGAGGGAGGGAGAAGAACACAGGAGACCAGCCCCATACAGGATGCTCAGCGCATCAAGCAGTGCGAGAACGGCAGTAATACAGAAGTGATAGCAGTTGATTGGACAGCAGTTGATGGCATAGCAGTTGATGGCCGGCGTGCGCAAGAGCCCCATACCTCGAGCTTCGCAAAAAAGAGTGAAATACGTAAGAGCTCCATACCCTGACCATCGCAGCACCCCACAGGCCCACGCCACACCCCTCTGTTCAGACCGATTTGAAACCACTCCGCAATAGTCACAAACCGAAAGTTTTATATATCATTTAGGACTTCACAGTGACAAATATCTCCATAAATTCTAGCCCATCACCCGGGCTCGCGAGGGCCCGGGCACCCCCCGACAACCAATAAGCCACCGCAGTATAGGTATACTAAAATATGCCCCCGATAGAGCGCCAACCAAGATGACAAGAAAACGGAGAACTAAAGGGAGAATCCTGAGAAGTCTCGACGAGATATACTCCTCAGGAAAAAGCATAAGAGCCTCCGACCTGAGCAGAGACTATTATCCACTCTATTCAGACATATTAGAGCCAGCGCCACAAAGCTTCGGCTCTGTTCCCGCAGCCCTTGACGCGCTCGCGGACAAGTATACTCAAGAAGGACGCGAGCAGGATGCGACAGTGCTCCGAATGATGCTGACACCGCCGCCACTTCCACCAGGGCTGCAGAAGGTCAGCCAGCGCATACCTGTGCTCAGGAGAGGTGATGTACCCGCGCCAGGAAACAGGGAGCAGTATTGGCTGAACAACGGGATGCAAGATGGCTCAGAGCTATTCGAGCACCTCCTTGAGACCGGATGGGTAGTGACCGCAAAGATTGCCAAAAGGGCAGGCATAACAAGGACGAAAGCACACATCGCGATCCTGCGAGAGTTCCCCGAATGGGGCGTGCGATATGAGGATGGACACCAAGTAGAATATGCCGTGCATCCAGAGGCAGTAGAGCGCTACCTTGACCTGAGCCAGAGGCTGAGCAGAGACGGCATACCTGCGTTGGCCGATGCCTGGGGACGCACGGAGAAATATCTGGGAGACGTCTGCAGGACGCTTGGGTTAGGCGCATGGTTCAGAGGCAGTAGAATCCTTGACGAAAAAGAAAAAGTCCTGTTGGAGAAAGTGGCTGCAGCAGCAAGCAACAACATGCTGCAATTGGTGGCGGATCATCGGGAGAACCTGCACACGATCGACGACGTGATGGAGCAGAGAGGGCGGACTAGGCAGTATATCCAGCGGAAGATGAGCGCGCTGGAAGAAGCACATCCTGGATGCGCGTTCCGGATGTGCAAAGGAGATGAGCGAAGCAAGGTCTTGTACACGACAGCTGCGATCAATGCTCTGCAGGATCCGGAAAATGCCGACGCGCACCTCAAAGAGACTACGACGAGTTACGCCACTGATCTCCGGAAAGCGATGAGTGCTGCGCAAGCATGGCGGAATAACGTACCAAAGGAGCAGCGGGACGAGGCGATGGCCGCGGCAGCAGTGCTGCGCGCCCACAATCAGAGACCCTGCACACAAGACCTACAGGTCCCTGCAGGAGATCTATCGCTCGTATGCAGTTTCATGGAATTCAAGCGATATGAGCGATTGATCATAGGCGAGGAGTATAGTCCGGTAGAGGCAAGGGCGCTGTTGCCTGATGCAGAGACGCTCCACACAGCCCGCACCTTGCTCAGTGGTCTGGAAGATATGCTCGTATACGCTTGGAGAGATCTGCTGCCGACGAATGCCCCCTATGCCCAGCATGATGCACTTGCCATAGCGGTAAGAAGCTATGTGCCGCAGACAAGTGATATCACGTTTGTAGAATTCGCATCCGAGAAGATACGCGGAGCATGATCTACGAAGGTGTGTGCAGTGGCCCCTACAGGTTCTTGATATCCAGTCAGCCCCCCACCCAGCACTACGCCACAGCATCTGTATTTCGTACGGCCCAAGGCATAATATTTTAGCCAAGAGTAATTTTCCATTAGCCATGCGATGGAGCAGAAGGAAAATCCTCAATAGACTCGAGGAGATTGCGGGAGACCATACGCCCATCACACAGAGCTACTTGGAAGAGCACCACCCCCGGCTACTGGGAGCGATACAAGCGAAGAAGCGGCCAGAACTAGCAGAGCCATTGCACTTTGGATCGCTTGGCGCGGCACTGGACGCGCTCCAGAATCGTCTGAATCGGAAGGGCGAAAGCGGTCTGGCAGACCAAGTAGTGAAGAAAAGAAACATCCCTGATGGTTGCATCTGTCTTGACGCGACAACAGTCTACGGCGATGACGTCCTGCACTGGATGCATCCGGAAGATAGCGTGCATGGCAGTGCATTGTGGGACGCGATAGAGGCATCTGATGATTACCTGAGCCTGGAAGCATTCATGGACCAGACAGGACTCAGTAAGCAAGCAGCGATGCGCTACGTAGTGAGCAGCAATCGCCAGTATGTCGCATATTATGGCAACAGCGCGTCCCACAGAGGAGCATCCCATGCCCTGCCCTTCGGCGCCCTTATCCAATGGCGAGCGGAGGACAACGGCCACGGACCCAGCAACATGCGCACTGTGGCGGCTGAATTGCACATGACTTACTCATCACTCGCAGGAACCGTCATGCGGCTTGGCTTAGGGACCAAACGAGGGAACAATCGTATCCTGAGCGAGCCAGAGATTGCGTTGTTGAGGGACGTGAAGCAGGAAGCACAGGCAGTGACCGAACGCGTGGCGCAGCTGGACCCCGAGCAATGGTATTCCATAGCAGACCTGCAAGCCCTCGGGATGAGCACATCGCTGCTGGAGAGGAATCTAGCGAGAAGGCGATACCGGGGCACACGGGAAGGAAAGCGATGGAGCGTGCAGGGCTGGACAGTCAAGCGGTTCCTGGCGCAGGAGAATATCAACAACAGCATCCTGGCGACGCATTGCACAGCGCTGTACACGCCCAGGGAGATCTCTGGACTGCTCGGATGGCCACTGAGACAAACACGTGCCGCGATGCGCGATGCTGGTGGTGGCGAGGGGACCTACGTGCTCCACACAGAACAGCGAGAGCGGCTGCTCATTGGATCTTCAGGCTTGCAGATGATGCTAGGAGGCGAGGCGACGTTCGCGGATGGGCTCAGGTCAGCCATGGATGCGGCGATACATGCGCGTTCCATTGATGATGCGTTCGCTGCCTATCGGATGCTCCGCGATGCCAGAATGGAAGACGGTCCTGTCCCTGTGCTCGATATGGTCGACCTCCGAAGAGTGATGTCGAGCAGAAATTACACAATGGAATGCGATGGCGCGACCTATACAAGAGAGCAGATAGACTTCATGCTCCCCCGGGAGGCGCATGGTGCCTGGGCAGAGGCGATGCGGCTAGAGTCACGGATAATCAGGGAGTCGGTAGGCCCTAGCTCTCCAGCCGCGCGCGCTGCTGTGCGCTGCTATCATGCGGACCAGGGTCCATTCCCCGGTATTGGCACGGTGATCATGCAAGCGCAGCAGCGCGGCATATGAAGCGGGCATAGGAAAGACGGGATGAAAGAAAGCCCCGCTACGCGATATACCCCTGCTTGTAGAGATACTCCGCTGTCAGTATCTCGCCGAGAGCAGCGCCCCGCTTGGTGTTGTGCGAGAGCAGCACGAAGCTGATGCTGTTCGGGAACACATCCTCGGTCCGTATCCTGCCGACGACCGTAGCCATACCGTTGTGCGTATTCCTGTCCAGCCGGGGCTGCGGTCGATTCACGCCGTCAGCGAGCACGATAGTCTCATTCGGCGCGCTCGGCAAGGGCCCGAACTGCTCACGGCACTTCTTGTTGAATCCGACGACAGCGGCCATGAAGGATTCTGGCGTGCATGGCTTCTCTGTCTCGACCGTGACAGTCTCGGTATGCCCATCTCTGACATGCACGCGTGTGCAGGTCGCGCCGACGAGATATGTGCCAGGGATTATCTTGACCAGCTCTTTCTTGACCTTCTCTTCTTCCTTGCCGATGTAGGGGATGACATTATCAAGGATGTCCATGCTCGCGACACCCGGATAACCAGCACCAGAGAGCGCCTGCAGGCTCGTCATGATGACGCGCTTGATGCCGAAGTTGTCCATGACCGGTTTGAGCGCGATAGCGAGACCCACCGTCGTGCAGTTGCTTCCGGGGACGACGAATCCCTTCCAGCCGCGCTCCTTTTGTTTCCTGATAAGGAGGGCATGGTCAGCATTGACTTCCGGTATCAGGATAGGTACATCGTCGTCATAGCGGTAGGCAGCCGCCGTGCTGATGACCGGTTTGAACGCTGCGCACCTCCCTTCTATCTCGCGAGCGGTCTCACTGGGAAGAGCGGAGAAGAAGATATCGATGTTCGCGGCCTCGCGCTCGATATCATCCGTGGAAAGGACAACCATGTCCGCGATGTCCGCAGGATGGCTCCCTTCGCCATGCCAGACCGCGGCCTCCTTGTAGACCTTGCCGGCAGAGCGCTCGCTCGCGAACAGGTGTGTTATGGTGAACCACGGATGCCCCTGTAGTCCTTCGACGAACTGCTGGCCCGCGACGCCAGTGGCGCCGACGATGGCGCAGGAGAGCTTCTTCTTGATGGCAGGTGATGCGGTATCGCTCATGGAATCATTCCTCCCGTGGCATTGGTCCTGAATATTCGCTCTGGGCGGCGACAGGTCTTGCGCTCGCCCTTTACCGTATCCGTGCGCAACCCTGTGCAATTAATAAAGTTGACGGGTCAGGTTTGCGAATTTCGAAGATTGCGCAGTATGCTACAATGCCTTCCCCCTGACGCTAACAGATATGACCCGTCCACACGCCGCGGACAGCGGTATCACCACAACAGTTATATATCCAACGTATATACTAATATATGTGAACTAATATGGTACAAGCGATGATTAACATCACAGATCGGTCCAATCGCGTCCTGAATGTAATCAAGGCAAAGTATGGCCTGAAGGACAAGTCAGAGGCGATTGAGATGGTCGTGTCAAGATATCAGACAGAATTTCTTGAACCGGAATTGCGCCCTGAATATATAGAAAAGATGAAAAAAATCGAGAAGGGAAAGTTTCACGCCTATGAAAGCGTCAAGGCATTGAGAGAAGAGCTGGAAAATGCCAAGTATTGAATTCTCGGACAGTCTCAAGAAAACAGTCGCCAAGCTCTGTAAGAGAGATAAGGCAAGATATGACGCCCTGCTCAGGAAGATAGAGGAGATAATCGCGTGCGAAGACCTTGAGCACTACAAGAACCTGAGAAAGCCCTTGCAGCACCTCAAGCGCGTACACATCGATACGCATTTTGTGCTGACCTTCAGATATGAGAAGGCGGAAGACAAGATTACGTTCTACGACTTCGCGCACCATGACGACATCTACAGGAGATGATGGACAGCACCAAGACAAACCCGACAGACCCCTGCAACACCTATGCGGTAGGTCAGATTGAAGGTCATGCTCCGCCATAAGGCTCTGTCCTAAGAGTCCAGCCAGCAGCAATGGCGAAGGCAGATATGTTGCATTTGGCGCATTGACAGGGGGATGCCCCCTTCGGGGATGTCGATCTGGCACGGGGGTGAACGCCGCCGAAGCCCGCTGCTGGCGCAGTCAAATCGAGATTCAGGACAGAGTCCCGCCATAAACAACATTTAAATACCATCCCGGGCTTCTGACGGCTGTGGCCCAATGCTCCCGGTGTAAACAAAAGATAGAGACCCAGTTCTTAGGCAAGATACTGGGCACGTTCGTACGCGATGGGAAGGGCAAGCGCATGCCGGTCTGCAGCGCGTGCCAGAAGCGTGAGGACACGGAAAAGAGAGTAGAACCGCAGTAAACCAAAGCGGCTGGGCGCGGACCAGACGAGAACCACGAAGAGCGAAAAACGACATCTGCAAGAAATTCATTGCCAACGTGCCTCGGTAGCTCAGGGGTAGAGCGGCTGCCTCGTAAGCAGCAGGCCGGGGGTTCAATTCCCTCCCGAGGCTTTGATCAGTACGCTCGTTGTTGCTGTTATTGATTGCGCTTTTGTGTTAGGTATTCTGAAATTGATCAAAATTGCAGAGAAGCGATACCCTATCGAACACCCTAGCACATATCTCCAAATAGAATGGAAAGGAATAATGGATATGGTCGTTATGCCACTAACAATCTTGATTGCGATCCATCTTATTCGGATTCACGTAGGTTTCGTATTTCCAAAAATCGCGATAATAAGTACGGACAATATCCTGGAAAAGGGAATATTTGTTCCCATATTTGAGGAAGTTTTCTGGAGAGGATTCGGGATTGGTTTTTGTTCCATGTACCTCGCAGAAAAATTGCAGACTCTGCCTCCAAATAACAAAAATCCGCCACTCGGCGCTAACCGCGGCCTGAAGGCCGCGGTATTACCGCGCCTCGTCATTGCAGGCGGATTTTTGAATTGCAAAGCACGTCCTGAAGGACGGGGTATTCAACCCCGTGCTTTGCAATAACACTACAGCTTCCCTATCGCCTCAAGCAGACGACGGTGTCCTTCGACAAGGCGCTGAAATTCCGCTTGCGTCTCTGGTGACAGGACCATCGCGCCCTTACCTCTCG
>MNWW01000063.1 GCA_001871415.1 Candidatus Woesearchaeota archaeon CG1_02_57_44 | reverse complement strand
GGAACATCCACCAGCGCACCCTTGATGAGGCCATCCGCTTCACGAACGGCATCTCGGCTATCACGCTGGCGGAAAAGGATGTCACGTTCGCGATGCAGGTGTATGAAGGCAAGGAGAAATTCACGCTGTAGCAGCGAGCTGGGGGAGGATTGGGAGCTTTGATTGGGAGGATTCGTTGACAGTGGAGATTGTCAGCAACGTTTTCCTTTTCTCTTTCTTTTTCTATCACTTGATACCCTGCTTTGACCCTTGGCGATTCGCCCGGTCCTGCTGCGGCGCGTCTGCGCAGCAGAAGGTGATGGCCGACGTGATGCCTTTGCGCTTCCGGTCAGATACTGCTCAAAGAGCTCGCCCACCTGCCCTATGAGCTTCGGGCTCACCTGCAGCGCGCCGCTGTTGCCCACGAGATAGGCCTGCACCTCGTCTGCGAGGACCCGGTCCGCGTAGTCGCCCATGCGGCGGACCTCCTGTGTCAGCAACGGCAGGTCATCCACGAGCAGGTCCTGCACTGCCTGACGGTATCCTGCTGAGACATGGTAGAGCGCGTGGGCCAGTTCATGGCGCAGTGTCGTGCGCAGCTGCTTCGCAGGGTGTGGCCTGGCAGGAGACGCGTCTGAATGTGGAATGCTGCGGCGTGCGGGCCTGCCTTTTGCTGCCTTATTTCCTGAAGGTGTCCAAGACGGCCTTATGCCCTCGGTGGCGATGACATAGAAAGGCCTTCGCAGCAATTTCAGTAATCCGAGAATCTCCAGCTCTGCCTTGCGCAAAGGCCTGAATCGCCCCTGCAGGAAGGGGTCGAGCACCGTGCAGGGGAAATTGAAGCCGACCCAGTCAGTCAGGTAGGTGAACCGGCCGTATTGCCCACGGTACCATTCCTTGTATTCCCTGAGCGTGAACACCCTGCCGCGGAAGCGCGGGCACTCGTAGTACTCCTGAAAGCGCAGCAGGGCTGCTGCCATCTCGCGTTGTGATTCAAATTCAAGAAAGACGATCTTGTGGAACGGGCGGTGCAGCGCGATGTCCATGCTTCACCTTCAGGATGTCCGCAATATATATATTTCTAAAAAAACTGACATTCCCAGTCGTCACCACGTACCCCCTTGCGTCACAGCGCGTCCCGTATCTTCTCAAAGAAGCTCTTGCGCGGCTTTCCTTCCTTGCGTCCGAGCTTCTCGAGCAGCTCGCGCTCGCGCTTGTCCACGCGCTTGGGCACGTCGATAGTGATGTGCACGAGCTGGTTGCCGACGTGATAGGAATCCACGCTCGGCATGCCCCTGCCGCGCAGGCGAAACACCGTGCCTGGTTGTGTCCCTGCGGGAATCTTTAGGCTGATATCCCCATCCAGGGTCGGCACATCGATCTCACCACCGAGCACAGCGGTTGTATAACTTATAGGTAATTCACAGAACAGGTCATCACCCTTGCGCGAGAATGTATCATGTTGCTGGACATGCATGACCACGATAAGGTCACCGGTCCCTGCCTTGGACGAGTCACCCTGTCCTCGGACGCGCAGCATCTGGCCGTCGGCGATGCCTGCTGGTACTTTCACTTCAATATCCTTGCGCTCCGGTACGACGCCAGAACCTCTGCATGCCTTGCACACAGACTCGGCGATGCTCCCTTCGCCCCTGCATTTCTGGCAGGTGCCCATGGTCTGGAACATGCCCAAAGGCGTCCTTCTGGTCACGCGGATGTGACCCGTGCCATTGCAGTCAGCGCAGCGCTGCATCTTGCCGTCCTCTGCGCCTGTACCTTTGCAATCAGGGCAGTGCGCGTCGCGTGACACCTGCACGCGCTTTGTCACACCCTTATAAGATTCTTCCAAGTTGATGGTGAGTTCCGCGTGCAGGTCCTGACGACGTCTTCCACCGCCACCGCTACTGAAGAACGATTCGAAGATATCCGAGAAATCAAAGCCGAATCCCTGGCTTTCAAAGCCGTTGAATCCCTGGAACGACTCACCGGCGGTTCCGAAGCGGTCATAGTTGGCGCGCGTCTTCTCATCGTTGAGCACCTTATAGGCCTCACTCGCCTTCTTGAAGCGCTCCTCCTTGACCTTATCGCCCTTATGCAGGTCGGGATGGTTCTCCTTGGCCAGGTGCTTGTACGCGCGCTTGATGTCCTCCTTGCTCGCGTCGCGCGCGACACCTAGGATGCTATAGTAGTCTTCGGCCATGCTGTTCATCTTCTCAGTCTTGTGAATGTATGTTCTCCTTGGTTCGTTCCTGTGGGGGCAATCTGGACTGGAGCGACCCGCTGTTGGCGCGCAGCTGCTCTTCCAGCTCCCTTGCTTTCTGCGCCGCGGCCAGCAGGGTCTTTTTTGACTGCGGGTCCTTGCCGTAGCGTTCTACAATATCACTCAGACGCTCATCCAAAGATACCTCTTTGCTACCGATGACACGCTTGTCTGCATAAAAAACTATCCTTTCCTCCATGGTGTGGGGAGGATCTGTGAGGATGCAATGCAACGGGTGGCGGCGGATAGCAGTAGCAAGTTCAGGCCAACACTTAGCGGCCACCAGGTCTGCGGCCACATCCGCGTGCTCTGGCGAGAGGCGCCTGCAATCATGCAGGAGCGCCGCGCGCGAGCAGAGCTTCACATCGGCGCCTAGCCTCTCGGCTTCCCGGACTGCTATTGCCTCCACCGCGAAGCAATGCTGCTTAACGTTCTCAGGCATCTCATCCAGCACCCGCAGACACTGCTCGCGGGAAGGGATCATTTCTTCTTCCCTTTCGTGTCGGACTTCGTGTCCTTTTCGGCGCCTGATTGCTTTTCGGTCTCCTTGGACTTGGATGCGCCAGAAGACGCCTCTTTCTCCTTGAACTCCGCGTCCACCGCAGGCTCATCGGTGCTACCCGCGGCGCTGCCTGCGTCACCTGATGAGCTGCTTGCCTGCGTTCCTGGCTGCGGCGCGGCCTTCTTGTAGAGCTCGGTTGAAGCGTCCTGGATTGCCTTGTTGGCCGCGTCCACTTTGACTCGTAGGTCAGCCATGTCCTTGGGGTCCTTTTCCAGGGCCTCCTTGACGACGCTAATCTTTTCCTCTATACCCTTCTTCTGCTCATCGCTGAACTTGTCCTTGAGCTCATCGAGCATCCTGCTCGTCGAGTACACGAGCGTGTCGGCCTCATTGACCAGCTCGACCTGCTGCATGCGCTCCTTGTCCTTGTCGGCGAAATCCTCAGCTTCCTTGCGCATGCGCTCGATATCCTCCTCGCTGAGCTTCTGGGTGGCCGTGATACGGATACTCTGCTCCTTGCCTGTGCCCAGGTCCTTTGCGGTCACGTGCACGATGCCATTGGCATCGATGTCAAAGGTCACCTCTATCTGCGGCACACCGCGCGGCGCTGGAGGAATACCAATCAAGTCGAACTGACCCAACAGCTTGTTGTCCTGCGCCATGGGACGCTCGCCCTGAAAGACGCGCACGGTCACTGCCTGCTGATTATCGGCCGCAGTGCTGAAGGTCTGGCTCTTCTTCGTAGGGACAGTCGTATTGCGCTCGATGAGCTTGGTGAAGATGCCTCCCAGGGTCTCGATGCCCAAGGAGAGGGGGGTGACATCCAGCAGCAGGATGTCTTTGACTTCCCCTGCCAGCACGCCTGCCTGAATCGCCGCACCCTGAGCGACGCACTCCATGGGATCAATGCCTCTCTCAGGCTTCTGACCTGTCACGTCCTCCACAAACTTTTGCACCACCGGCATGCGCGTCGGTCCGCCCACCAGAAGCACCTTGCTGATATCTGATGGCTTGAGCTGCGCGTCGCGCAGCGCCTGCTCTATCGGCGCCTTGCAGCGGTCTATGATAGGCTTGACCAATGACTCCAGCTTCGCCCGCGTGAGCTTGTGCACAAAGTGCTTTGGCCCGTCCTGGTTGGCTGAGATGTATGGCAGGTTAATCTCTGTCTCCATGGTGGTGGACAGCTCAATCTTCGCTTTTTCAGCCGCCTCGGTGAGACGGTTGAGCGCTGTCTTGTCCTTAGTCAGGTCGACGCCTTCCTGCTTCTTGAACTCCTCGACCAGATAGTCTACCATCGCCTGGTCCATGTCGGTCCCGCCTAACTGGGTATCTCCGCTTGTTGACTTGACCTCAAAGACGCCATCGCCGAATTCCATTATCGTGACATCAAGGGTGCCTCCACCAAGGTCAAAGACCAGGATCTTCAGTTCAGTGTGCTGCTTGTCAAGGCCATAGGCGAGACTCGCCGCAGTCGGCTCATTGATAATGCGTACCACGTCCAGGCCCGCGATGGTTCCCGCGTCTTTGGTCGCCTGGCGCTGGTTGTCGTCAAAGTAGGCGGGCACAGTGATGACCGCCTTGTCTACCGGCTCTCCAAGGAACTCTTCCGCGTCCTTCTTAATCTTGCGCAATATGAATGCCGATATCTGCTGGGGCGTATATTCCTTGCCGTCAAGCTTGTACTTATGACTTGTTCCCATCTTGCGCTTGGCCTTAAAGACCGTGCCTTCAGGATTGGTCACAGACTGGCGCCTTGCTGGCTCACCGACCAGAATCTGCCCATCCTTTGCCACAGCGACGACACTTGGCACTGTCTTTCCCGCGATAGTGCTGCCTTCTGCGCTGGGTACTACCTTTGGCTTTCCTGCCTCAAGCACAAAGCCGCAGCTGTTGCTCGTTCCTAAATCAATGCCGATGATTTTTCCCATAGTGCATCCCTCCGTCGTCCTTGTCTTTCAGTTCTTTGTGCCCGTATCTTTACTGGTTGGTATCATTGCTCTATTACCTACCCGCGTTCTGTTCACCCGTATCATCATGATCGTCTTTCTGGCTGTCTGGAACCCTCGTTTCAGGCAGTTGCTGATCTGCACAGCGCATAGCGCTTTGCCATTGTGCCCACGATGCTGGATCCTGCTTCTTGACGAAGTGATTCCTCGCGAACCATTGACTGGTCAACTCTCCGATGGGATCGCAGGTCGCGGTGCGGCACTCCAAGGGTTTGACGGGATTGATAGTACACTTTTTTTCCGTATCCCAAAAGACACATGCGCCATAGGGTCTACTCTGTTGGCAAAGCAGACGGGGGCGCTTGAGTGTTGTGCCAAATCGTGTGATTGGTTCGAGCTTCTGTTCCAGCTCGTGCTCACTGATATGCAGGAACGTCGCCACTTCCTTCTCCTGACCGGGCGCGAACACTCCCGCGCCCATCTGGCAGGAATGATTGCATGCCTCGCAGTCCTTATGGTCACGGTCATTCGCGTATGCCAGCACTTCTGTCAGCGTTGAATCCGCCGCGATCATAGCGCCCTGCCGCATCATGCGTCGCCTCTATCGGTAGCATCTTTCTCTGATTGCGCTGCTTTTCCCGCCTTCCCGGGAGTGGGTGTTTCCCCAGACGTTTCTGACTCATCTTCTGACTCACAGGTGGGCACACGCATGTGGGTATTGACCCTGACTTTCGCTGTGCGCAGGACCTTTCCTCTGAACAGATAACCGCGCTGCAGCTCTTCGAGTACTAGGTCATCAGGCTGTTCTGGCAGGCAATCCTGGAGCAAGGCCTCATGCAGATGGGGATCGAATAAGCGTCCGAGCGCGTTGATGGGCATCATGCCTGCCTTTTCCAGGATATTCATCAACTTCGCGTACAACAGGCGCAACCCTGCGCTGGCTGACGCGCTTTTTCTGGGCGCGTCCTCGGGTGATGCACCCTCTACCGCCAGGTCACGGGCCTCATGACGCACCGCTATCTCCAGGGCGTCACATATCTCCAAGAGCTCTTTGACCAGCTGAAACGCCCCTTTATCCTGGGCAGCCTGTTGCTCGCGCTCTGACCTTTTCTGGTAGTTCTCGAATTCTGCCTGCAGGCGCTGAAGCTGGACAATCAGTGCCTTGTTCTCTTCCTGCAGCGCACCGCTGTCTGTGGCTGCCGGTTGACGCTTCTTGTCGCTTGCGGTCACGCTCGGCTCAGCGGGAGCCGCGCTTGGCGGCGCATCATCAGATGGTGATCCTCCCGTGGATGCGGTGTTGTCCGCTCTTGCATCCTTGTTGAAGTGAGATGATTTCTTGTTTGCCATAGCGCCACCTGGATTTCTATGCCTTCTTAACCTGTTGACTTAAGGTCAACTAAGTAATGGATAAAATAAACTGGTATATAAATTTTTTGCGAAAAACACACTTCTCCTGCAATATGCTTATATAATTCAGTCATCTACTCAAGGAACATGGCGATTCAGGATCGAAGGATTACCTTTGTTATTGAGCGCAGACCCACTTCTTGTGATCTTAATGAATCCATGCAGTGGTTCGGAAAATCTCTCGGACTCTTCGGCAACCGTGATCGCGATAAGAGCTGCTATCGCATCTTTGTGGAACTCCTGAAAGCGACAAAACGCGATGATCCCTTGAGCAGCGACGCCATTGGCTTTCGGCTCAGCCTGTCACGTGGCACGGTCATGCATCACATCAATGTCCTGATGGACAGGGGCCTAGTCATCACCCGGCGCAACGCGTATCTGCTCAGGACGGATACACTTGACGCGCTTCTTTCAGAAGTCGAGCGCGACTTTCAGGCGCACATGACCAAGATGCGGGAAGCTGCAAGGGAGATGGACAAGAAATTGGAAGGCGCGGATTCCTGATATGAGGCGGCATATACCCGCCCATTGTATCGTCGTCAAAGGCCTCAAGACGTCCTGCACGGGTCTGGACGAGCAGCACTATTTTGGCAGACTGAAAAGTCCAATACTGAATTTTGAATTACAACAAGGTCCTGAATCACAGCAAAGCCCATGAGGACATTGAATCTCATTCACTAATCAGTAAGAAATCCGTACGGATTATCTTTAAATACCTGTACTGCTGCAAGGCGACCATGGGCGACCTTACGGGTGATACTGCGAAAGATACTATCGATAGGGTGCCTGCGTGGCGAAAATCTCCTGTGCTTGCCATCATGGCTCTTGGCATGTCCGCGCCCATCCTGAGCGCGGGATTGTATCGCAGCGCGCCTATTGCAGGCAATGGCGTCTTTGCCCTGACCCAGTTTCTGTTGCACTTGTTCCTTATCTACTTCATCTGGGTGGAGGTGCTCGGGCTGGAGCTCTCGGCGCTGTTGCCCCGACAGCAAACCTGGCCGCTGCCTCTGCGCGTCGGGATGTATCTAGGAGCGCTGCTCGCCTTCCTCTGGGTCGTGCTCGGCCATGTCCTTGGTTTTGACGTGCTGGCAGGAAAACAACTGGTGAGCATCGGCTTTCTTGCGCTTTCACTCCTTGGCGCCCTCTGGCACGCGTTGCTCTACGCCATAGGTATCGGATTGGCAAGCATAGGAGCGTACCAGCTGCTCGCGCGGCATCTTGACTGGTATGAAGCTGTGCTGGTGAGCGCGGGCCTGTATGCTATCGGCTCAGGAATCGCTGATCTGATGCTCATACCACACCTGGGCGATATCATCATCGCGAGCAGCATCCTCAGCTTCTTGCTCATGTCCTGCACACTGTTCATCCACCACAAGCATGGTCTTCTCGCGGGCATAGGTTTCCTGTTCGCCTTTGAGCTCGGAATCCTTGCGCGCGACGCATTGTTCCATGTCGCGCACCATCGCATCACCTACTCACTGATTCTTGCCTATGCGTGTGTGCTGCTTGTCTGCGCCATCGCAAGGGTATGGAATCCGCGCGTGCGAAGCAAGATGACCATACGCACCGTACACAAGAAGCGGTTGACAGGCAAACGTGTCAAGAACGCGTCCAAAGCGAGGAAGCGTTCACGCAAGCAGACGTAGCGAGTATGATGACAGAATGTTGACCTTCTCGCATGCAGCGTATCTGCATCGCAATACGTTCATGATATGCCGAATCGGGGAACTTCTTTCTCAGCGAACCTGGTCACGGTCCGCAGTTCCTGCTGTGTGAATGGCGTCTGCAGCGCCGCGCTGAGCACATCGGCTAGGCCGCAGATGCATGGCTGTGCCGCATACTGCTCCATGCACGAGCGCAGCTGCTCACGGGCCTGCTCGCCCGCGTCAGCGATGCCGGCCAATGCTGAAAGCATTCCGTCCTTTCCCCCATAGTAGATGTCCGCCAGGTGACGCTCTATCAGCACGCGCTCATCCGCGCGGATGAGCAGATCATCTACTGCTGGAGAAAGATGGGGTTCTATTGCAGCGGCATAACCGCGCAGCAGGTGGAGCGCGCCGATGGGATCAGACTTGAGCTTGGGGATGATGCCTTTGGGCATCATGTTTTCTGATGCTTACATGATTATATTGTTTGCGTTTCATCTGCAAGTGGAAAAATCAGGGGAGTTTTGCAGATCCTGATGCTGGTAGGGAGTAATCACACGCGCTGGGCATAGCGAAATCGCGCTGAACATAGCGAAACCGCGCCGAGCACAGTGA
>MNWW01000024.1 GCA_001871415.1 Candidatus Woesearchaeota archaeon CG1_02_57_44 | reverse complement strand
GGCAGGATGGCGCGAGCCAGGGCCAATCGCAGAGCGATGGCAGGTACACGATGATCTTCACGCGCGGCGAGGCCGCAGGTGGAGCGGTACTGGAAGATGGTTCCTACACCGCGAAGGTTGTGACGAGTGACACGTTGGGCAACAGCGCCAATTACGAGATTCCTTTTGAGGTCAATCAGTTGCTGCCCTGCACCGATGTCTGCGGGCTGCAGATAGACCCTGATGGGCCGGTGCTGCGCACGCCCCAGCTGACCCTCTCTGCCAGCATGACCACGGCGCAGGGTGTCACCGCAGATGTGCAGGTGAGCTACACTGATGATGCGCCGGCGGCGCAGGCCGCGGTGATAGTCGAGACGCGTCGTGCCGACCAGCTGGGCAGTGTGTTCACCGCCATTGCGGCGCAGCCCGGACGGGCCGACGAGGCAGGTCAGTATATCGTGACCGTCCCCCTGCCGGAGGCCGGGACGTATCTGGTGCGCGCGAGGGCCACGGATGTCGACGCCAACTCCCCCTTGCAGTCCAGCAACGTCCTGCAGGTCGTGCGCGCGACGCAGGGTCCGCTGCTGGAGTATTCTTTCCTTGACGCGCAGCGCTTCAACCAGAAGCCGACGCTGCAGGTGCGTGCGCTCCCCCGGTCAGGAGTGCCGGTGGAATCGCTGGACGTGCAGGTGCGAAGGCAGGACGGGCTGACGCTGACCAGGACACTTGCACCAGTGTCATGCGCGGGAATCTGCTACGATGTCACTGTGGGCGAGGATATCCCCCTTGAATCAGATGTGGAATCATACACCGTGCAGCTGACTGCGGTGGACGCAGTGGCGCTGCAGTCGAGCGCGTCGCGTGGCTTTGTCATGGATGTGCACGCGCCGGAGATACATTTTGACGAAGCGGGTCTCGAGGATGATCATGTCCTGTATACGGAGCTTGGTTCGATGCACATCACAGGTTCCATAATTGGCGAGAATGCGCTGAAGTCAGGCACCTTGACTGTCGAGAACCAGGCGGGGACGCATGTATATGCGCTCAGCAAGTACGCGTCCGACCCAAAGAAATGGGCAGCTCTCAGTGTCGCGCTGGAGGGCGGTGAGAACACAATCACGGTGCAGGTCACTGATGCGATTGAAAACACCAATGGGCGTCAGGTCGTCATCAATCGTCGCCGAAGTTCTGACGCCATATCGCTGCGTCTGCTCACGCCGCAGGGTACCTTAGCGCAACCTTATCGTGTCACCGTGCCGCATGTGCTGGTGACCGGGGAGCTTTCAGGTCTGGAGGACAGCCAGGTAGTCAGGGTAGAGCTGCTGCGTGATGGCACAATCGTCAGGACCTTGCAGCCAGATGATGTCCTTGCTGGAGGATTTGTCGCTGATATCACTGGACTGGGCGCGACGCACACGATCACTGCCAAGCTCATTGACATCTGGGGTAGGCAGGTGATGGGCGAGAATAGTGTGGCGGTCCAGTATGGTGTGCCCCCACAGGAGACGCGCTATCGCCTCGCGCCTGATACGATCACCTCCCCGACCAACACAGGTATCATCATACAGGGAACGGTGCAGGACCGTCAGAGCGGTCAGCCGGTGTCAGGAGTGCAGGTGCGTGTCTATGTCAATAATGAGCGCGTGGCGAGCGTCACCGCAGGAGCGAATGGCAGATACAGCGCGGTGTATCAGCCAACCGACGAGGGAGTCTATGCGGTCTATGCGAGAGCGGTGGATGGTGATTTTGAGTCTGATTACACGAGCCAGACCGTGCATGTCGTGCTCAGTGTTCCGGATTTCACCATGGATCCTCCGGACGGGGCGCAGATAGGCCAGCGTTCATCCATCGCGCTGCGCGCTGACCAGAAGGACGCGGCTACGCTATCATTGCAGCAGCTCAGTCTCGCGAGGATGGTGCTGGGCGTGCCGGTCAACGTGCCGTTGGGGGCGCCGGAAGTGGTACCTTGTCCCGGTGGGTGCAGGGCGTGGCGCATTCCTGTGACCCTGCAGACCGATGGTGAATACCGCCTTTCCCTGAAGGCGTCAGATACGCTGCAGACGCGTGATATCCTCTCGACCTTCCAGCTTGATACTCGGGCTCCGCAGATAGCGCTGCTCAGCCCGCAGGTCAGCCCGCCTGCGCCATACATCACAGAGGAGCCAACCGTGCAGCTGCTCGGTCGCATAACGGTAGATGGACTGCCGCAGTCGCTTTCCAGCATCATCCGCGCGCAGGTGCTGGTCAATGGCGCGGTGCAGGATCTGACGCTCCATGAATCTCCGGCAGGGCAGCAGGGCGCGCAAGGCCAGCTGACCTTCGATGGCACTATCGCGCTACGGGAAGGTTCCAACACCGTCACGATAGAGGTGGAAGACAGCGAGGGCAGGATAGGATCCATGGCCTTCGAGGTCATGCGTCGCAGAGGGGCCAGTCAGGCCACGGTCACCATCCATGAGCCGTTGGATGGCGCGGCGTTCCAGGATGTATCAGAGGTCATGGTGGCAGGCACGTTCACCGATGATATGGCAGAGCGCGTGCGTCTGCTGCTTAATGGCGCGCCTGCGGAGGATATGGCCGCTTCCACAGACAGCACCTTCTATTTCATCGCGCCGGTGCAGCAGGGTGAGAACACTATCACGGTGCAGACCGAGGATTACTGGGGTACTGTCACGTCGGATACTGTGCAGGTGACGGTCTACGGTCCGGTCACCCACGCGCTGGATAGGCCGGTGCTCAGCGTGGCGCAGGATTACACAGCGTCCGCGTCAGTGCAGGTGTCAGTGCAGGTCGACTACGATGATGGCACGCCAGCCGGCGGCGCGCGTGTGGTGCTTGAGCGTACGAGCAAGGACGGCGCGTATGAGACTGTCGCTGAGGCGACTGCATCAGCGCAGGGTCAGGTCACAGCGATGGTGCCTTTGCCACAGGCAGGCATCTACTACCTGCGGGTCAGAGCGCAAGCGCTGGGGAGCGATGGCCTTGCGGGAGGGGGTGGATGGGTGACATCCAATGTGAAGCAGGTGATACGGGTGATAGAAGGTCCGCTGCTGGAGTATTCCTTCCTCGAGGGGCAGAAGTTCAACCTGAAGCCGACGCTGCACGTTGAGGCGCTGCCAAGGGAGGGAGTCCCTGTCGCGCAAGGGACATTTGTGGTGAGCATCGCCACGGATAACGGGGTCCCGCTGCAGGTGACGACAAGGGACGCCGCGGGCGAGCTTGGCTGCGCCGGGGTCTGCAAGGACATCACCATCGATGACGCGCTCCCCTTGCAGGGCGATGTGGAATCCTACCGTTTGACGGCGAGCGTGAGCGATGTGCTCGGCCTGTCCAGCACAGGCGATCGCGCATTCGCTATGGATATCCACGCGCCTGATGTGCACTTCGACGATCAGGAATTGGAGGCGCATCACGAGCTGTTCGTGAGCCAGGAGAGCATGCATCTCTTTGGTTCTATCACAGGTGAGAACGCGCTAACCAAAGGTACTATCCAGATAGCAAACCACGCAGGTACGGTTACTCTTGACCTGCGGGTAGTGCAGGAGCAGGGTGCGCTGCCGCAGCGTTGGGCCGTGTTTGGGGCGATGCTGGAGCCGGGCAGGAACAATGTGACCGTGCGCGTCACAGACGCGATAGGCAACAGCAACAGCAGGCAGGTGACTATCTGGCGCAGCCGCGATGATCCGCAGGTGCGCTTGCATCTGGCCAGTCCGGATGGATCGGACGATGATCCCTATGTGGTGGACGTCCCGCATGTGGAAGTGACCGGGTCTGTGGCAGGATTGGAGCCAGGCACCTTGCGGTCCATCCAGCTGATGCTCGATGGTGTTGTCCTGCTCACGCTTCCGGGGACGCAGGTGCTGCAGGGGACATTCGCAGGATCCCTTGCGCTCACTCCCGGCAGTCATATCATCACGGCCAGCATGACTGATGCGTGGGGCCAGCAGTGGGTATCAGACAACACGATAGTGCTGCGATACCAGGTTCCGGAGGTCCCCCCGCAATACATGGTATCCCTCTCATCGCTGCCATCCCCGACCAGTCAGCCCTTCAGCATAGCGGGGATTGTTACCGCGGATGCGGGTCAGCCTGCGGCTGGAGTGCCGGTCAATATCTATGTCGACAATGTCAAGCGCTCCACAGCGCAGTCAGATGCACAGGGCACATTCAGCTATGTATACACGCCCCGGTCAGAGGGAACGTATACCGTCTATGCGCGCGCTGTGGACGCGCAGGCAGCAGGCCAGGAGTCGGACTATACGGCGCAGACTGTCCATTATGTCACATCGCTGCCCGTCTTCAGCATCGACCCCGCCGATGGTTCCACCGCTGGTCCGAGGTCATATGTCACGGTGTCAGCCGTGCAGAAGGATGAGGCAATGCTTTCGCTGGCATCCCCCCGCCTCACCATGGCCTCTGCCCAGGGCCTGCCGCAGACCGTGCAGCTTGGCGAGATGCAACCAGTGGCCTGCATGGGCGATCAGCAGAGCGCCTGCCGCGCATGGCGCATCCCGGCTGACCTGTCGGGGGACGGCACCTACACCTTCACCTTCACGGGCGATGATACGTTGCAGCAGGCAAGCATCGCATCGCAGTTCACCATCAGCGGTCAGGTGCCGCGCATCACGATAGTCGCGCCTGACAGCGTCCAGCCCCCGGTGCCATACCTTGCGGCAGGCACGCCCCTGCAGCTGATTGGCCGCGTCGAGCTGGTGGGTCTCGCGCAGACGAGCGAGAATGTGCGAAGCGCGGCGCTGAGCGTCAATGGCCGTGAGGTCCCCTTGTATCTGCACGCCTCCCCCTCGGAGGGTCTGAGTTTCGACGCTGCCGTGCCGCTGAGCCCGGGGGTCAATGAGCTGGCCGTCGCGATAGAGGACAGTCAGGGTCGCGTCGGGACCTATGCCTTCACCGCGTTGCGGCAGCCCAGCCAGCACATCGCGTCTGTCAGTATCACGCAGCCGGCGCAGGACACGATAACCTACTGGCCGGGCATCACGATAATCGGCAAGTTCACTGATGAGCTGGCGAAGTTGGTACGTCTGGTGATCAACGGGGTGGTGCAGGACACCAGGGAGCTGCAAGGTACAGGCACAAGCCCTGACGCAAGGCCGTTCCTCTTTGAGGTTCCGCTCACGTTGGGGGACAATGACATTCAGGTGCAGGTGGAGGATTATTTCGGCGCCATCTCGAGTGATAAGGTGAAGGTGAGCTACCGTGAGGCGCCGGTGCAAGGAGAGCTCCTTGGCACTCCGGGATTCGTGAGGACACCGCGCATCACCGTGCACGCGAGCGTGCAGTCGGAACTGCCGCTGACCGCGACTATCGTGCGCCAGACGCAGACGCTGACGACGAGCGTTCCGGTCGATGTCGTCGGTGGACTGGTCAGCGCAGAGGTTCTGCTCGAGCCAGGGCTCAATTATCTGCGGCTGGACATGGTGGACGCTGTGGGGAACACCGGCAGCACCGGCGAGACGCCGGTGGTACTGGATCAGACGCCACCAGTGATAACGCTCATCGCGCCGCCCAATGTGACCTCGGTGCAGAGCCAGGACCTGGTGGCTGACCTGGAGGATACATACTATGACTACCGCAGCGATGTGCAGCGGAATTCCCTGCTGTCATGGTCCGCGCTGCTGGACAGCGAGCAGGTGGGCGCAGGGAATTTCGATGGGCAGGGGCTGCCGGTCGAGCGCGTGCGCGCGCCGCTGGTCCTGCGGGAAGGCGAGAACGGGCTGCAGGTGCGCGCCACGGACAGGGCAGGCAATGTCAACGCGATTGCTGCGGCAACAGACCTGGACACGATGCCGCCGCGCCTGAATGTGACCAGCGTCGTCGCTGCGGTGATGGCAGGCAGCGGCAAGAACATCTCCACCAAGTCAGGAGAGGTAGTGGTCACGGGCATGGTCGCTGATGCGCATCTGGCCTCATTGCGCATCCTGAACCGTTCAGAAGTGCCGCTGCTTGGCCCTGCAGGTGCTGATCCCTCAGGTTCCGGCGATCCTGAGCAGCAGACGTTCAGCGTCACCTTGCCGTTGGCCGATGGCGTCAATGTCTTCACCTTCATAGCGACGGATGATGCGGGTCAGGAGGCGCGTGATACGGCGATAGCCAAGCTTGACTATGCGCCTCCCGTGGTGACTGGCGTAGGGCCTCGGGTCACCAGCAGCACACAACCATTGGTGACAGCCTCAACGGACGAGTCAGCGGCATGTACCATTACCTATCCAACAGCTGGTGGTAATGTCAGTATGCCGATGGCACCTGACAGTCAGGGCTCCTCGTTGCCGGGACTTGGTCTTGCGCATACAGCGCAGCTGCAGCTGCCCTTGCCGCATGACTACGGCGCGAACCGTACCGAGCATTCCCTGCTGTTTAACTGCACAGACGCGTTGGGCAATCGGGGCGTAAGCGTGAAGACCATAGAGGTCGACACAACGCCTCCGATGATAGTGTCCTGGCGCTCGACCATGGGCGCGCTCATCAATGAGACGTCATGGAGCAAGCAGTATCGCATCTCGGTGGAGAGCGCGACGCGCCTGGACGTGGTGGGCAGTGAGCCAGTGACCTGCCGCTACGACACCGAGCCGATAGCGTTCGGTGATATGCGCTACTGGTTCGTCGGCGCCAACAGGACAGGACCTGAACGCTATGCGACCCCTCAGCAGACAGAGTGGATACCGCTGCAGAACAACCAGAACTATACCTACTACATCTCTTGCCGGGACGAGGCGGGCCTGACCACGCTGCAGAGCAGGCAGGTATCACTGCAGGTGCTGCGCTCAGACAGGGTGCAGCTCTACGACCTGCGTCCGCCGCAGTATGTCAGCGACCTGTCACCGGTGGTGGGCGTTACGTCAAGCGTCGAGGCGAGCTGCAGGGCTGACTTCGCGCCTGTCGGGTTCGTCGCCTACCTCTGGGATGCCATTCGCCAGCTATTCGTCCAGACCGGCGCGCAGATGCTCAGCGACGACGGTCTTGTCCATGAGCTCAATATATCCAGCATCGTCGACAGGCAGGAATCGCTCGAGGAGGGCGGATCCTACCAGGTGCGCGTGCAGTGCGCTGCGTCACGGGCCGAGCTCAATCTCGCTCCCGCGTCCGTGCAGATAAACTTTACCGTCGACACCGTGCCGCCGTTCCTGTTCATCGAGCCGGTGCCGCAGGTCGTCAACCACAGTGTCCTGTGGATCCGTGGCGCGACCGAGCCCGGGTCGATGGTGACCGTCATGAATCTCTTCCAGCGGGGGCTGGGCATAGGATTTGACCTCGACTGGTGGGAGGTTCTGCCCAATGGCAGCTTCGCATTCCCTGTCAGCCTGATGCCCGGTGAGAATGAGATAAGCATAGACGCGCAGGACCGCGCCGGGAACATAGCGTGGGAAGTCATCAGCGTAATCTACATCAACAATGGCCCTCTGCTTGAGTCAGTAGTGCCGGTGCGCGGCCTGTTCCGCTCTGTGCATAACGTGACCGCGGTCTTCAGGGACGCTGGCGGCGGTATCGACCTCGCAGCGACAGCGACGAGACTCGTGGACATGCGATCGCCGGGGCAGCAGGTTCCCGGCGGCAGCAGCGTGACCCAGTCACCGGGAACGCTGCGCTATCTGCTGCCATCACTCGCGCCGGGGACGTATGTCTACACCGCGGAGCCGTATGACACCCTCGGCAATGCGGGCCAGTCAGCGCTCTCGGTATTCACCATCGACCCGACGCTGCCAGCGATAACGCTTGACATTCCGCCAGGATTGGTCATACGCAGCAGCAACTACACGGTGCACGGGCGCATTGAAGGAGCGCAGGCCTTGCAGAACTTGGGGATTATGTCGATCGGGGGTTTCTTCCAGGAAGTGTTGCCTGCCGCGGACTTCACGGCGAACATATGGCTTGTCGAAGGTGACAATGAGGTCTATGCGGTCGGCTCAACGCCCGAGGGCAGGATAGTGAGGAGTGATATCCATCACATCACCTCGCGCATCATAGGCCCGAGGGTCACGGCGATGGACATCGGTGATGTGCATATGAACCTGACCTGGGTCATCTACGCGCTGGCCTCTGGCACGGTGACCACGCCAGAGCCGCTCTTCGTCACGACCTTCAATCAGCCATTCGTCACCTTCAGCAGCACGCTCGCGGATGAGAACCTGACGCTTCTGGGCATGCACGTCCCTGCAGGTGCCATTCCGTCGAACATCACAGCAACCCAGTTGGCCAACCAGCCGTTGAGGAATGGCAAGTACACCTACTGCATCAGCGCCACAGACTCCTTGGGCAACACGGGCGATCAGACGTGCATAGATTTCTGGGTGGAGATAGGGCCGCCGAGGATAGCGCTGCTGAGTCCGCACCTTGGCGTATCGCCGAACGCGACGTTCAATATCATCGTAGAGACGGACCGTCAGGCAGCATGCCGCTACAACCTCAACACGAACATGACCTATGACCTGATGGTCTACAATATGACCGCGGTGGGAGGCAACATGCATGGTGTCATGGGTACCGGGTTCACCGGGCAGCTGTATGTCTCGTGCAGGGACCGCTATAATTACACGACCAATGGCGCGCGCTTTGATATCATCTATGATACTGAGTCTCCGGTGATACAGGAGGCCTACGCGCGGCCTGCGCTGGTTGCAAGACCGACCGATGATCAGCTCCAGACGACGCTGGTGGTGCGCACATCAGAGCCGACTGTCTGCCGATACAGCGCGACGACCGAGGATTTCTGGCGCATGAATGATACCTTCGCAGGGCAGGACTATGACAGCGCTTCCACGTTCGCGCTGGCGTCAGAGCAGGTCATGCGCGGCCTGCAGAACCTGCGTCACTATGACTGGGCCGTGCAGTGCGTGGACAAGTCAGGCAGGACCAGCCAGGTCGTGCGTGTGCCTGTTGATGTCGATACCACGCGGGGATTGCAGGTCACTATCGTCTCGCCGGTCGACCGCGTGGTGCTCGGCAATGGCACAGTGGAGATGCGCGTGCAGGTGAACAAGGAGGTGAGCAGCTGCGTCTACTCACGCGACAACACGAGTCTCACGTTGCTCGGGACCAACGGCATGGAATTTGCGAGGAACCTCTCAGGGCTCTCTGAAGGCGAGCATAATCTCAGTGTGGAGTGCGTCTATCAGGGTGAGAGCGCGGCGAGCCAGAGCAGGTTCAGCGTGGACAGGACATCGCCGCGCATGCGCAAGGTCGAGACCTACAGGACCTCATGGGACGCCCTGAATTTCACCTTCTGCAAGGTGGACCGCATCTATGGTGTATGGGAAGGCGAGGATGCGGAGTCAGGCATCGCCTCCTACGAATATCAGCTCGTGGACAGGACGAGCAGGGTAGAGCTCATCAACTGGACCCGGACCTCTAACGGTTATGCCTCCTTGGCGGGGCTTGTCCTGCAGGACGGGCATCAGTACAGCTTCACGGTTCGGGCGCGTGACCGCGCGGGCTATGTCAGCGACGAGATGGCGAGCAGCACAAGGGTCATGCAGGAATCGCGGCTGTGCAGCGCCACCTGCACCAATGGGGTGCGTGACCAGGACGAGACGGATATCGACTGCGGCGGATCCTCCTGCGACGCCTGCGGCGTTAACAAGACCTGCTCGACTACACGCGACTGCTCAGGCGTGCTGGAGTGCAAGGCGAGCGAGGGGACCAGGGTCTGCGCCATACCCCGGTGCGCCAACGGCGTGAAGGACGGCTCTGAGTCAGATGTCGACTGCGGAGGCAGCTGCACCACCAAGTGCGCTGACAACAGGGTCTGCGAAGAGTCCTCAGACTGTCGCAGCACCTACTGCGACAGCGGTGTGTGCAGGACCGCGACCTGCAGTGACGGCAAGAAGAACGGGCAGGAGACCGATGTTGATTGCGGCGGCAACTGCCGCTTGTGCGTGGATGGCAAGGTCTGCGCGCAAGGTCAGGATTGCGAGAGCAAGGTCTGCCAGCAGAGCGTCTGCCAGCAGGCGTCCTGTAGCGATACCGTGCTCAATGGTGAAGAGAGCGACATCGATTGCGGTGGCAACTGCGGGGGCTGCGAGGCCGCGAGGCGATGCATCGATGCGAGCGACTGCGTGTCAGGGGTCTGCCAGTCAGGCAAGTGCCAGGGCGCGGGTGACAGCGACGGGGATGGTATGCCAGACGACTGGGAAGATAGGTATGCCCCTGCGGTCGATAAGACCCGAGTGGATGCGCTGGACGATTATGACAAGGACGGGCTGTCAAACATAGAGGAGATGCGCAGGGGAACGGATCCACGCCTGTCAGATACAGACGGTGATGGCCACAGCGACGGCGACGAGGTGAAGGCAGGGACGAGCCCGACGAATGAGGATGACTATCCAAGGGGTTTCCCATGGTGGATGCTTATCCTCTTCCTCCTCCTGCTCATCCTGCTGGTCGTGCTGCTCAGGCGCGGCAGGAAGAAGAGCGGGCAGAAAGGTCCTGTGACCATGCAGCAGAATATCAATTTCCCCGGTGGGCCGCCGGGCCCGCAGCAGTCCTCAGGCCGGGGCATGATGCTTCCATCAGCAGGACTGCGGCAGGGGCAGATGCCCGGAGCACAGCAGCCGGTGCAGGGAGGGACGGGGCAGTCCGGTCAACAGCAGCAGGGTCAGCAGCCAACGCTCTCACCGGCCGAGCGCCAGCGCCAGATGCAGCAGGAGCTGCTTCGCCAGCGTCAGCGTCAGAAGTATATGCAGATGAGTGATGTGTTCAGCGCGTTCGGGCCCAAGCAGGACCTGCGCAAGCTCGAGCTGCGAGAGAAGCAGAAGCAGCCGGGCCCTGGAAGTGCAGGCGCTGGCGCGGCAGGTGCGCAAGGCAGCGCGCCGACAGACGCTGATGGATTCGAGAAGCTCTCGGATCTGGCGGCTCGTGTGGCAGGTGCTGCTGCTGCGGGTGCGTCAGGCGCTGCGGGAGCAGGGGCGAAATCGTCAGGCACGCAGGACGCCCGGTCAAGGCAGTCAGGACCAAGCGCTGTCGATAGGCTTTCCGCGCGCTTTGGCGGGATAAAGACGCAAGGAGTGAAAGTCAGAGACGTGAGTAAAGATGCTAAGAAGGCGAGCGCTATCGACCGTCTGGCTGCCTTGCGCAGTGAGGGTGGTCAGGGCAGGGCAGGGCAGCGCCAGACAAGAGCAGTGACTTCAGGTCAGTCATCATCGGTTGTGGTTCCGGTTTCCGTGCGCAGTGGCAAGACCACGGACGCGAAGGGCGCGCCCAGTCAGCAGACAGCCATGGAGCGTCTCGCCGCGGCGACAGAGCAATTGGCGGCGGTGTCTGCGCGGCAGGCCAAGCAGACAACGAGACTTGAGGATCGCTTGGCCAAAGGAACAGCGGCGCGCCAGAAGCAGACCAAGGAACTTGCGCAGCAGCGCATGGAGCTCAGGAAGGAGCGAAAGGATGCGATGAGCGAACTGGCAAGTGTCGTCGGCAAGAAATTGGATGAGGGGCTGGCCAAGCATTCCGCAACACCTTCTGCCAAGTCCGGAGCAAAGGCGCCGTCCAGGCAGAAGGCGACGCCTAAGCAAAAGCAGGAGCAGGCAAGGCGCAGGGCAAAGCTGCAGCAGGAGAAGCGCGCGCAACTGGGCGATACCCTGGCGACGCTGGCCAAGACGCACGGGACAAAAGAGATACTCGATGTCTTTGAGCACGTGCTGCGCTATCTCATCGACACGCGCAAGGTCAGCAAGAAGGACGTGAGCGCCGTGGTCTTTGACCTGCGCGACAAGAAGCTGGTGAGCGATAAGCAGGTGTCGGACTTATTTTTCAAGCTAGGGGTGGACAAGAGTGCCGCAAAGAAGAAGTGATATATACAAGCAGGGCAGAGGATTGCTCATGGCAGGACGCTCTTCAGGGAAGCGTGTGTCCGCAGGAGCGCGCAGGAGCGCGCAGGCGCAGACGCAGATATTCATGTATGTGCTGGGCGCGATAGTCTTTGTGATGGTGCTCATCTATGGCTACAAGTCCATCAGCGAGATTAAGGACAAGGGTCAGCTTGTGGAGATTCTGCGCGCCCGCAATGATCTGGACAGCAAGGTCAAGGCGCTCAGGACAGAGTATCAGACCGTGCGCTATCACACCCTGCTGCTGCCGCCGACATTCACCAAGGTCTGCTTCATCGACAGCGTGAAGGCCGAGTCGTTGGGGAGTACTGCCCTTAATGCATTCAATGGCATTGCTACTGAATCCCCCGCCGCAGCCGCGGTCGTCGATGGCAGCACATCAACCAGCCGCATCGAGCAGAACGTCTTCCTCACGCCGGCGCCGTCAGGTACGCCGGAGTTTTACATCAGCAATATGCG
>MNWW01000065.1 GCA_001871415.1 Candidatus Woesearchaeota archaeon CG1_02_57_44 | reverse complement strand
GCTACTGACGAATTCCGTGGTCGTCATGCCCGCACCGTAGCTGCTGCATAGCGCCCGGAACGCGACGTCGGTGACGCCTGCCATGGGACTGAGCAGAGCAGGGGATTTAAGCGCAAAAAACTTCATAACCATCCGGGGGCCATTCTTCCTTAAATGCGTTGCGCAGTCTGTGGGGTTCTTCAAGACAATACGGCAAATGCCATTTCACAGAGCGGATCTGACCGGCACTGATAGCATAGAAGACAAGGGCACCTGAAAGAATAGACCAGCAAAGAAAAGTATGCATGAGGCGAATTCAAAAATCCGCCTGCAATGACGAGGCGCGGTAATACCGCGGCCTTCAGGCCGCGGTTAGCGCCGAGTGGCGGATTTTTGTTATCGCCTCATGCATACTTTTCTTTGCTGGTCTATTCTTTCAGGTGCCCTTGTCTTCTATGCTATCAGTGCCGGTCAGATCCGCTCTGTGAAATGGCATTTGCCGTATTGTCTTGAAGAACCCCACAGACTGCGCAACGCATTTAAGGAAGAATGGCCCCCGGATGGTTATGAAGTTTTTTGCGCTTAAATCCCCTGCTCTGCTCAGTCCCATGGCAGGCGTCACCGACGTCGCGTTCCGGGCGCTATGCAGCAGCTACGGTGCGGGCATGACGACCACGGAATTCGTCAGTAGCGCGGCTATTGTCCGGGGCAATATGGCCAGCCTGCGGATGCTGGACATCGCGCCTGAAGAATCACCTGTCGCTGTGCAGCTATTCGGCAGCAATGAACAAGAAATTACTGCCGCTGCGCAGGCGCTCGCGTACCGCTTCGATGCGATAGACATCAACTGCGGATGCCCGGCGTGGAAGGTCATCAAGACCGGCGCGGGCAGCGCGCTGCTGCGCGATCCTGACAAGATAGCGTCGCTGGTCAGTAGGCTGGTTGACACTGTGGACAAGCCCATCACGGTCAAGATACGCGCGGGCTATGACCGCATGCACATCAACGCGGTCGAAGTCGCGCGCAGGATCGAAGATGCTGGTGCTTCTGCTATCGCTGTCCATGGCAGAACGCAGCAGCAGGGATATAGGGGCGCTGCTGACTGGGACATCATCCGGCAGGTGAAAGACGCGGTCAGTATCCCGGTCATCGGCAACGGCGATGTGTTCAGCGCCGAGCAGTTCCTGCAGCGCATGCAGGAGAGCGGTGTCGACGCGATATTGTTGGCCAGAGGCGCCATGGGCAATCCTGGACTCTTCGCGGATGTGCGCGCCTGTCTGCGGGAAGGTGCCTGCGAGCCGATACCGCGACGAGAGCAGTTCCAGCGCTATACCTTCTTCTGGAAGCGGCACGCGCTAGACCTCAAACAGCTCAAGGCGCATGCCATGCAGTTCTCCAAAGGTATTCCTAGTGGCGCGCGTGTGCGCGAAGCTATCATGGTCGCGGCGGACGCGGACAACGTCGTCACCATCATGGAGGGTCTGGATGGGTAGCGCGTCGTCACGTGCCGCGCGGCCTGCAGCAAGATGCGGCGCATCGTCAGATGCGCCAGATTCTGCGGCACCAAGCACCGTCGTCATCGCGGCCCTGCGCAGAAAGGTCCTTGGCCATTACCGTCGTCAGGGGCGAGACCTTCCCTGGCGAAATACTACTGATCCCTACGCCATCCTGGTCAGCGAGGTCATGCTGCAGCAGACGCAGGTGGAGCGGGTCATTGCTTACTGGCGACGCTGGATGAAGCGATTGCCCACGCTGGAGCGCTGCGCCCGCTGCAGGCCTGCGAGCGTGCTGAAACTATGGTCCGGGTTAGGGTACAACAGCAGGGCTCTTCGTCTTCGAGGCGCGTGCCGGCAGATACTCGCGTTGCATCAGGGCAAGGTGCCTATGGATGAAACGGCGCTTATCGCGCTGCCTGGCATCGGTGTCTATACGGCTCGCGCGATACTGGCATTCGCATTCAATCAAGATGTCGCGGTCATCGACACGAATGTGCGACGCGTGCTCCTGCACGAGCTGGTCCTCGGCGAGGATGTTTCTGCCGGGCAGCTGGAAGAGATAGCCCTCAGATGCATACCTCGCGGGCACAGCAGGGACTGGCATAACGCACTCATGGACTATGGCGCCATGGTCGCCACCAGCAGCAGCACGGGCATCAAGCCACTGTCACGGCAGAGCAGATTCGAAGGATCAGACCGACAGGTGCGCGGGGCGATTGTACGTATGCTCGCTGCGCAGGGAGAATGCCTGCTTGACGAGCTGCGGCGGCAATGGCCTGGAAAAGACGTCTCGGCCATCGCGGCGCGACTGCAGCGTGAAGGTCTGGTCCGGCTCGCAGGAACGCGTATCCGTCTGCCCTGAGCACTGTCGCATGAGGCTATGGGAGCTGCTTTCCGTATGCATAGTATCTGGCGGCTGCTTCTCTTCATCGAAGCTGCGGGACTTGATGCTCTGGTTGCAGCAATCCTGTCTGCAGCGCAAGCAGATGATTCGTCACATCGTCATTGCCTGTGACGATCAAGGCATCACCTACCTGGGTGGCTGATCGTGGACGATAGTCGTGGTATCTCCAAGACTCCGCGTCCTGGATGATGAGCGTCCCTGCTGGATGAAGGTATTCAAGGAGCGCTTCTATCGTCTCTCGTCCGGGAGTATAGCGAAGCACTCCGAAGCCGTCATGGATGATGTCAAAAGATCGCGTCGGCTCATCGAAGGTGAAGGGAAAGCAGCCGACATATTGCTTGTCTATCTGTCGCTGCCAGAAAAAAAACTGCTCGCCCTGCTCCTGCGCCGCGAGCGCGATATGCAGGTCTAGCCTATCCATCTGCGCTCCGAGTAATTGATCCATTATCCATAACGAATCCCTGGGCATCCCTGTCAGTGCTGTCGCTCTCGCACGGATGGCATCGGACATGTCCATGGCAGAGACCTGCAAGGCATAGGATGGATGGAATGGCTGCTTGCCGACCGTCGTCACCTGCGCACCTTCATAGCAGCGCTTCACCTCCAACGCCGCCACTCCTGCGCCAGCACCGAATTCGAGGAATCGGAAACCTTCTTGATGCGGCGATGACGCTATCGCAGCGCGGGTCAGTGCATTGAGGGGCCTGGTGTTCTTCTGCTCCAGCAGGCCCGGGGGCAGATGGCCAGACGGATCGTAGCCAGGATCGTTCTTGAAGATGATCCTCCCTCCTTCAATACCGTCACGTATGCCTGCCATATAGGCGTCGTAATCCATTGTGTCGTCTCTATCGAGAATCATAAGCGCGTTCTTGAATGTATCCCTTGCGGTCCCTGGTATTCTGTTGCGTAAACATTATCAATGAACAGCGCACACCCTGGTAGCATCGCTGTCGCGTCTGGATGCCCTGGAACACAGGGTCTTGACCGCGCTCATCAGCAGCGACGGAGGATATGACTCATGCGCACGGAGAAAGACTCATTGGGAAGCTTGCAGGTGCCGGACGACGCGCTCTATGGCATCCATACCATGCGCAGCCTAAACAATTTTGATGGTCTGGGGCGGCCTTTTGATCTGCCTATCGTCCACGCCATGGCATTGCTCAAGCAGGCGTGCGCGCTCGCCAACCACGATCTTGGTCTGCTGGACGCCACAACCACGCGCGCCATCATCCAGGCCTGCGAGAGCATCCGCGATGGGCAGCACGATGCCTGGTTCCCCATCGACGTGTTCCAGGCAGGCAGTGGCACGAGCAGCAACATGAACGTCAATGAGGTCATAGCCAATATCGCCAGCGCGGGCATGGGCGCGGAAAAGGGAAGCCGGGCCGTGCATCCGAATGATGACGTCAATAAGGGACAGAGCACCAACAATATCGTGCCCAGCGCTATTCGCATCGCGTGCGTCGTGTTGACAGATACGCTGCTCACCCGTGTGCAGGGACTCGCGGCAGCCCTGGAGGGCAAAGCCGCAGCTTATTCCTCAGTCAATAAATCCGCGAGGACGCATCTGCAGGACGCGGTGCCGATAACGCTCGGCCAGGAATTCGGCGCGTACGCGCGTGCGCTAGAGAAGGATATCGCCCGGCTGCGGGTGGCGCGTCAGGGCCTCCTGGAGCTTGGCGTCGGCGGCAACGCGGCCGGCACAGGAGTCAACACCAAGCCAGGATTCCGGCAGGCGATCATCGCGCACCTTCGCTCGCTGACTGATGAAGATTACACGCAGGCGGTCGACGGCATTGAAGCCACGCAATTCCTCACCGACCTTGGCGCGCTCTCCGGCGCGATGCGCATGCTGTGCGTTGATGTGCAGAAGATCGTCAATGACCTTCGCCTGCTCTCCAGCGGACCGAACACGGGCATGGCAGATATCGCATTGCCTCCTGTGGAACCTGGCAGCAGCATCATGCCGGGCAAGATAAATCCCAGTATCTGCGAGGCGGCGAACCAAGCGTGCCTCTATTGCCTGGGTCTGGATCACAGCGTCGCGCTGGCCTGCGCGGCTGGACAGCTTGAGCTGAACACGCATATGCCGCTCGTCGGGCATTGCCTGGTCAGCATGCTGCAGGTCATGGCGCGTACGTGCTCATCTCTGGATGCGCGATGCGTCAGAGGTGTAGCCGCGAATGTGCAGACCTGTCAGGGCCATTTCGAGCGCAGCGCTGGACTAGCCACTATCCTGAATCCGCGGCTCGGCTATGACAAGGTCGCTGAGCTCGTGAAGGAAAGCCTTGCCTCAGGCAGGACGGTCAAGGAGATAGCGCTGGCCAAACGCATCCTCACGGAGCAGGAATACGCGGCGCTCATCGCGGGCAGCACGCAGCCGAATCTCTGAATGGTTGGCTTGTCAGGACGTGCGAGTGTATATCTGCAATCAGGATTGCGGTCATCAAGGATTATATATAGATGGGGCATCACTGTTATAGAGGATGTCTCAGCACAAAGGTGTCAGTATGCGACAAGTCACGAATCAACGCAATCGGACGCGGAGTCTCATGTTCTCACTTATTGTCATCTCCTGTCTGCTGCTTGCGGCATGTGCTGCATTTTCGCATATGACGGGAGAACCTGGCACGGCGCCAGTAACGGATGGCAATGGCTCTGCCATCACACCTCCGGTATCTGGACCTGATGCTGCTTGTCAAGGTCTGACGCTTGAGGCATTGCAGCCATGCTGCGCGCGTGCGCACGCGAATGAGCTGCTCATCATGTGTATGGGGCACTGGGAGTGGGACGATGTTGCTGGACGCGATGATGCTCCTGTCGGATGCTCCTTCGTCTGCACCAATGCTGATGACCCCCTGGCGGATCCTGGGGCGCGGGACGCTGCTGGCGCTGACCCCGGTGCAGGAGCGCCTGCTTCTGATAGGGGGAGCGTCTCATTATCCTATGATAGCGGCGCGGGCATGCTTGTGTACATGGTCCGCGCGCAAAAGCAAAGGCCCTGTGACTCGCTCAGCGTCGATGTCGCTGTCATGGAGTCCTACCCGCCGCAGGTGCAGATAGATGTGCGAAGAGAGATAGCCAAGACGCTCTGCGTGGAAGTCGTCACAGAGGATACGGTCCGCGGTAGCGTACTGGTCGATACCAAGCCTGGGATAGTCACGGTAAGGCTCGATGATAAGGTGTTGTATGCCGGCGGTGTATCCTGATGCCTGCAGAGGGGCAGGTACGCTGGCCCCTGATGTGAAGTGCACATCCTTTGTTTGATGCTACCAGAACCCCTTTCCCCTAAGTTAGTCATTATTGAGTGGTTACAAATTCGAAATATTTATATATTGCCTGTTGCTGACGCAGCACATGACCGACTATCTGGCGACCGACTATCTGGCCCAGCTGATGCAGCATGCGGGAAACGAGTATCCGGTGCGATTGCACTTCTATGAGCAGCCCCTGCCAACAGATCTTCAGGCCATCCTGCAACGGGCGCAGCAAGGCGGCAGCCATGTAGGTGAATGCACCTTCCGCCATGAGGGCGCTCTCACCGATGCCATTGACGCGGTCGTTACTCTCTCTAGTGCAGGGGGTCAGCAATTCGCAAGATTGGCCGCGTTCACCACGCGTGGTAGCGATGTCTGCCACGCGGTCATCAGATTTCCTGAAGGTGCCATTGACCTGGCGTCTAGCTTTGTGCAGCCAGGATTCCTGGAACAGTATCTCACACAGACCTCGCCAGGCCTGGACGCTTATGATCAGCCCCGTGCCGGGCAGAAGAATGCACTGGATGCTAATTGCCTGAAAGCAAAACCGGCCAGTGGCATCGGAAGCAGACTGGATAGACATGCGTAAGGGTGGACGACGCGTGAAGGGGGGTGCGATCGTCCATTGTTCCGTATGATGGAACAGTGAGTATTAGATTCCTTGAAGATAGTGTTTTCTGATAATCATAGGGGATTTGCGGCAAATGTGAAGAAAAGCGTCCCTTGACAGCGAAACCTTTAAATTGTTCCTACGAATTTATGCTCTCTGAGGTAAACAAAACACATGGAGATAGACCCGGTCACCGGCCTGCCAAAAGACTTAGTCTCCTTTGAGGAGATAGTCAAAGAAGACCAGGAAATCACCGTTTCTATGATAAAAAAGAAGTTCGGCAAGAAGTACACGGTCATAGAGGGTTTTGCCGACAAGGGTATCCAGAGCAGGGATATCCTCAAAGCGCTCAAGAGCAAGTTCGCGTGCGGTGGCAGCATGAAGGACAATCGTATCGAGCTGCAAGGGGACTATCGCCCAAAGATAACGCCTGTGCTCGAAGAGCTCGGGTTTGCGCGCGAGAACATCACGGTATTGTCGCGGTAATCACACTGCTTGCATTGCGAGACGCGTCTTTTAATAGACTATTGTCTGATCAGGGATTACTCTCCTCTACTGCTGCTTCTCTCGGACTAAAACTTGAGAATCCGCAGCACGGTGTTGTGCACATCCTCGATGCTTCCCATAGCGTCGATGCGGTGCACCAGGCCGTCTGGATAGAGCTTGAGCACTTTCTGTGTCTGCTCATAGTAGATCTGGATGCCGCGCATCACGACATCAGGATTCTTGTCGTCTGTCCTGCCTTCCTTCTGCGCACGGGTGGTCATGCGGTCCACGAGCAGCTCTGGCTTTGGGACGTCAAAATAGAGTATGGCCGTCACGTCCATCAGCGCGTTGACCAATGGAACCTGCGCCTCATTTCTCGGCAGGCCATCCAGCAGGATGGTGTCAGAGGACTTCATACGTCCCTCCTGTATGTAGCGTCCAATCGTCTCCTGCACGAGCTGCAGCGTCACCTCATCAGGGACCAGCTCTCTTTTGTCCATGAATCCTTTGACCTTGGCCCCGGTCGGAGTAGAGATCTCCAATGAGCGGAACATATCGCCCGTGGAGAAGTGGAAATAACCCGGCTCCTCTGCCAGCAGCTTTCCTTGCGTACCTTTGCCGCAACCCGGCGGGCCGAACAGCAGTATCGCCTTTTGCTTCATAGGGTCAGTGTGGTCCGGGTGCTTAAAAAACATTGCGATAAAAGATGGTATCTTGCCCCTTTGATGTCAAAAACTTTTTAAGGTAGCGCATGCTCGGCCATCAGTATGCACCGCGGATACATGCTGGATTTCGCCAGGGTCACGGAAGACGCGGCCATAGCTGCGGCTCACCATATGGGGCATGGTGACAAGAATGCCGCAGATCAAGCTGCGGTATCGGCGATGCGCAAGCGCCTGAATTCCCTGGACGTCAAAGGGACCATCGTCATTGGCGAAGGAGAGCGCGATGAGGCCCCCATGCTCTTTATTGGAGAGGAAGTCGGTTCAGGCGAAGGGACGGCTGATGTTGATTTTGCTGTGGATCCTCTAGAATGCACCAACAGTGTTGCCTATGGCAGGGGATATGCCATGGCTGTGCTTGCCGCGTCACCCAAGGGAACGCTTCTGCACGCGCCTGACACCTACATGGACAAGATAGCTGTCGGTCCTGCGTGTGTGGGCAAGGTGGACCTGGACTGGCCAGTGGCAAAGAATATCGAAGCCGTTGCAAAGGCATTGGGCAAGCCGGTCAAGGATGTCACTATCGTGGTATTAGACAGGCCCCGCCATGATCAGCTCATCAAGGATATCCGCGCTGTGGGCGCGCGCATCTCGCTCATCTCTGATGGTGATGTGGCCGGTGCCATCATGCCCAGCATGGAAGAGATCGGCATCGATTTGCTGCTCGGCGTCGGAGCCGCTCCTGAAGGCGTGCTCGCTGCCGCGGCGCTCAAGTGCCTTGGTGGCGAGATACAATGCAGATTCAGGTTCCGCAATGATGACGAGCGCAAGCGCGCGATAGCCATGGGCATCAAGGAACCTGACAAGAAGATGCTCATCGATGACCTGGTCAAAGGCAATGACTGCCTGTTCCTTGCGACAGGAGTCATGGACGGGCCCATGATGCAGGGCGTCAGGTTCGTTGGCAAGACTGTGCACACCGAGACCATCATCATGCGCGCCAAGTCAGGCACGGTCCGCATCATCAAGGCCGTGCACCAGGAGACCTGAGCAGGGTTGAAATGAGAGGGGGACGACAGCGTAACTATCCGAGCGCGACTATCCGATGTGGCCTTGGGTACTTAGGCTTGCGCCCCCAGCATGATGCGCCACTGAGCGTATGACTGTACTGGAAAAGGAGGGATGCACCATGAAACCATTGTCCAAGCAAGACGTCAAGGTCCCGGCCGATGTGCCGGAAGCGGCGAAAGAGAACTACATACAGAATTTTCTGCAGGCCACGCGCGGCACGGGCAAGCTCATGCTCATGGCCGGCGACCAGAAGGTCGAGCACCTGAATGATGATTTCTACGGCAAGGGCATCCCTGCCGATGACAACGATCCAGAGCATCTGTTCAGGATAGCCAGCAAGAGCGTCATCGGCGTGTTCGCCACGCAGTACGGGCTCATCTCCCACTATGGCAGGGACTATCCTGACATCAACTATGTGGTGAAGCTCAACAGCAAGACAGGCATCGTACCCACCGAGCAGATGGAACCTGTCAGCAGGCAGCTCTGGAGCATAAAGCAAGTGCTCGCGCTGAAGGAAGCGGGGTTGCGGATCGTCGGGGTCGGTTATACCATCTATATCGGCTCAGAGCAGGAGAGCGTCATGCTCAGCCAAGCGGCGAATCTCATCGCTGAGGCGCACCAGCATGGCCTGCTGGTCGTCATCTGGGCGTATCCTCGGGGCAAGGCGGTCACCGCGGAGAAGGATCCGCACCTGATAGCGGGCGCGACAGGCACCATCGCGTGCCTTGGCGCTGACTTCGTTAAGGTCAACTATCCAAAGGCAGACAACAAGGCAGAAGCGCTCAAAGAAGCCGTGCTTGCCGCAGGGCGCTGCAAGGTCATCTGCGCCGGCGGCGGAAGCACCTCGGCCGA
>MNWW01000028.1 GCA_001871415.1 Candidatus Woesearchaeota archaeon CG1_02_57_44 | reverse complement strand
TTTCTTGTCGAGATTCGTCATGTATCCTCTTTAGAACCGAAAAGTATATAAGGATATCTATGGATATCCTGATTATGAGACAAATCCAAACACGAAAAGGCGATCTGACCATCAAAGAACACGTCAACGTGATTTACGAAAAACAAATCACACCATTTGGCAACTCAGCAAAACTTGACGCGCCAAAGAAATACATCGGCAAAAGAGCATACGTCATAATCGTTGACGATTAATTACGCAACACAGCAAAATTTTATCCTAATTTCGAGCCACAGCCGCCCAGAATCAGCACGGTCACCGCGGTCTGGACCAGGTTGGTCAAAGGAGCCCCCAGCAACAAGGGTGCCAGCGCCGTCGATGGATTGTCGCGATCATCGCTGATGCGGCCGCATGATGCACGGCGTATCCTTCGGGGCCATGTACCTGCGCATCAGGCCGCTCATTGCATCCGGACCGTCATTGAGCACCTTCTGGAATAACCCGTCTGTCTGCATTCCGCCCATGTAGGGGCACTGATACAGCTCACCGAACGGTCCTACGGTCGCAGTCCAGGTGTTGCCAAGAGCGCACTGGTGGACTCCATCGCTCGTCTTGATGGCGAGACTGTGAGGCCGGTCAACATATTCACGCTGAAGCGCCTCAAGCCGTGCCTGTACGCCTTGATCCTCGTTGCGCTCAAAGGGCGTATTGACCCCGAACCAGTAGCCTCTGGCCCGTATCGCCTTGCTGAGCCGGTCCAGCTTCGCGCCCTGGTCAGCGACATCGCTTGGGCCCACCACATAGTTAAAGCCGATGCGCGTCAGGCCTTCGGCCGGCTGGTCCGGATGGTCGCCGTATATGTCCAAGAAGCGGTTGAGTTCCTCAGCTATCCTTGGCCGGTCCTGCTCACCCTTCCTGGTCGGAGGACTGTATCGGGGATGGTCGTGGAAGAATGGCGCGTCGATGAACTGATTCCCCTTGAGACTAACCATGACATTCACCTGAGCGTCGGCCAGGCGCCGGCAGTTCTCCTCAGTGAGATTGTCCACCGCATTGAAGGTGTAACCAATCATGCCATAGGTGTTGAAGGCATATTCCAGGAGGGCCATAGTGTCCTGCGCGAGTGCAGGGTGCAGAGGATTGCCTTGACCGGGGATGGCGAGCACTCGCGCCCCCCAGGTCTGCGCGAAATAATCTATAATCCCGGTCAATTGCTCCAGGCTCGCGTACGCCCCCTTGCGACCGATACCCTGAGTCACGCAGCCCCGGCAAGACTGCTGCACCTGCCCATCTATCTCTTGAGACTCACCTCGCTTCTCGCAGATGTTCGGGCGCGTGATATTGAGAAGAGCGATGCTCCTCTCCAGCGTCCCCTCCAGATACATCTTCTGCAGGCGGTCGGCCACTTCCAGCTCCACTTGGTTTTCTACCATATAGTGACAAATGAGTGGTAACATCTATATTAAACTATTTCCAGATATTTTTTACAAAATCGCAAAAACTATATATTTAATGGAAATACTGAGAAATCATGAGCATATCCCTTGACCTCAAGGACCGCAAGATCCTCTATGAGCTGGACGTGAACGCGCGACAGCCCAACGCAGAGATAGCCGGCAAGGTCGGGGTCTCCAAGCAGGTCGTAGGGTTCAGGATCACGCGCATGCTCAAAGAGCGGCTGCTCACCACATTCTACTCAGTCATCGACATCTCTAAACTTAGCTTCACGGTGCACAAGAACTTCCTGCGGCTGCAGAACCTGGAGCGCGGCAAGGAAAAAGAGCTGATCACCTTTCTCGTCAACCATCCCAACGTGGTCTGGGCCGCGAGCTGCGATGGCAAGTATGATATCGCGTTCGGGACCTGGGCGCGCGACATGGCATTTCTTGACAAGACGCTCACAGAGCTCAACCAACGCTTCGGCGAGAACATCGCGGAGCGGCAGATAGCCACCATCATCCGCGGCGATTACTTTGTCAGGGACTATCTCATCAACAAGAAGGAGCCCAGCGCTTATCGCGAATCGTTCTTCGGCGCTGTGCCCGCGCCCGTGAAGATGGACGGGACAGACTGGAGCATCCTGTTGCAGCTCGGCATCAGCGCGCGCACGACCGCGGTGGAGATAGCGCGCATCGTCGGCGTGAGCGCCGATACTGTTGCAGAGCGCATACGCAAGCTGGAGCGATCAGGAGTCATCCGGCACTACAACATCGTGCCCAATGAATCAGTCTACCCCTATCTGCACTACAAGGTGCTGCTGGGATTCAGGAATGTCTCAGAAGAACGGGAAAAGAGCCTGAGAGAGTTCTGTAGGATACATCCGAATATCATCTACATCGTCAAGGCCCTGGGGCCTTGGGACTTTGAGATGGACCTGGAAGTCTCGAGCGCAGAGCAGTTCCGCGAGCTCATGATGGAGGTCAAGAGCAAGTTCTCAGACATCCTCAAAGACTACTCGGCCCTGCACCTGTATCAGGTGCACAAGTATAATTTCTGCCCGAGCGTGCAGACCGGGTGATGCTCTCACCTAGCAGAGCTTGGCGACCCTCAGGAAATTCTCCAGAAGTCGCCTGCCGTTCGCCTCGTATGCTGCCTGTTGCGCTGCGTGCCCGGCGAGGAGCTTGTCCCTGCCGAGCGGGATGAGATCAGGATCCTGCTCTGCCCAGACCGCGAGCATCTCTGGCGTCAGCTCCAGATGTCCCTGTATGCCATAGGCGTCCTTTCCCACGCGGACCAATTGGTTCTCGCAATGCGCGCCTGTGGCGAGGAGCGTCATGGGATAGGCAGGAGATTGATGGGAACCGGGGAGATGTAGCGATGCTCCCGGGCCACCATCGTCTTCTTCAGCTGCCTTGTCCTGTGCGTCCGGCAGCACGACGGTCTCGCCATGGAGCTGGAAGATAGGCACTATCTTTGGCAGACCTGCGAGCAACGGGTCCGGGTCTGCGTGGGTGGGACCGACGAAAGATATGGTGTAGGGAGTTCCCTGCGGATCACGCCAACCTACCTCCCTGACCTTGCTGCTCACCACGCTGCCGCCCGCGGCCTTCACCAGAACCTGCAAGCCGAGACAGATGCCCAAGAAAGGGATGCCCTCGTCAAGCGCCTGCCTGACGCGCATCAGCTCATCGCGCATCCTGGAGGTATCGTCATTGGCAGAGTCAGGACCGCCCAATACGACCAATGCAGCATAGCCACGCGGGTCGGGGAAGGGCTCGCCCGCGTCAAGATTGACGATAGCATAAGCGATGCCCAGCTCCTTGAGCAAGGGCTCGAGCAGCCCGGGGCCTTCGCGCGAGCAGTTCTTGACCATGAGGACCGTGCGACGGGCAGTGCCAGATTGCGCCATGCAGGAATGTGAAAAGAGATGGTTGAAAAAAGTTCTGCTCCGGAGCACGGTCTCAGCGCATCAGGCAGAGATGTCACCTGCGCTTCTTGCTGTGCGCGACCATGAGCATGATGCCGGTGAGCACGATGACGAGCACGAGCACAGCCGTACCATTGACCTTCGCCGCCTCAACCCACGTGGCGGGACGGACGATGAGCGTTATATCCGGCGTGAGCGCCTGCTTGCCCTGCCCTATGGCGAACACCTTCACCGTGCGCACACCCACAAAACCAGGCGGCGGCACGAAGGTCGCGAAGTCGCCGCGCACGGTCGAGGCGACATCATCCATCGGCGTCACGGTGAAATTCAATCTGCCATGATCAGGGTCTATGATATTCGCTGAAAGGTTTATGGTGTACGCATAGCCCTCAGGCCAGACATGATAGTAGAAGGAATCAGAGAGATTGTTATCGCGTATGTAGCTGAGCATCGCTGCCACCTCGGCCTCTGCCAGCTCACGAGCGCTCGGACCCTGCGCAGCTTGCGTCTCATTCTGGACCATTATGGTCTCCGATGCCTCTGGGGCCTTCGGTATGATAATAGGAGAGATGGTGATATCCGACATGTCGGATGAATCAGCGCCGGTCACTGCGCCGTCCTGACCGCCGGTCACACCTGATGTCGTCGCTGCTGTCGCGTTGTCGTCAGCAATACCTGCCGCATCGCTGCTGTGCGCAAACGTCATGGGACTGGTGGCGTTCTCGCCGAGACCCTCTCCATCAGTCGCGCCCTGCGTTATCGCGTAGGCGATGAGCAGGACGATGAAGAGGAGGAACAAGGTGAAGAGGACCTCACGACCGCGGCTGGGGGCCTTGGGGGTTCTCTTGCCTGTCTGCTTCTCAACCCGCTGCGCCTTGGCGCTGGTCGCGCCTGCCGCAGCCCCCGTGCCTCTCGCCGCGCCTTTCGCTGCGGTCTTGGCGTCAGCGACATCAGCGAGCGTGCTCGCGGACTTGCCCGCGATGACAAGCGTTCCAGCAGAAGGAATCTGCGTCTGATAGTACACATAGCCATCGTCCTTGCCCAGCACTTTTGGCTTTATGCGCTGCCAGGTGCGCTGCGGGCGAGCCAGGAGGATAACCCCGTGTTTCTTGACCCACGCCTTCTCCACACGGAACCATACATCGATGCGCTCGGTATCCTGCTTGTTTGCCCCATCAAGGCGCAGGCGATACGCGTGATAGGTGTCCTTGACATTGACTTCTGTCGCCGGAAGCCGTGTCAAGCGCGCTTCCACGCGCTTGGCGTTGGCGTTGGTCAGGAGCGTTATCTTGCGGATAGCGAAGGTGGGAGAGTGGATGCGCATGACCCAGTGCTCATAGGCATACGCCTGACCGACCTTACGCACGGTCGGCAGTTTGGCTGTCGCCTCTTCTGCCTCGTCGCCCATCTGGTAGAAGTGCTGGCGCACCTGCGATGATCTGCGATTACGAATAAGCAGCAGCACCCAGATGATGAACAGGACGATGAGCAATGCCCAGAGCCATGGCATACGGTCAGGATAGAAGAATCCTGTGGCCGCGTCCATAGACTTGCTGAAGACGTTCTGACGTATACTCACGGTCATAGGATGCAAGTAGGAGTTGCCCAGAAACAGCGCGCCAATGGTGAAATTCTGCGTCGACTCTTCCGACGGCGCGATGATGATGTCCAGCCGCTCAGATTGGCCTGGCGCCAGTGTCACATGGGTAGCGTTGAAGTCCACTGGATACTGCGCGTCAGGGCTGAAGAGCCCATAGCGCGCCTCCTTGATCCCGACATTGCGGATAGTGAAAGGGATGATGCCACCCTTGGTTGAGACTGTTGAGCGTTCTTGTGTGATTTCCGCGGCGTAACATGCCTTAGTCGCGATGCCTTGCACCTGCACCTTCGCCTCGATAGCCGGCAGTGGCGATGCCGCCCTTGTGGCGCGCACCATACCATCAAGCGTGGCGTCACAGGGGACGTCTGCTGTCACAGGAACCAGCACACTGTCTCCTGCGGCAAGCCAGTACTCGCTCTGATCGAGCACGAGCCCATCAGATGCGAAGAGAGAAAAGGTTCCTGGTTCGACAGCGTTGTTGCTCAGGTTGAGCTCATACGTCTTGAGACCACAGCAGTCCATATCCTTGACAGAGGAAAGCGACGCCGCAAAGCAGGAACGGACCTTGACAGGAACTGTCGTCTTCGCCACCAGCTCGTCCCCCGCTGTGACCGTGATGCCTGCTGTCGATCTTCCGAGCGCGCGTGGACCACTCGCCGTCAGCACGACCTGGCCCGGAAGCGCGGTCGCGTTCAGATATGAGGGACCTTTCATGCGGACGTCATACACCGACGCTGTGGTGTGATTGAAATGCAGCGCTGCCAGTTCAGGGCCGGCCTCGCAGAGCATGATGGTGCTGGCATCGGTGAAGACCGCACTCGGATGCTCTGGTCCGAAGCGCGCGACCAGCGGCTGCCAGTACGCGACGAGGAGCAGGATGAGGAGGATCGCGATGAGGAAACCCCAGGGGAAGCGCTGCTTCGCTTGTTCCTTTGAGGACATTTTTGACCCTTTTTGCGCTGGCTTGCCGCGCGCTACTGCCGCGGGCACGAGATCACTTGCGGCCGCCTTTCGTGTGAAGGGCGTATTAGATTGACGCCTGCCGATGGCGAACACGCTGAAACCGGGGGTCACCGCCTCGAAATACGCGTAGCCACCGCTGCTCACCACATGGCGCGTGTGCAGCGGCTCCCACGTGCGCCGGTACCGCAGCAGGGCGACATCGCGCGACTTGAGCCCTGATGCCTTGAGCATGGCACTGCTGACACGAAAGGTCACCCGCGCGAACGCAATGTCGCGATCAGCGCAGTTCTTCTTTTTGATATCAAAATAAGCGATGCCTTTGTCCACTGCCGGCACCTTGGGGCGCTCAAGCAGCTTGTGGATCTCCAGGCGCACATTGCGCAATGTCTTCTTCGGGACCACTTCAATGCGCACTATCTCAAAGTACGGATGCGTCAGGCCTGCTGACGCGCCTGATTCCGGGACACTTCGCCAGGACGCGCCTGCCATCCACCCCTTGCGCGTCAGCTCCAGGGTCGCCTGCTCGTCCGCAAGGGTCAGTGCCTGGACCGTGCGCTTTCGCCTGGCCGCGCTACGGCGCCTGAGCAGGATGATGAAGACAAGCAACAGCAGCAGGAGCAGCACGAGCCACAGAAGATAGGGCTTTATCGCGAGCCACGCAGCCACCATGCCTTCATGGACATAGTCATGACGCAGCGCCACATTGACCGACGCAGGGTAAGCGTTTCCGCCCGCGTAGAGCGTCAGCATCGCTGGATACAAGCCTTGCGCGCTCTCGTTGGTCGGCGTGATGAAAAAGGAATAGGAACCTGATGCTGCCTGAGACCCTGCTGCGGCCGTGGCAGCGTCAGACACGGTATGATCCTGGCCGGAGGCCTGACCGCTCAACCGCTTGTCCTGGACCTGCGCCTGCCAGAATTGCCCTGGCTCCAGGGCAATGGTGTAATTGGACTCGCGGATACCTGGCGCAGCAACATTGATATCGAAGCTGCGCGTCGCGTAGTCGACAGCGACATCCTTTGGCGTTACCGTCGGCGCGAAGCAGGCAGCATCGTCCAGCACCTTCACGGGGAAGGATATGCCCTTCACCAGCGAGCTTCGATACCCAAGCAGATTCGCCTCTCCTGAGATGACGCGTTGCTGCGTATCGCAGGGAAGATTGGCGTGGAAAATCACCTGCTGCTCCTTTCCAGGCCCTAGTGAGAAGACCGCGGGAATCACGGACACGAAGTCGTCGTACGCGCTCACCTTCACGGTCTCTGACACGCTGCCGGTGTTCCTGACCACGCCGGCATAATCCTGCTGGCCGCAACACGCGACCGCCGCATACGGCTGCGCCTCGAACCTGAGGCCATAGCAATCGAGCACTTCCAAAGGCACGGTGAGTGATTGCGATTTGCCCTTTTCGGTCTGCACCTGCACATTGAGAGTGTGATTACCTATATCCTCGCGCTTGGGAGAGAGAATCAGGGAAATCGACGCCTGCTTGCCAGCAGGCACATACTCGGAAGACCCGATCACATACGTGAGCGATGGCACCGCGGTATAGACATTGGCGAGCGTGCCGTTATTGATGATATCCACACGCGCGGCAGAAGACTCATCCGCGCACGCCTTGATGCTCTGCGGCTGGACGAGGGCCGTGTACTGATAACAGTCATTCGCATACGCGGTCAGGTCGACCGCCTGCAGCTGGCCTGACTTGACGGCGTACGCCGACGCCGCGAACTTGACGACTCCGGTGAAACCCTCCGGCGTCGCGACCTGCATGGGAACGACGGTGGAGGTACCTGGCTGCAGTGCCACGGGATTCGCAGCGAAGCTTGGATTAAGCGCGGTCGCGTTGAGCACATAGGTCTCCTCGAACGGACCGGGATTGCTGATGAGCAGACCGTAGGTCATGGTCGTCCCAGAGCAGGCGGTTATACTGCTGCGATCGACAGAAAGCTCCAGGTTACGGCAGTTCTGCACCACAATGTCCTGGTTGATTTCCTTATCTAGGGTGCTTGTGGCGACAATGGTCCGCAGTTGCAGGTTGCCAGCGAACGTACACGGAGGGGTGATATACGCTGTCGCCTTCTGCTGCTGGTCAGGGCCAAGGATGAATGTCTGCGGGCGGATAGCAGCGTAAGGAGCCGCGTCACCCTCAAGGTAGAGATTATACGCTGAGGCCACAGTGCCGGTGTTCTGCACGGTGATTACTGACGCGTAGGTCTTACACTGGCAGCTGGTTATGGCCTGACCGTTCGCGTAGGCTACAAAGTCCTCAGCCGCGAACACCGCAGGCATCAGGGAGCCGATGGACATGACCGCCGCAAGAATGACAAGCACCAGTACCAGCAATCGCGTAATTGGTTTCATCAGGAATACCTTTGCAGCTTGAACAGACCCCGGGGCATCGCTTCTTGCGCGTCCGTCGCCCGACCTTTAGGGGGCTGATGGACAGGCGAACGGCAGTCAACGGCGATGACCTGCAGGGCACGATGACCTGTAGGGACCTGCCTGACAGCTCATCAATAATATTCTTCGCCCTTCTGCCCTTCCCCGCCAGTGCGTCGCTGGGACATGATGATAATGCCGATGATGATTATCACTATCAGCAGGATGATGAAGACCGTCTCGAGTATCTTCACCAGATCGGGCTTGGCCACCTGCGGACCCAGATTGCTGTCGACTATATTGGCCTGCAGGACCATCTGCTTGACCGGCTGGCCGTTGGCGCTGATGGTCAGCGTCATGGCAGCAGGACCCAGGCGCGCGTTCTCATTGGCAGCCACATAGACATAGGCGGTCTGCGTCTGGCCCGCGCCGATGACCAGCACGTTGCTGGGCGTCATACGCACGGTCGCTATCTGCTCATAACCGGTCAGGGAGAGTGTATAGGTCTGCGTGTTGCTGTTGTGATTGGTGATGGTCACAGCGAAGATGCCGCCACCGACACCACGGGTGAGCTCCTGCATCTGGCTGTCGACACCGATAACGGTCGCTGGCTGCGTGGTGGTGCCCGAACTTCCGGATGAACCTCCAGAGTCCACGCAATCAGTCCCGATCACACGGATAGTTGTATCCTTGCTGGTAGCCTTCTCCTGGTCACGGTACTCGACCACGGCGCGCACCGTGTAGGTGCCTTCCTTGGTGCAGGACGGGATGCGCAACATTATCTCCTCAGAGGTTGTGGACTCATCCGGTTCGATGTTATTATTGATATAATCGATGCCGCTCACACCCAGTTCAGGAATGCTCACGGTCACCTTCATGTTGTCCTCGTCGCGCTCGCCGAAATTAGTTATGCGCACAGACGCAAGAAGGCTTCTTCCGGACGTGACATAGTCAGCAGGGTTCAGGACAATGTCGCGGATGACCACTAGATTGCGGACGCGGTCCACGGTCAGGCGATAATCCTGCACCGTGGTCTCGCCATTGCGGTCCGCGATGATGATGCGTAAGCGGTAGTCGTCGCTGTCCACGCGGTCAGGGAGGCGCAAGGTCAGCTTCTTGGAATAGATGACACCGGACTGCATATCAAACGTAGAGGTAGTATCAGAGATGCTCTCCAGGTCATTGTACTCGTAGCCGGCGATGAACGCCTCTATCTCCGCGTTCGGGACGTCGGCATTCGCCAGCACCTCGACACGGACCTCAAAATCCTGCCCGCGATCGATGCTCAGCCGATTGGTAGAGCCAGCGTCCACCGTGGTGCCATCCACCTTCACCTGCTGGACAGTCACGGGAACAGCCATGACTGCGGGAATTACCGCAATCAGCAACGCCAATACGAGCAAGATCCTTTTGTTCATGATAGCACCCCTGTTTTCCATTGTGCAGCACCTCTGAATTGTTGTATTGTATTTAAACCTTTTCCTTTTTTAGCATTGTCTAGTGAATACACTCTAGCACCATCGAATAGTGGTTTTTGTCACGGGATTTTTGACTTCTGTTCTTTCTGTGATCATGTTCAACCAGCTCTTGGCAGACCTTGCCATCGGATATCTGACTTGCCATACCTCTCGACCACGCTTCGCCTTTGTCCGTGCTTAACTGCAATAGACAAGCTTCACGGTCGTGTCCTGGGAAGCAGGCCTGCCTGTGTTGGAAGCGCATGCGCGCGGACTTGGCGCCACGCTGCCATAGGGACAGTAGCTGTCCGCGCAGCACTGGTCGGCCACGAGCAGCTCGCGATGGCGGATGCGACGGTAATCGCCGTTGCCCGCAGCCACGCGCAGGTCATACCAGCCATTGGGCGCGTCATAAGGGATGTCCAGGTACAATGTCTTGGACATGGTATCGCCAGCATCCACATCTTCCATACCAGTGGACGTCATCAGGTTCAGGTCAGGCATGTAGACCGTTATCTTCGCGTCTTCCAGTGTGAAGAATCCTGTGTTCTCGAAGGCCACTTGCACGAACGCCTGATCACCAGGCTCCACGCACAGGGTCTGAATAAGGAGATGCTGCCAGTAGATGCGCTCGCGCGCCGTATTGACCTCGTCGGGCTCGTCGACGATGATCTGATAATACTGCACATCATCGTACTGGCCGTCAGAGACCCGCACCTGCACGGGGTGCGTGCCCACGTCATTGCGTCCAGGCTCCCAGGTTATCTTGCCGTTCGCGTCGATACGCATACCGGAGGGTCCGAAGTCCAAGGACCAGTAGAGTACGTCGCTGTCCGGATCGACGGCACGCGCCTGATAGACATATTCGATAGAAGGATCGGTCACGTCGTCGAGGGTGATATGCGTCTCTGGCGTGGAGACGATGGTCGGGCCTGCATTGCCCACGGTGACGCTCGCCTGCCCGGACACGCTCTCGCCACCAGCGGTCGCTGTCGCGATGCAGGTCCAGACATCACCGCGCGCCGTATAGGTATGACTGAGCATCTGCCCCGCGATGACACTAGCGCCATGCTCCCAGCGGTAGGTGATGGTGATGGGATCATTGTCAGGGTCCTGGGCTATAGCGACGCAGGTGAGATCGTCGCTGGAATGCGGCGACGACGGCGTGATGGACACGCTGACGATGAATGGCGATTGCCCTCCGATGCCGACAGTATCAGATGCCGCCGGGCCCGTCATACCCTGACTATCGGTCGGTACCGCTCTGCAGGTGACTGCATGCCCTTTGGTCGTCAGGGTGTGCGATACAGGGATGGTGCAGGAGCTGGTGCACGAGCCGGACACGGGCTGCGTGAGACCGGTGATGGTGTAGGCCAGCGTCACCATGTCGCCGTCGATATCAGAGGAGGTCATCGCGCAGGAGAGGTCTGTTGCCGAGTCTGGCGCGCGCGGAGAGAGCGCGACCTGCGCCTGTGGCGCGGAATTGCCGATGGTGACCTCGTCTGAGCGCGTGATGCTGACAGCCTGCGTCGTCGCTGTCACGGTGCAGTTCCATGCATCGCCGCGCGCGGTATTGCTGGACGCGACATCCGGCGCGGTGAACGCGGTCGATGCGCCATTGCGATACCATCGGTAGGAAAGCTGCGTCGCGTTGGACACGGCGCGGCAGAACAGCGCATCAGCGGTCGTCGCCGGCTTGGGCTCAATAGCCACGGTCAGGCTGATGACTGGCAGAGGCGCCCGTATGCTCACGGGCACGATACGCACTGCCTGCGCATCGTTAAGGTCGCGCAGCGTGAGCTGCACGGTGCTGTCGCCTGACTGGCCGGGCTGCGCCTGCAGGCGCAATGTCTTTGCGCCCTGACCGTACGGCGAACCCGCAGTCACCATGGACGCGGTGAACAGGAAGGGATCAGCGGACAACACCGACCAGGTCAGGTTGATGCCATGATCCTCCACATCGAACTCATACGGGCTGAGCGGGATGTCGAGCATCTGGTCATGGTCGAGCACGAAGGAACCAAGCGGGCGTATCTCCGGAGGGTTGTTGAGGATATCCAGCTGCACGGTCGCCTCGCCGGTCTTGCCGTCCTTGAACGCGAAGCTGAAGACCTGGCTTGTGCCGAGAAAATCATGGTTGGGCGGGATGCGGCCCATGTAGTAGTAGTTGCCTGCGTTCTCCTGCAGCTTGGTCAACTGCAGACGACCGCCCGGCGGACTGACGATGGTCACGGAGGTTATGGCGTCAGGGACCAGATAGCCCGTCGACAAGTCATGCACGGTGAAGCGCACGTAGACCGTCTCATTGCGATAGAAGACATCGTCAGGATTGGCGAAAAAGCTGTCATTGTAGGTGGCGAGACCCGTTATCATAAGCTCGCGCTTGACCACTTCGTACGTGCAAATCGGCGCATGATCATTGTCTGGCGCGAAACCTGCCAGGCTCGCCGTGGCGTATGCTGTGTAGTTGCCGATTGCGGCCGGCGTTATCGACACAGAGCATGCCCCTGACTGCGCCGCGGTCGTGCATGTTCCGACCTGCATGTTGTTGGCGAAGAGCGTCACGGCCGCGCCCTGGCGCGGCTGGCCATCGCCCCTGACACGCACGCTGAATGCCTGCTGCTCCCCCAGGACGATACGAGGGAAGCACTCCAGCCCGGTTATCTCAAGACCGGGGAGTGATGTGACCTGGATAGCGACGCTGTCAGAGGCCTGCAGGCCGTCATTGTCGGTCACCGTCAGGGTCGCGACATAATTGCCCGGCTGCGTATAGATGTGATTGGGATTGACAAGAGAGGAGGACGCGCTGCCATCACCGAAGGTCCAGTGGTAGGCGACGATGAATCCGTCAGGATCAGATGCTGTGGATGAGAACTGCACGTGCAATGGCGCGTTACCGACCGATGGGACAGCAGAGATGTTCACGACCGGCGGCACGATGGCCACGATGGTCGCGTTCGCCCTGCCGATGCCGACATCGCCGTCGCTGTCGGTCACGGTGCAGGTCACGACGCTCGAGCGCGTGAAGGTATGCTGCACGGACACTGCCCCGCTGGCGATGAAGACAGGACTGCCATCACCGAAGTCGACGCGATAGGACAGAGGACCATTGCCGTTCAGGCCAAGGCAGGTCACGACACTGTTGAGCGGCGCTCTGCCAAGCTTCGGATCGACGGTCAGCACGACCTCAGGCGGCACGTCAGAATTGGACTGAATGACATGCACCGTGCAATCCGCGCTATCGCCATCAGCGTCGACGATGGTGACGCGCGGCGCATAGGTGCCCACGGGGAAGGTGTGCTGCACCAGCGCGCCTGATCCTGTCGTGCCGTCACCGAACTGCCATGTGTAGGTCAAGGGACCATTGCCCCCGACGGCGGTCGCCGACAGGGTCACGGCCAATGGCGCCACGCCGCTCGTCGGCGTTGCGCTGCAGATAGCCTGCACATCGATGTCCGCGTCGATAGAGAGGGTCGCGGTGTCCTGCGCCACATCACCGTCGGCATCTGTCACGATGCACGTCGCGGTCGCGCTCCTCGTGTACAGGTGCGTCGTGCTGATGGGCTGTGAGACTGGGCCGATGCCAGAACCGTCGCCGAAGAGCAGCTGGTAGCGCAGGGGCGCATTGCCACCTGAGCCCGTGCAGCCAAGCGCGACCTGTAGCGGAGCTGTGCCCTGTCTGGGCGTTGCGGTGATGACTGCTGTGGGCTGCGCGTCCTGGCTGACCGTGATCACTACGCTGTCCTGCGCGGTCAGGCCGTCATTGTCGGTCACGACCACGGTCGCGATGTAGCTCCCCGGGGCCTGATAGGTGTGCGGGACACTTTGGCCTGATGCCGATGCGGAGCCGTCACCAAAGGTCCACGCGTAGGATACGATGTAGCCGTCAGGGTCTGATGCCTGCGCGGACAACGTGGTGGCGAGAGGCGCATGGCCGCTCGACGGATTCGCCTGCGCGTCGACGACAGGGCCCTGATTCTGGGTGACTGCGATGAACCCTGCGGTGCAGGTCGCGGTCTCGCCGTCGCGGTCTGTCACGGTCACGCGCGCCGTATAGGTGCCTGCGATGCCATAGGTGTGCTGGACATCCTGGCCGGGGCTTGTTGCGCCATCGCCGAAGGCCCATGCATAGGTGAGAGGAGAATCTCCCTGAGCCTGGCTGGTGAACGAGACCTGCAAGGGCACGCGACCAGAAGTCGCGGACGCCGCGCAGGTGATGGTCGGACGCGTATTCTGGTTGATGGTTATCTGCTTGGTGTCTATCGCCACATCGCCGTCAAGGTCGCGTACACGGCAGGTAGCTGTTGTCGACTGGCTGTAGGAATGGGTGATGCTGATGGGGCTGAGGCTATCGATGCTCTGGCCTCCATCACCGTACATTATCTGGTAGTGCAGCGGGGCGTTGCCGCCGCTGCCTGTGCAATACAAGCTCACTGCCAGCGGCGCGTTGCCGCTCTGCGGGCTTGCCGTGAGCAGTGCTGTGGGCTGCTGGTTGACGGTGACCGTGACCGGCGCTGTCGCGCTAGCGCTGCGCCCCTGGCTGTCGGTCACGGTGCAGGACACTGTCGTGGACTGCTGGAAAGCATGCTGGACCGCTATGGAGAAGGGCAACGGACCGTAGGAGGTGCCATCACCAAAGTCCACGCGATAATAGAGCTGGCCAGAGCCCGTACCCGTGCAGGAGATGAGCGACTGCAGCGGTGACTGCCCGCTGTTGGGCTGCGCGCTCACCGACGCTGTCGGGACCTGTGTCTGGGTCGCGCTCACCGAGACAATGTCTGACGCGCTGAGTCCTTGGTTGTCAGTCACAGTGACCCTCGCGGTGTATGTGCCCGGGTTCTGATAGACGTGTAGCGCGCTCTGGCCTGAGCCTGTCTGGCCATCGCCGAAGGTCCATGCATAGGAGACAATATAGCCGTCAGGGTCGGATGCCTGCGCGGATAGTATCGTGGAAAGTGGTGCTGTCCCTGACGCGGGATTCGCCAGCGCGTCGACGATAGGTGGCTGGTTCTGCGGAGCGGACACGGTCACGTAGCGCTGCGCGCTCGCCATACGACCCTGACTGTCGGTCACGGTGCACGTCACGGTGGCAGACTGCTGGAACGTATGCTGGACACTGATGGACGTAGACTGCGGCCCTGCCTGCGCCGTGCCATCACCGAAATCAACGGTGTATGACAAAGGAGCTGTTCCGCCAGAACCGGTGCAAGATACAGACGACGACAACGGTCTGGTGCCGCTCATTGGATTCACCGTCAACGACGCTGTCGGGGGATTCGTCGGCTGCTGGACAATCACGCTCGCGCTCGCGGGCTGGCTTGACGCGCCCTGGTTGTCGGTGACCACGAGCGTGCCGGTGTAGGTCCCTGGATAGGCGAAGGACTTGGTCGGATTCGCGATAGTCGATGAAGTGCCATCAGTGAACTGCCACGCATAGCTGGCGATGGAACCATCCGGGTCATAGGAGCCCGCGGAGCTGAAGGACACCTGCTGACCAACGGTCGTTGATTGTGGAGACGCTGACGCGACAGCGACAGGAGGCTGGTTCTGGACCTGCGCTTGTGTGACCGTCACCTGCACGTTGTCTGTGGCAGTGAGCCCGTCATCGTCTGTCACGGTAACGGTCGCTGCATAGGTGGTCGGATACTGATAGGTATGCGGGACGCTCTGTCCGGACGCGGGCTGCGAGCCATCACCGAAGTTCCAGGCATATGAGACGATGTAACCATCAGGATCAGACGCCTGCGCGGAGAGCGTCGTGGAAAGCGGCGCCGCCCCGGTATCCGGGTTGGCGAACGCCTGCACGGTGGGTGGCTGGTTCTGCGGCGGTGGCGCACTGACCGTCACCGCGCGCTGCGCTGTACCGACGCGTCCCTGGCTGTCCGTCACGGTGCACGTCACGGTGGCAGACTGCTGGAACGTATGCTGGACATTGATAGACGTAGACTGTGGACCTGCTGATGGCGTCCCATCGCCGAAATCCACGGTGTATGACAAAGGAGCTGTTCCTCCAGAACCGGTGCAAGATACAGACGACGACAACGGTCTGGTGCCGCTGGACGGATTGACGGTGAGCGTCGCGGTCGGAGGATTTGTCTGCTGCTGGACGGTCACGGTCACGCTCGCCGGCTGACTCTGGAGACCAAGATTGTCGGTCACCCGCAACGTGGCGGTGTAGGTGCCCGGTGTCGCGAAGGAGTGGGATGGATTGGCTGACGTGCTGGACACGGTGTCGCCGAAGGTCCAGGCATAGGATGCGATGGTGCCATCCGGGTCGTAGGATCCTTCGGAGCTGAAAGCCACCTGCTGTCCTACCGTCGTCGTCTGTGGAACAGCGGACGCGACGGCTATCGGGGGCTGATTCTGCGGTTGGCTGCCGGTGATAGTCATCGTGAACTCACGCTGCTGTGGCTGATCGCTCAGACATTGGCAGTCTGATACGTCAGTGGTGAACGTGATGGTGTAGGTGCCCGCCTCGGTCGGCGTCCATGACCAGGAGGCTGAGCCTTCCGAGTCCATCAACAGAGACTCTGGCTTGGACTGCTGGAACACGGATGCCGCCTGCCCGCTGCGCGTGACCGTAACACTGGCGGTGAGATCGCTGGAGAAATATGCGTCATAACCTGTGGGGATGTAGCGCGGCCGTGGCAATGTCTGCCTGAACGCGCTGCGATACTGCATGGCAAGGTCGATACGCTGGCCGACCTGACCTGTCTGCGGCGAGACGCTCGCCTGTATGATGTCTGACTTGCAGCCCGGCACTTTCTCGAACTGGTATTGCCAATCCTGGCTGCCATCGCCAGCCCAGGTCGCGACGCCCGCCTTGGGGATGAAGCACTGCGCCATCTGATAGACGCCATAGCCGTACTGGCTCTGCAGGACCGTAGGGAACGCGACGGTCTGCGTGCTCTGGCTTCCTGAGAACAACGATCTACGGAACGTCGCGGTGACCTGCGAGCAGTCATAGTTCGCGCAGGTGTAGACCTCTGTATAGACATTGGTCACTGAACCGCCGACGCTGTCGATAAAATGGTAGGTGACGCCAGCGCTGGCGACTGCCGCGGGAAGAGATACTGCGACGAGGGGAGCCAGGACAGACACAGCGAGCACGGACTGGAGGACCAGCTGCAGGACGAGGAGAACCGGCAACAGCAGAGCGTTCCTGCGGACGTTGCGCCTGAGCAGGCGTGCATGCGCATCTCCCCTGGCGCGACCTGCCAGAGGCGCCTCGCAGCGTCTCGTCAGGTCGCGTCTCGTCAAGGCCTGTGCCCGCATTCAGGTCCACCTCGTGAAGATAGTGCCGTCGGTCTGGTCGCCCAACAGCCCCAATGGCTCGAGTACTTCGATGCGCACGGTCGCGGGCTGGCTCTGCAGACCGTCGTTGTCTGTCACGACCAGACTCACGGTATAGTCACCCGGCGTAGCGAACGTGTGTGACGGCGCTGACGCGGTGCTCGTCGCGCTGTCGCCGAAGGTCCATGCGTAGGATGCGATGGTCCCGTCAGGATCGTACGAGCCTGTGCTGGAGAAGGCCACGGACAATGGCGCATCGCCACGGGCAGGTGTTCCTGCAATGACCGCGACCGGCGGCTGCGTCGGTCGGGCCACATCGAGCGTGAATGTGCGCTCCTGCACCTGAGAGCCTGCGCACTGGCAGTCTGACACATCGGTCGTGAACCGGATGGTATAGGTGCCTTCCTGCTGCGGGGTGAATGTCCACGACGCTGAGCTCTGCGCGTCCATGAGCAGCGACTCGGACTTGGACTGCGTATACACGGGCGTCGTCTGCCCGCTGCGCGTGATAGTGACACTGGCGGTGAGGTCGCTGGAAAAATACGAGGCATATCCTGAAGGGATATAGCGCGGGCGAAGCAGGGTCTGCTTGAACGCGCTCTTGTATTGCACGGAAAGCTGCACAGGCGTTCCGACGTCAACGGACTGTGCCGACACCGTAGCGTCCAGGATATCCGACTTGCACACCGGTACCTGCTCGAAGGTGTACTGCCAGTCCTGCTGGCCATTGCCCGCCCAGGTCGCGACGCCTGCTTTCGGAATCACGCAGGAGGCCATCTGATAGACCGCGTAGCCGTACTGGCTCTGGAGCTGTGTGGGATAGTTGATAGTAGCGGTGTCCGCGGGGCCTGAAAAGAGCGAGCGCCTGAACGTGGAGGTCACCTGCGAGCAGTCGCTGTTGGTACAGGTATAGATCTCCGTATAGACATTATGGACCGGCGCAGCGTTCGCGTCCTGAAAATGATACGTGAGACTCGCTGTCGCGAGCACGGGCGTCGCGGTGAAGGCAAGCAGAGTGACAAATAACAGCAAAGCAATGAACGCGTTTCCTGCGCGCTTCATTTCGATATCGTTTGGGTTCATGTCATTCCACTCCGTCTGTCCTGATCCTGTCGGACTTCCTTGTCTTCTTGCGTCCCTGCGCGCATCCTGCGCGCGCTCACTGCCCGCCGAACACATTGCCGTCGGACTGCCCGCCGGTGATGCCACTGTTGCCGCCGTTCCCGCCAGGGTGATGATGCCCGGGCACATGGATGCCTCCGGGTCCTGGCAAAAAGCGCGCAAGATAAGCGCCCAGCATGACATCAAGCAGAGTTATCTGCGCGTCCTCGTATACGACTTGGTTGGGTATCACATTGAGCTTGTTGCTCGCGTTGCCCCGCGCGCCCATCGGATCATATGCGGTGCCAGCGCAGATATACGGCATACCCACGCCGACGTTCTCCGTATCAGTGTAGCGGAAGATCCTGTCAGCTCCGGGGAATAACGAGCCCAGCACGGGGATCGGATGGCTCACCTGCTGCTGGAAATACGGATGCGTCAGCTCGCGGTCGGGAAATGCCCAGATGGACACATCAGCGCCCGGGTCAAGACCCAGCTCCAGTGACAGATAGGAGGGCACGGACGCCGCAGGGATCACATAGTGTGGAACCTGATGATCGACCTCGATGAGTCCGCGCGTGCCGAGGATGTGCATCTGCGCGAGCATGACGCCCGTCAGGGACAGCGGCTGACTGTCAGCATCAGTGCCGACAAAGAACACGTCCACATCCGTATGGTCTGTGTTGCGCTGCGCGGGCAGCACCATCTGGCCCGTGCCTGGATACGCTATGACGCGTGAATCCGAGCCAGTCACATGGAACGCCTGTTGCATATCGCGCAGGCGCTCAGGAGATACCGCACCGGAGCGCAGCAGTCCGTCGTAGGTAACGGGCACGGTCTCATTCGTCCCCGGGTAGCGCCAGAGAAAACCGCTCTGGTCGCAGTTGTAGACTATAGCGAGCTTGGGCGCGTTGTTGCCAGGGGCTGGTTGCGCTACGACGAGCGGACCTGCCTGGCCGAGCGTGACCACACCATACGCAATACCTTCAGCGCCCTGGGGATCCTGCACGCGAAGCACCACTTCGTAACTCCCTGAGGAAAGTTCATCTGGCCAGTTGATCGATGTCGCGCCCTGCGCGCCCGCGGACTGCCAATCAACGCCGCCCACTCTCATCTGGTCCTGCACCAGGTCCCAACGGACACGCAGCTGACCTGGCGTCTCAGCGTCATTGACGACGCCCTCGAGACCCGTTGCGATAGTGATAGGTTGCACGGTGCTTAGCTGTTGATGACCCTGCAAGTACAACTGTGCTGTCGGCGGCGTGTTCTGCGGCTGCGGGACAGCGAGTCCAGCGACGGTGGTGGTATTGGTTATCGTGGTCGTCACCTGCCCGGTGCGCAGGTCGATGCGCAGGCTGCTGTATCGCGGGGCAAAGCGCTCATAGGCGAGCCGCTTCAGGTTGTTCCATGCGTCGACCTCCTGTGGCTGCATGCGTCCCTCCTTCACCCGGATATCGACGCCATAGGAGGTGGTCAGGCCATCCTCGGTTGACAGGTGTGCCAGTGCCACATCATAGTGCTGGCCCGTCATCGGATCCGCATAGCGTCCGCCCTGATCTGGAGTGAATACGCCCTGACTACGTTCAGAGAAGGTCATCTTCATGGTAGGAACGCCAGCATCAAAGACCAGCTCCCGGGTCACGGGATCTGCGCCACCCGGCCCGTAGCGCGCAGTGCTCGGCCTCGCTTCCCGGTCAAACCAGTCTGCGACATCCGCGGCAGCATAGCGCTCGGTCTTCCCTGTGCCGCGATTGGTGTATGCGCCCACGAAGACCTGGTTGAACCAGCCTATAACCTGGGCGGCCTCAGCGCGGCTAAGATGAACTGGATTCGCGCTCACCGCGTCCTGATAGAGGTCCTCGAAGGCCTCGACAGGAGCACCCCACGCTATGGCAGCAGCGACGCTGCTGTGGCGGACATCTTCATACTCATTGGCGCGCCCGGGCGTCAGATGCGGGACCCTTGAGCCCGTGAACAGGTCGATGCCACACATACCAGCGACGGCGCTGACCAATGGTGTCAGGTCATTGATGACTCCTGGCTGATTCCGAGCGCTAGCGAGCGCCACATACCTTCCGTCACCCAAACGCGTCTCGAGATCGATGGTAGATGCGCCGTGCGCACTGGCTGTATTTGCTGAGCGAAGCGCACGAGCAATAGTGGAATAGGCGATGCGCCCTTTGGGCGTGAGCCCTGGCACCTGATAGGCCAGCGGCAGAGGCGGGCCGCCAGAGGCCACCATTGCCCTGAGATCAGAAGGCAGGTTGATGCGCTCACCCTCGTCGGCAGAGCCATACAGGATGAGCTGCGAGGGGACGCTCGTGGTGCTTGAGTAAGAAGAACTTGTCTGCGTCGATGAAGCGACACCCTCGACAGTCACGGCATGCGGGCCCTTGCCGGGGAGCCATGGACCGGTGGCTGGTTCTGCAGTTGCGACGTGAATGTCGGCCCCAGGATGGAACGAAGAGACTGCGCTATACGATGAAGCCGGGACAGGTGTCGCCGCTGCGGCACTATGGGTGAACGCGCCGTCCAGCGCGGCAGCCAACCCTGCATAGCCAGCTATTGGAAGAAGGGAAGATAAGCCTGCCAGGAGCCCGGTCGCTATGCGCCTTCCCAGAGATTGTACTCTTGGCTCAGGAGGAAGATATGTCTCTGGATCATCGACAGTAGCGCGAAAACCCTTTGGCAACATCAAGGGACGTATCGGTTTTGCACTGTTGATATCTCTGGCAAACTGACGCACTATCGTGTCCAGATCAGGATTGCCTTGCGGTAGTCTAGGAGCCATCATAGCACCTCCTCACCAAGATTGTCGCAATCGCATCATGAGTCCCCATAGTGGAGTGAATATTCTCGCACCGTATATAAACATTGTGTTTGTTGCCATTGTCCAATGAAAACACCCCCTTGCCGGGGGTAGGATATCCGATAACTATATTATAATATGGCTGATGGCCAATGGGCTGATGGCCAATGCGCATGTACACAGGACCATGCTCCTGCGCAGGAAGCGATAAGGCGGCAAATAGCCAAGCAGTACTAGGTCAGGGAGATATCTCAATGACAACAACAGTCTCAGACAGGCAATCAGGCACCAAGAACCATACTGGAAATCATTCTACTGAACGTCCAGTCGTGGTTGTCGGCACGGGACCAGCGGGCAGCATGGCCGCCTGGCTGCTGGCACGCCAGGGCAAAAAAGTCATTTTGCTGGAAGAGCACGCCTCTGTGGGCGATCCCATCCAGTGCACGGGCATCCTCACCCGGTCGGTGCTCAAGGCAACGGAGCTATCGGAACAGGATATTGATTCTGTCACCGCGTTCGTCGCCAAAGGCACCTGGGTGTACGCGCCTGACGGCAGTCACGCGGACATCCCGCTCAAGGGCGACTACGTCGTCTATCGCAACGCGTTCGACGCGATGCTCGCGCGCAGGGCTGAGACAGCGGGGGCTACCTTGCTGCTTCGCCACCGCTTCGTCGGGATAGATAAAGATACTGGCGAGGTGCTGGTGGAGAAGAAGGGCGCCGCGGCGACAGAGGGCGTAGCTGCGACAGGTCGGCCGCAGATATCAGACACCTCTGCGCACAGGAGCGCCATCCTTCGCATCAAGGCCAGCGCGCTCATCGGCGCTGACGGCCCACGGTCGCTGGTCGCCAAGGCAGCGGGCATCTATGAGCGCGATGATCTGCCCGGAGGCGCTGGCATGGCAGGCAAGCGCGCCTTTGTCAACGCGCCGCAGACCGTCGTGCGGCACAAGCACAAGGGCATCATCGAGTTCTTCCCGCACAAGGAAGTCATCGCCTGGATAGTGCCTGAAGGCCCGGACACGGTGCGCGCAGGCATGTGCACGTATGGCAATCCTGCAGAAGCGTTCAACGCGTTCCAGAAACAGTACCTGGGCAACGATTACCGGGCGCGCACCATCGGCCATCAAGGAGGCATCATCCCGGTCTATAATCCCCTGCTGCGGACAGAGACTGTTGTGCGCCCGGCTGACCCGGGAGCGCAGACAGGAAAGACACCATCACCAGGTATGCGCGTCTTGCTCATCGGCGACGCTGCGACGCAGGTCAAACCCACCACCTTCGGAGGCATCATCCAGGGCGCCACCGCGGCACGCTGCGCGGTCGACGCACTCATCGCGGGAGACAGCTACGAGCGACGCTGGAAAAAAGCCCTGCACGCAGACCTTGCCATGGGCCTTCGCCTACGCCATGCCATGGACACCATGAGCGACGCCCAATTCAATAAGCTCATACGACTGTGCGGCAAGCCGCGCGTTGCGCGCATCTTCCGCGATCATGACCGGGATTATCCCACGCAATTCGGTCTTCGGTTGCTCGCAGCCGAGCCGCGGCTGCTGTTTCTTGCAATCAAAATGTTTAAATAAGCCGTCCGTTTCTGCGAAAACCCAGTGGCCATTGTGGAAGACGAATCAAACGACGACGATCTGAGCATCGATCTGGGAAAGCTCGCTTTCTGGAAAAACAAGAAGCAGGAGCGCAAGAATCCGGACACCTCCTCATCGGGATCTGTCGGTTCAACCGCAGCCCCCTCCAGCACTGAAAAGAAAGAGTCGCCTTCTGCGCGACCGCCGGTGCACCATGCTCACATAGCACCAGAGCACCCACCCCAAAAAGGGGCAGCCCCCTCATCAGCATCCGCCGCGCCTGTGAGCGCTCGCCCCCCCGCAAAGGCTGACGATGATGACCTAGCCATAGATTTCTCCGGCATCGGTAAATTGTTCAGCCGCAAGCAGAAGACCGGCAAGCAGACCGCAAGCGCCCGCGCATCAAAAGACGCAAGCCCACGCACCCATACATCGGGTGACGATGAAGATCTCGGGTTCAACGTCTCCGGCGCGTTTGACCTGGTAAAGAAGTATCGGGCCATCATCCTCATCATCTTCGCGGTCGCCTTCATGTTCCATTTCAGGAACTTCCCCAACGATCTGCCCATCACCGACCGCTGGGCCCACGACGCCGTGTTCAACAACTACCGCTCCCAGATCCGCGCCGGCGTGGATCAGCAATATCCCAGCCTGCCTGACGCGAATAAGAACGCCATTGTCGAGCAGCAGCTCACGCAGTTTTACGGCCAGAACAAGGACGCGGTGGACCAGCAGGTCGCCCAGGTATCCCAGCAGTTCAAGCAGCACTTCAAGAACGACCAGGGCTACACATACCTAGCAGACATCGACTCCTACTTCTGGCTGCGCCAGGCAGAGAACATCCTGGACCATGGCCATGTGGGAGACACCATCAAGGACGGCGCACTCTGGGACAACCTGATGACCGCGCCGCACGGCTCAAGCACGTCACCATCACTCTACCCCTACGCCGAAGCGTACCTGTATCGCATCTTCAAGACATTCCACAGCAGCATCACCACCATGCAGGCAGCGTTCCTCACGCCATGGGTCTTTGGCATCCTGTCCATCATCGCAGTCTTCTTCCTCACACGCCGCATCGCCGGCGACTTCGGCGCTACCATCGCCGCCATCTACATCGGCATCCACCCGTTCATCCTCAGCAGGACATTCGGCTCAGACAATGACATCGTCAATGTCGTATTTCCCGTCCTTGCCCTCTGGCTTTTCATGGAAGCGTTTGAAGCGAACACACCACGGACACGCACCATCTACAGTATCCTCACCGGCCTGGCCTTTGGCATGTACTCCTTTGCTTGGGGCGGCTGGTGGTTCGTCTTCGACTTCATCATCGTCACCGTGCTTGGCTATCTGCTCTACACCTGGATAAACTATATCTGGAGACGCCCGGAATTCCGGGCATCGCTGCGCGCGCAAGGCATCGCTCTCATCGTGTCGGAAGGCATCGCCGTACTGCTCTGGTGGGCGCTTCGCGGCTGGCCGCATGGACTCTTCATCTGGATGCTGGTGCTCGCGCTTGGCCTGTTCCTGTATCTGTGCTACCAAAGCGGCTGGGCAAAAAAGACCTTGCGCAAGAATATCCTGAAGGAGTTCTTCCAAGACCCCAGCGTCAAGAGCGTCGTTCTCACCTTCGGCCTGGTCTTTGTCAGCACCATCATCTTCACCGGCCTGTTCATGCGCAACTTCAAGCTCTGGCTGCAGGCGTTTTTGGGACCGTTCGCGTTCCTGAGCATCAAGAACGCGACACAAGCCACCATCTGGCCCAATGTTTACACGACCGTCGCCGAGCTGAATCCAGTCGGCAACCTGCAGCAGATAATCAACACGCTGGGCACACCGTTCCTGTTCTACCTGAGCATCCTTGGCGTCATCCTGCTGCTCTTCACCCGCGACATCAGAGGGCAGCGTGATGTCAAGTTCGCCATCCTGTTCGTGGTCTGGTACCTTGGTATCATCTACTCGACCTTCAGCGGCGTGCGCTTCATCCTCATGCTCGTGCCTGCCTATGTCATCGGCGTGGGCATCGCCACAGGGCTTCTGCACCGCTATGGCACGTCCTGGATGAGCAAGCAGTTCTCCATCAACAAGACACTCGTCTCGGTCGTGCTCATCGTCGGTCTTTCCCTAGTGCTCATCAAACCATTGCAAGCGGCAAGCGCGAATTCCCTCGGAGAGATACCCATCATCAATGATGCCTGGTGGAACGCGCTCAGCAAGATACGCATGGAATCAGAACCAACGGCCATCGTCAACTCCTGGTGGGACTTCGGGCACCACTTCAAGTACATCACGCAGCGCGGCGTCACATTCGATGGCGCGAGCCAGAGCACACCCATGGCGCACTGGATAGGACGTGTGCTGCTCACAGACAATGAGGATGAAGCCATGGGCATTTTGCGCATGCTTGACTGCAATTCTGATGAGACAGGCAATTTCCTTGAGGAGACCTACGGCGATGGGCTCAAGGCAGTGGATACGCTCAAGAAGACCATCCTCATGGACAAGGAAGATGCGCATCAGTACCTGCTCGGCACCGGCCTGAGCGAAGCTGACGCGCAGGTCGTGCTCGCGGGTACGCACTGCGAGCCGCCGGAGAACTACTTCATCACGAGCGAAGATATGATCGGCAAGAGCGGTGTGTGGGGCCACTTTGGATCCTGGAACTTCACGCGCTCGGCCATGGTCAACGCTGTCGCAGGCCTCAAGAAAGACGCTGGCGTCAAGGCACTCATAGACAAAGGACTGGTCAGCGATGCCGTGGACGCAGAGAGACTCTACTTCGAGATCACCTCGCTGCCGAATGAGGAATCCATCAACCAGTGGATAGCGCCCTGGCCGGGATTCCAGGGCGGCGCGCAGGGCTGCAATCCGCAGGGAGACATGCTCATCTGCGGCCCGGTGGCCATCAACACAACCAGCAACACAGCCCTGGTGGGCACGCAGCAAGGCATGGTGATACCTCAGGTCTATGTGTATCCGGATGAACAAGGCGTTCAGGTGAAGACCTCGAACAGCAGCATGAGCATCGGCGTCACCCTCATTCCGACGGGAAACAATGAGTTCATGGTCACGCTCGCCAGCCCCGAGACAGCTAAGAGCATCTTCACGCGATTGTTCTTCCTGAAGGGCCATGGGCTCTCGCACTTCAAGCCATTCACCTATGAGCGCAGCATCATCGGCAACGAGATCTATGTCTGGAAGGTGGACTGGGAAGGAAAGGAGAAGAACATCGTATATTCGCTCGATCAGCCTGCGCAGGATGAGACGGCCATGAATGCGACAGAGAGCACGGCTGATGGCAATGCGGACAATGGCACAAGCAGCGGTTCTGCAGCGGACACGACGGCCAACAGTACTGAAGCGAGCGCGGGGCTTGCGGGAACAGTCGGATAGACCACTGCATCAAGTCCCTCTGCGTAGCCCACAACAGGTTTTTTATACCCACTTCCATTCTCGTGCATGCATGAACCGCAGTCTGCGCAGGGCCCCAAGCGCTTCAACAGGCAGGGTGCGCGCCGCCAGCAAATCACTCGGCGGCACAAAAAACAGGCGCATCGCACACCTGAAGCGCGTCGCGATCGTTCCCGCCTACAATGAGGAGCAGACCATCGCCAAGGTCATCAAAGACCTGAAAGCAGAAGGGTTCGTCGTCCTTGTCATCAATGACAGCAGCGCTGATGCGACAGCGGCGGTCGCACGTAAAGCTGGCGCGACAGTGTATTCCCATCCCATCAACCGTGGGCTAGGCGGCGCCCTGGGAACGGGGTTTGCGGCAGCGCTCGCGAATGACGCTGACATCCTGGTCACGGTGGACGCTGATGGCCAGCATCTGGCACGGGACGCAAGAAGGGTCGCTGACACGGTCGCTTCGGGCTATGACGCGGTCATCGGCAGCAGACTCATCGGCACGGAGACAGAAGGCATGCCGTTTGTCCGAAAAGCGGGCAACCGCGTCCTGAATATCCTAACGTACCTGCTCTTTGGTGTTCGCTGCAGCGATACCCAAAGCGGACTTCGTGGATTCTCACGCGCGGGCGCGCAGAAAATCTCCATCCGTACCAACAGGATGGAAGTGTCCAGCGAGATCATCAAGGAGATTGGCAGGAACAAGCTACGCACGACAGAGATTCCCATCAAGGCCATCTACACAGACTACTCGCTGCGCAAGGGACAGCGCACGCTCAACGGGATCAGGATCATGGGGCAGTTGTTCTGGCAAAAACTCACGAGGTGAACACATGGCATTATTCGTACAGGCATTGGTCATCATTTTCGCGGCGTTCGCGCTCTCGCGCGCTGTGCTGCGGCTCAAGGGAGGCGAACTCACCTTCAACCAGTTCTTCTTCTGGGCAGCGCTCTGGATCGTGGCGATCATTGTCGCTGTCTCGCCGGACCTGCTGGTCAGGGCGTCAACGACGCTAGGCATCGGGCGCGGCGTTGATTTGGCACTCTACGCGAGCATCATCATCCTGTTCTATCTGAACTTCAAGCTGCTGGTGCGACTGGACAACATAGAGCAGCAGATAACCACACTCGCCAGGAACATCGCGCTGCGCAAGAAGTAGGAGAAGCGAACCTGTGCAGCACCCATAGCCTGCTATCGTGATACCATGACCCTCAACGGAAAAACCCTGCGCTGGACGGACCAGAGCCTCGGCGCGCTGCTGGTGCTCGGCGGAAAGATAGCCTCGATTCCTGAGCTATTGACGCGACCCCGTCCTGTCGCCGATGTGCGCAGCATCGCGGTCGTGCGGCTCTGGGCTGTGGGCGAAGCAGTGCTGACGCTGCCCATGGTCAGGGAGCTTCGCAGGCAGCATCCCCATGCGCGCATCGACGCGATAACCACCAGCAGGGTCAGCGCGGTGCTGCGCATGAGCGGGCTGTTCGACGAGGTGGTGGATGTCGGCGCCCCGGGCGGGCTGCTGCGCGCGCTCAGGGGCAGATGCCCGTCGCGCCACTATGACGCCGTTATCGACACGGAACCCTTCAGCAATGGCAGCGCGCTGCTGTCGCTGCTGCTGTCGCGTCGACGACTGGGATTTTCGCTCTGGCCACGCGGCATGCTCTATACAGACACTGTGCGGCTCGATGATACCCTGCATGAAAGCCACGCGTTCATCGACCTTGCCAAGCCGTTGCTTGTGTCCACATCCAAGGTCCCCTATCCTGACAAGCTGATTGAACTCAAGGTCTCAAGCGCGGCACGCGCCAGGGCCCGCTCACTGCTGAAGGGGGTTGGCAGGCCACTGCTCTGCGTCGCTCCTGCTGTGGCCGACTCGGCAAAAAGCCGTATGTGGCCAATGTCTCGTATGGCCAAGGTAGTGGCGTGGGCGCGTGAGCGAGGGATGGGTGTCGTTCTCGTGGGAGGGAAGGGCGATGCTGCGGTGTGCGAGAGCGTGGCGCGGATGTCAGGGACGAGCGGAAAAGACCAGGGAGCAACAGCGAGCAGCACCCGCCACGAACGCGTCCTGAATCTCGCTGGGCAATTGTCCCTGGAAGAGCTCGCGGCTGTCTGCAAGGAATGTGACCTTATGCTCTCCAATGACACCGGGCCTATGCACATCGCGGCCGCGCAGGGATGCAAAGTCGTAGGATTGTTCGGGCCTAATGTTCCTTCACGCTTCGCGCCGCTCGGGAAAGAGAATGTCTCGGTCTATCGTGGAGGGTGCTGCCCGTACTCGCCTTGCATCAATGTGCATCGCGGGAGCGTTCCGGAATGCAGGTTCACGGGAACCGACAAGGAGCAGCAGTGCATGAAGGCGATAACCGTGCCAGCGGTGCAGGACGCGTTGCGAAGCGCGCTGCAAGATGCGCTGCGGCAGGGCAAAGGCAAGCGCACCTCGGGCCAGCCGGATTCCTGAGGCCTGCGCAGGACAACAGCGCAGAGAACAGCGCTACTTCGCGCACCGGTCTGTGACGCGCCATATCAGCAACGGACGCACGAAACCCTGAATGTCCCTAACCCTACCAGACAATGGGAACAAAAGAAATATCAACTGCGCCAGCCCGTAGCTCCACATGGCCCGAGGAGAGATCACCCCGTTCCTCATCCTTGGCGTCGTGCTCATACTGTCGGTGAGCATCCTGCTCTATGCGCAGCACCTGGTATGGAGCACGCGCGTGACCTTAGGGACACAGGAGTATTATTCCCTGCGCGAAGGCGCCCTGCGCGTCGCGGACTTCTACGGCCTCTGCTTCGCCACCGCTGGCGCACAGGGAGCGCTTCCCCGGGCTATCTCACGGGACTATCCTCTTGGAGATAAGCTCTCGTCGGATATCGCGACACAGGCGCGCACCTGCCTTGGGCGGCTTCGTGACTTTGAACTGTCCGGATTCTCCATCAGGTATGGCCATCTGACCTATGCCAGGACCTCTGAGGATCCTCTCGGCCTCGCCTTCCAGTTCCCGCTGGAGGCCAGAAGCCCTGTCGGGGTCCTGCACCTGCAAGGCTACGAGCAGACCTATCCCTACCGCGTCGCAGCACTCGAGGAATTTTACCGACAGCTCTATGACGCCATCCATGCGAATCCCCTGAACATCCCCTATGCTGTGCGCCACGACGGCATCCATATCGTGCAGGCCGTGGCACAGACCAGGATAGGAGTGGACATCACCCAGATAGTCACCTATCGCATTGTCGATGACCAGACAGGCGAAAGTATTATATTGCCTGTTGTCCACAGCACGATGCATCATGTGTAGATGGTACTGAATGCAGACAGTACCGAATGCAGACGGTACTGAATGCAGACAGTACCGAATGCAGATGATACCGCACCCCCGAAGACAACGCCAGCCCCGACACTACCATACGTGCACCATGAGAACCAACGCCATGCGATTGTCATCTGTCTCGCTTCTCCTCGTCCTGCTCTGCGCCATGCCGGCACTGGCAGCGACTCCCAGCCAGCCAGCGTTCTCCAACCTTGATGTGCAGTATAACCCGGGGACGGTCACCATGTGGAACGAGCAGACACAAAGCGAGCAGCAAGTGCCTACAACAACTGCCACCATCACCGATACTGACACGGGTGAGCAGATCGATGTCACCAGCCTTCCCACCTGCAGGGAGGAGCGCATGCTCAGCGGCGCAGGGACCGTCGACTTAGACATGAACAGCCTCTCGCCACGGGTGTTCTCGGCCAGCGCGCCTGTCACTCACAACATCCATTTCGTCGATGGCACAGAGCCAGCGCCGACTGAGGCGCTCGTGGTCAAGCCGGACTGGAAGCTGGTCTTCCCGCTCGTCGGCATAGCGGTGCGCGAGCACATCCCGCTGCTCATCGACACGCAGGCGCCCGCGAGGCACATCGCGACACAGAATTTCCTGGAGGACCTGCAGATAACCACGGTGACCTCCATCACCAGCGAGGCAGATGTCCGCGCGTTCCTGCAGAAGCATTACGCAGGGCAGCAGGTGACGGCCTACGCGACGGCCAGTGATTATTACTATGCCATGTACGCCTCCTGGTACGCGGCAAACCCTGACATGGGCAATATGCCATTCCTGCCGCCAGGCATGGATGACCTGTTCCCCGGCGCGCGCAAGGTCGTGGTGGACGGGCTGGATGACGTGGCGGTCATAGAGAAATCCTACGCTGACAGCCATCCAGACCCGGTCACCCTTGTATTGACCGACGCATTCACCACCACCGGCAGCACGGACATCCCCAAGGACTACAACAGCATGCTCGCGCCCTACTACGCGGCCTACCGTAAGGCATTCCTCCTGCCCATCGAGCATTACTCGGCCACGGGTGACACGGAGAAATGCGCCATCGTCAGCGCGCAGGTCGCCTACAAGGTAGATGGCACCCGCTACTTTGGCACCAACCGCGTGCTCGAAGAGAACCCCCGCAGCCTGCAGGCCCTTGGCATGAATGTGAACAGCATCGATCCCGGACAGGGGTATCTGCTCATCCTGGCCAGCATCGACAGCATCCCGCGCGAGCTCAATGCACCCTGGCTGGGCACGAGCGGATGGGAATACGCCAGCTGTGACTATGATATAGCCCGCAGCCGCCTGGACGCGGCAAAATATGACGTGGTCTGGAATTACGGCAGGATAGCCACGGACAGAGGCAACAACTACCAGAACATCGCCAGAAGCTCGGCCCTGATGAACCGCGCATTCTACTATGACAGGGTCATCTCCCTGCACGGACAGAACGCGCTCTTCACGCAGCAGATAGAGTATCCGCCCTATTCATGGTCTAACGGCGCGTTCTATCGGAGCAAGCATGTGGAGAACAGCTACGCCCTCTACCAGAGCTATGCCAATGCGCTCGGCATCGTTGACCCGGCGGCAGGCCCTGATGTGATCATGGGGAGCATTGAGACATCGGTCCAGGATAAGACGCTATGGATAAGCCATGCGCATGGCGGCGTGCTGCCTGTCTATGATATCAACACACGGGGAAAGAGCACCATCATCATCGACGAAGGCTGCCTCTCGGTCAACCAGCTTGAGCCGCGCATGTTCGACTGGATAGCGGCATTCATCGGCACCACGGTCGAAACCACGGGCTGGGATGACTATGATATCACCGGCATCACCCTCGGTCAGTATGTCGCAAGCCTGCCCATAACAACGAGGTCCATCATGATTCTCTATGGCGACCCTCTGCTGAAGGCATCATGGAAAGACGGGCCTGACGATCAGCTCTTCAAGGTCAATGTGGCCATGCGCGGCAACACCAACGGCGTGCAGGCGCGCACGGTCAAGGAATACCGCCTGACGTACCCTGATACCATGGGAGACGAGTTCGACCCGGTGACAGGGAAGATAACCACCAGCAGGAACGCCTATGCCTGGCCCATCGATGAAATCAGCTCGCCGGAGTTCTTCCCCATCAAGAAGTTCAAGCATACCACTGCGACACCTGAAGAACAGCTTGACCAGCGCTGGGCGTTCATCTGCGACGTGCCCAAGACCCAGCTCATCAGCCTGGCGCAGCCGATGGGGACTGTCACCAACGTGTTCGGTCTCGCCGACTGCACCGGAGGAGACGCGGAGTACTGCATCCTGGCGCAGCCCAGCGATGTCGTCGGCCAGCACACCATAGTGACCTATCAGGGTTCGACCTTCGCGCTGCGCGGCAGCAATGTGGACACCCATGACGCACTGGAAGGGACCTATTCGGTCTCACTGCTTGACTACTGCATCTACATCAACAACATGAATTTCTTCTGCAGAACGACGCTGCCTGAGTGCCTCGGGGCGCAGCGCACCTATGCGGGGGAGGCGCACTAAGATGAGCTATCACCCCCCGGTAAGACGCACCTACATCAGGACCAGTGACCGATGGCTCGCGCCTCCTGTATGCGCGCTCTTCGCTGCGCTCTTCATCGCCGCTGCGCTGCTGCCTGCCATCCATGCGACGCCCTCTGATGATGCGGCGCTCAACGCCTCGGACGCCGCGCTCGCGAGATTGCGCGTGGCTCTGGACAGGCAGGACTATGACAGCGCGCTGCGGGAGCTGGAGAATATCAGGGACATCAGCATCGGTCTCTGCGTCATGCAGACCGCATTCCAGGCTGTGCAGGACATGGGCAGCATCTACGATGTGACCTACCAGGAGGACAAGGTGCCTGGCGCGTGGCATACGCTCGCCCTCGCGCTGCTGCGCGCAGAATGCCAGGGCAGCTGGCAGTTCGCCAGCAGGGCATTCTCCCAGAGCCTACAGGCAAGGCCTTCGTCCGAGCAGCGCGCGTATGCCGAGCAGGTTGCGGGGCTGTATGCTGAGGTGACATCGCAGGCCAGCATGCCGTACGCGGCGCGCCAGTCAGCGCTGGAAGCGACACGATACAGCGTCACTGCGGGTGCCATGGACAACGCTTCCCGATTCTATCAGATAGTGCTTGACTATGATGCCGCCAATAATGCGACGAACCCCGGGCAGCTGCTGGATGTCGAGGCCTCCATCTGCGCAGACCCTGGCTGCGTCACACCCTACAGCAGCATCCCTCTTGGTGAGAGCTACCTGCGCGTCAGCGCGAGCGTAGGCGGCAGGGAGGTCACGCCGGTCATCCAAGGATCGCTCGCAGGCCCCGGCGGCACGGGACTGCTGTCCAATCGCAATCCTCAGAAGCTGCTGTTTTCTGAGCCGGGCAGCTATACACTGACACTGATTGTGGACACGGACTTTGGCTCCTATCAGCGGGAGATACCCCTTCTGGCCGCAATGCCAGCAGAAGACACGAACGCCGGGAATATCGCACCCGACCTGCGCGATGGCATCATCCTGACGGAGAGCGTCGCTATCATCGCGCTCCTGGCGCTGCTAATCTTCCTGAGAGGCGCTTCCCACAGACGGTGAGCAGGATATCATATGCGAAGAAACCAACGGCACTTCGTGGATAGGGCTCTTGTCTCTTTGCTTGTCCTTGGCTTCTGCGTCACTTCCGCCCCGGCCGCACACGCGGATGCCATAGACACCCTCAGCGACCAGATAGCAGATATGCTTGAGCCGACGTTCCAGCAAGCCGAGTCCCTCAGCACGCAACAGGGCATCACCAATGAGAGCGACCCCTTGTGGAACCAGACGCAGGATATCCATTCGCTCGCGGCGAGCGCCCCCCTGCTGGGTGACGCGCTTGCCGGGGACGCCTGGACCATCGCAAGGACGTTCGGCCTGATCGGCATCACCAGCTGCAGCCGGGCCGAGCACTTGCAGGCGCTCCATCAACAAGCACTGGCAGGGCTCAGCGATGAGCAGCTGGCCTCCTCGGGTCTTTCGCGAAAGAACCTCTCAGAAGGCATGGCCCGGCTCGCCCTGCTGGAATCACGCTGCAGACAGGATGCGCGCAGCGAGCTTCTCAGACAGGCGACACATGCCATCAGCGGCCTGCAGCAGCTCGGCGCTGAAGAGGAGCTTGCATCCCTCAATCGCGCTCTATCACAGAGCGTCCCGGAGCGACACCAGAGCGCAGCAGGCCCTCTCTCATCCGGCATAGACCAGTCAGCAGGCAGCGCCCGGAAGCCAACACTGCACGCGCGCATCGGCAGCAGAGCGGTCACCGTATCAGGGAACACCCTGCAGGTCGACGATACCGCAATCATCGCGAAGGACGCTGAGGTAATCGACGCCAAGGTCTATGTGCAGGGCAGAGAAGTCGCTTCCATCCCTGACCGCCTCGACGATTACTATAGGATCACGGTCACGAGCAGCAGCGGGCGCCTGGTCTATCTGGCCCAGCACAAGGAGCCATGCATGCTGCTGGGGCTCATCCCCATCCACATGACGCTCACCACCATCTACGACGCGGAGGATACTGGTGATATCCTCGATGAGAAAGCGCCCTGGTGGGGATTCCTGACCAGCGTCTGATCAGCGACATCACCCCACATGCCGATACTCGCCCGGAACGAACCAGCCCATGAGCTGGCCTGCCTCGGCGAGACGCGGAAAGACGTGACGCTCAAGCGAGATATCCTTGGGGCCGATGAAGGAGAATATCGTCGGCGAGAAGCAGTAGATGCCCGCGTTTATGACGTAGCTGTCGGCCTTGCTGGGGCGTTCCTCAAAGTGCGTGATAGCATCGCCGGATAGCATGGCGCATCCCGCCTTGGTCGGTTCAGGTCCGGAGATGAGACCCATGGTCGCGACCTTGCCGTGGCGCAGATGATATTCCATCATGGCCGCGAGCGAGCAGGAGAAACTGATATCGCCGCCCAACGCGAAGAACGGTGAGTCGATACCCGCCTCACCTGCTGCGGCGATGACCTGCGCGGTCCCTTTGACGTCCCTCGTGACCACCTGCGCGTTATTCTTGGCAATGGTATCAATAAGACGCTTCAATTGTGGACCATCCTGTGTGACGATGATGATACGCTGGCAGCCAGCGTCGGCGAGCGCGCGCGTCTGGCGCGATATGAGCGGCTGCGCGTCGGCGTTGCCCGCGTGCTCGTCTCTTTGCACGCTCGTGGTGGCCCTCTTGTTGCCCTTCTTCGCCTTCTTTGATCCTGACGGTCCGCTCCCTGCGAACGCGAGCACCCGTTCCTGATGCTCCGCGCTGACCATGATAAGTCCCGCGAGCTTCGCGTGCCCGAAGAGACCCAGACGCAGGAAATGCTCTATGGCCTGACTGCGGTTCTGCAACTGCGCCCCCACTTTGCTGTCGACGAGCGTGAGCAGGCCCGCGTCAAGGGTTATCGCGATGCGGTCTTTCATGTATGATGATGTAGTACCTTTTTGTATATAAAGGCTTGCTGTTGCAGGACTCTTTCGGACAGAAAACGCCCAGCATTGGCGCAATATTTATATATAAGATGCCAATAATGTATGATAAAGTATTACGTCTTTGGTCTTCGTGGCTTCTGGCGTACTACCCAACGCGGCGCCGCGCCCACGGCGCCGCACCTCCCCCTCCACCACAGTGGCGCAGGAGAGATACCACCCTTCCTGCGCCATCCGACCGCAACAAACATATACCAAAACCAAACTTGGCCACGATAATGGAAACAACTCACGACATCAAGGAACTTGAAGAGATAGCGCGCCAGCTGCGCGTGCAGACTCTCAAGGTCATCCACCACGCCGGCTCAGGTCATCCGGGCGGAAGCCTGAGC
>MNWW01000076.1 GCA_001871415.1 Candidatus Woesearchaeota archaeon CG1_02_57_44 | reverse complement strand
ATGACATTGATGAAATCTATCGCGAGCTTGCCACTGCTGTCACTGACTACCCTCACATGCGAAAGAGTCTTGGCGCCGTTGACTGGAGCAAGCGAAAGTCGCATCACTTGCGCCTCCAGTACCGCGCATTCATGCGCAGGATGTCCAAGAAGCAGACACACTTTGGAAAAACAGTCCCTGGCACGCACGACGCTCAGCAGGAGGTCACTAGGAAATACCAGGGGCGTTTATGTTCTGTTCTCAAGCAGATAGATGAGAACCTTGTGTCTCTGGAAGTGGCCCGCAAGGCCCTTCGTCGGCTGCCTGAGCTCAAGAACGCGTTCACGGTCGTGCTCTTTGGTATGCCCAACGCAGGAAAGAGCACGCTGCTAGGCAAGCTGACCACCGCGACGCCGGAAGTGCAACCCTACGCGTTCACGACCAAGAGCCTGAATCTCGGCTACGTGCATGGTATCCAGTTCATTGACACGCCTGGCGTGTTGAGTCGCGATCATGCCAATGACATCGAGCTGCAGGCAGAGATTGCCGCAAAGCACGCAGACCTCATTTGTCTGGTCCTTGATCCCAGCATGGATGACGCTGAACAGAAGCGACTTCTGGTCCGCGCGAAATCCATCGCGCAGGTCCTCGTGTATGTCAGCAAGACTGACCTGTATCCTGATACCCCCATCGATGGCGTGCGCAGTCCTGAAGAGCTCCTTGCTGCTATTCAGCCGATAGCCGCTGAACACGTGTCTGTGAAGGGCAAGCCGATACTGTCTTAGCCAGGGTCATTCCCGTTCTCCATTGTCCAGTGCGCCGCTCCTTTTCTATGGTCTTAGCGATTCTTTTCTTCATCGTCCTGTCCTATGCAATCAGCGATGCATCTGCCGCAACAAGGTTTAAATAGCATCAGGGCACATCATGCACGCCAAGCGCGAAAAAGGGGTGAACCTTGACGCTATCTGCTCTTGGCAAAAGGGGTGAATACGATACGTGACGGTATAGACATTATCCTGGTCATAGCAGGATTAGCGTGCATCATCGCGGGTAGCTTCAGCGCTGCCTGGCTCATGGCTCCTGGCCTGCTGTTGTTGCTGCTGGCCGCGTTGCTGTCGCATCGTCGCGAGCGCTCGCTCGCTTCAGCAGTGCTCAAGGGTCAGGTCTTTGATGAGGCTACGCACGAGGGCATCAAGGCACGTGTCTGGGCAGAAGCACAGGGCATCAAGCTTGCCCGGGGCAGTTCCTCGCGTGATGGCAGCTTCGTGCTTTCTGTCGCGCCGGTCAGCGGCATCGCTGTTCACGCTGCGCGTTCAGGCTACTCAGAAGGCACTAATCTCGCTACCTCACAGGGAGGATCTCCTGCGGGCCGCTTCAATGCCAGGGATACGGGCGCTGTTGCTATACATGTTCCTCTTCAGCGTCGTAGGGCACTGCGAGCAAAGGGCGCGCGCATAGGTCATGTCCCTCCTGATCCTGCGCGACCAGATGACGCTGCGTATGTGGTGCCTGAAGGTTCTGCCCGAAAGTCATCTGCGCTAGGCCTGGGTGTTGGAGATGATCTCTCTCACACTGATGAGCATATCCCTGACAGTGACCTTTCATCGCACATGGGGCCTGTGCAGGATACCTTCACAGACTTCGTATCCTATCTTCATAACCAGGGACAAGCGGGACCTCTGATACGCGTGGACCTCAGGGGAAGATATGGTGGCGATGCGTTTGACGCGCTGACGAAGCATCCGGCCTACGGGCTCGTCGGCCACTGCATTGTCGCTGCAACAGATCTGCCAAGAGTCCTTGCTCAGGGGCAGTTGGTCTATTGCGTCCTGCAGGTGGATGAGCAATTCTCAAGCTACGGTGAAGGGACCATCACCCGATTTGGGAAACCTGTCAGTTCTCTTGCTGTCCTGCTTGTCGGCTTCAGTGAGCATCGCCCAAGTTCTCATGGCACGCTGCGGGCCTATAAGGTGCGTACCGGCATTGCATCCTGGGGCGATTCTGGCCATGGCTGGATAGCAGAAGACATATTGCTCGCCATGCTGGGGACCAATGCGCTGCGCACAGCGACGTGCACGGCCGCATCGCTTCCCGCGTCTGTTACGCCAGCGACTGTCCATGTATCTATCACAGCGTCGAAGGACCGGCAGGGGTGCATCACCTGCTCGCCGGATGTGCTCAAGGCGCTGGGAATCGCGCAAGGCGCCAGGGTATCCATCAATGGCGCGATGAGCTGTCCTATTGTCCAGGGAGAACTTCCCTCTTACTCCTGCACGCTTCCTCAGGCGCTTAAGACACGCGCAGCAACAGCCGACATGGTTATGTTGACAGCAGACACGACCCTGTCGCCCAGAGGGCACGCGTACCAGTATCCCTTGCCTGAATCGCTCGCGCGCATCCGTGACCTGGAGTTCTCGCTCGTGCAATACACAGGAGAACCTCGCATTATCCATCATCCCGGAGACAGGCCATTGCTCATCATAGCGCCCCACAGCTCGCCAGGGCCATCGCGCCCGGAGCATGAGTATACGGGGGGTGTCGCTCTCGCGCTAGCCGAGCGCTACCATTGTCATGCCTTGGTCAGCGTCGGTGTCGGCATGCTGGACGGACCTGATAGCGACATTGCCAGGGAAGCAAGGATCATTGCTGTCCGCGTGGGCATAAAGGCCGTTCTGGTGCTCTCCTCCGGCATCATATCGGTCATCAAGCCTGATGAGCAATCAACCCTGCTAGCGAGGGAACTTATGACCCTTGGTGGCCGTGGTGGTCGATGCCTCTGGCAGTTTCCTGATATCACGGAAGTGGCAGAAATCATTCTTCCTCCCTTGATACTGGAGCGTCGCCATGACGCATCGCTTTTGGGTCCGTACCAGAACTATGACTCCCAGCAGCTTGAGGCTCTGTTCGCAGCGGTCGCCCGCATCGCTGCAGGTCTGAGCGGCATCATGCCTCCGGTACTGGCGGGCGATGTGCAGAATGCCATACAGGCGCAGGATTATGTCCTTGCCGCGCAGCTGCTCAACAACCGCAACGATCGTATTGGCAGCATCGCGAGAGAGTACGCGCTGCTGGCCCAACGCGAAGGCACTGTCGCTACGGTCGCCAGGGAGCGACTGTCGGTTCTGGCAAATGATTTATGAATATTTGTGCACGCGGAAATGACCCTGTGCGGGATGCGCCTGCGAAGCAGTGTATGCGTGCTGGGCGACAGCTTGTCTTGATTGACCTGTGGCTGCGCTTACTCTTCTTCAAGAAATTCTTGCAATGATTTGCTCTTTGATGACGCGGCAAAACTCACTTTCTTTTCGTCATTCACTGTCGTCTTCTTTAGCATTGGCATTCCCCCGTGGCTCTAGCATGTCAACGTCCTCAAAATGCTCAAGGGCGCATTCCTTACAGTATCCTTCGTGCGTGCCCTTGATGACGTAGTCCACGTCGCCGTCGCAGATGACGCATTTCATGAAGTACTGCACCGCGCTGTATTTAATAAAGTTATGGGTGGTGCGGGCGTTGTACTGCTTTTTTTCGCGATTCCGATAACCATAAATAGGACATTCATATCCGCATTTTTATGCTCGAACTTAATGATATCAAGCCATTGCGAAAGAAGCTAGGATTCACGCAGCAGCAGCTCGCCAGGCAGGCGAATGTGTCACAAAGCCTCATCGCGAAGATCGAGTCTGGAAGCATCGATCCGGCCTACAGCAAGGCCAAGCGCATCTTGGAGTCCTTGGAGCTGCTCAGCCAGAAAGAGAACTCACGGGCGCAGGATATCATGACCAGCAAGCTGATGAGCGTGACACAGGACCAGCTCGTCCTTGACGTCGCGCAGAAGATGAAGAAGAACAACATAAGCCAGATCCCTGTCCTTGAAGGATCGCAAGTCATTGGTCTGATCTCTGAAGCCACTATCCTTGAGGCGGTCGCAAGCGGCAAGGATGTGAGCAAACTCACGGCTGACGATGTGATGGAAGCGTCACCTCCGTCTGTAGCAAAAGACGCGAGCATGCACGCGGTGCGCGACCTGCTCAAGCATTTTCCCCTGCTGATTGTCATGGACAAGGGCAAGGCCAAGGGGGTCATCACAAAGGCGGATATCCTCTCGCATCTTGGGAAGTGAATCCTCAGCGGTTGCGGGATCCGGCATGAATAGCAAGAATAGCAAGATTTTTTAACCTGGCAGCATCACGGTCTTCTCATGGTCAATATCTCCATACTGCTGCTCGAAGACGCGGAAGAAGCCATGGGCATGGGCGACCTGGACATCGCGGGCATTGAGCGCGTCGGGCAAGAGATCGCCAGGCGCTTCAGCGACGTGGGCAAGGCGCTCAGGATCCTTGAACAGCATGGCTGGAAGTGGGCATCGGGCTCACGGGACGTCTACCTGAGCAAGGATATCAGCAACGAGGCCGCGATGGCAGAGCTGAAATGCTTTGATATACCCCATTATCTGTTCGCGGATTTTCTGCGTGTTGACGATACGGGCAAGCCGATGTGACGCCCAGGATATCAAGCGCGAGCGCGTCAAGGTGTATGGCCGAAGGCGTCGTGCCATCAGCGCTATGCGGCTGCGTCGCGCGCGAGTGGATGTGCTGCGCCGTGGATGCGGGGACGCCAAAGAATCTTCTGATAGCGCGTGTCATCCCCTGTGGTCCTGCTTCTCCTTGTCGAGAATCCACGACCGAAGGCAGTGCTGCACCGTGTGTCCGCGATGGGATACGCTCATCCTGATAGTGGGTGAAGATCTCCTGGCACGCCTGCTGCCAGGCGTCCCTGCTGTCACGCAGATATGCTCCTGTCGCGTGCGCTATCTGCTGCTCGAGCGCCTCTGTCCGAAGTCCACGCAGCATACGCAATGCCCGGGCACGTCGCGCGAGGTCATCGATCACTGTCTGTCCTGTTCTAGGATCGCTGCTGTCTGCATCCGTCATGCGGTCGTCGTATCGACCTGATAGCGGCATCGCGTCCTGCAGCAGTCTTCGGGCATCCTGCGTCTGCTGCGCATCTGCGCGCTCCTGTTGCATCGCGTCCATCAGCGGACCATAGGCAAGCTCTTCCGCGCGTTGCTGATACCATGCCCAGCACTGCAGGCGCTCACTCGCTGAGGACGAGTCCCACCGGGCCTGCAGATGGTCTCTCTCCTGCTGGCGCAGCAGGGGCAGCCTGCCCCGGGCATAGGTGATGGCATCGCGCAGCAAGGTATCCCGGCTGACGTCCGATTCACCGCTGACGCTTGCCGATGCCTCCTGCAGTGGTCTCGCCTGACGCAAGGCATCTTCTACGGCGTCGTAGGTGGTCGCTGTCAGCAGCGCGTGACAGGCTGCGTCGCGCGCCAGATACCGCGCTTGCTGGTCCTGCGGTGCCGGGGCTGCGCGAACCCCTGCATCACTATCATGTGAGTCTGATGCCGCTGCCCTGTGGGTCGACCGTCCTGATGCTGGTCGCCGGGCTGTCTCGCTGCTCCTGCAGGACACGGCCAGCGCCACCTGCTCGACGCTTCGCACATGCTCGTCGAGGATGCGCTGCAGGATGGTATCCTGAGCGCTCTGCTGCTCCACGCCACTGCCATTCTGGGCACCACTGCTTATCTGGGCGTCATTGCCTATCTGGGCATACCTCTGGTAGGTGCGCGACACTGCCATCGCCACCTGCGCTCTGGCGTATCCTTGTGTTATTCTCAGCACGTCGGCCGCTTCCTGCTGATGCCTAGGCAGGACGGCTGGCAGACACGGGGTCAGGCCGGGATGCAAGGCAGCGCTCGCAGCCAATCCGTCGAGAGTGGTCGCCCTTGCGCACCAATCCAGGAGAAGGGCGAGCTGCCGATAGCTCTCCTGCAGTCTCACTAGAGATCGCACCTGCGGATCCTGAGCATGAGGGCCAGCAGCGCTGTCGCGCAGCAACTGATCAATGGCAGGATCCTGCCAGTCCGCGACCGCCTGTCGTGCGGACCTGTCTGCCAATGCCTGCGTGATATCCTCCAGCAGTCCCATGATGCGCTCCCGGTCTCTGCTCGTCGCTTCTCTCCTGCTTATCTCTTCTTTTCCTTGGACTCTCCTGCCTGCACGTATCGCCTCCACGGGCGCCATACTCCTGGACTATCCCTCTCTTGGGATCGCTGCTGATCGCTGCGGATTGCTACGGAACGCTGCTGATCGCTGCGGAACATGCCGGGCTGTCCTCCTCTGACGCCATACCCCGGACTATCCGTAGATGCTCACCGCCTGCTCGAGGAGCATACCTGTAATCTGCTCAGGCGCATGAACATATGCGACCTGTCTTCCGGCAGCATCAAGCGCCTTTGATAGCACCGTCGGATCTCCTATCTGCAACAAGGTGACCCGATTCCTCGTCTGACAAAGATATCCGCTCGCCTGTGCAGTATTGCCAAGGCCGCTGTCGGTCACGAGCAACTGCCAATACGGTCTGTTCGTCGCCTTGTCAAGCTTACTTAATGCGCTGATATCCAATATCGTCCCTGCGCCTTCATATGCGAGCAGGGTCTTTCTCATCTTGTGCTGATTGTGACGCTCCTGCCAGCCTGAGGATTTGGTGGTGCTCGAGAAATTGACACACGCTGTCCTTATCGGCGCGTTCTTCTCATCAAGATGGCGCAGGACCGAGTAACACGCGAGCAGCAGCAGGCCATAGGGGCATCGCAGGTCAAACGGACGATATCCCATGCTACCGCTCGAGTCGATGATGAATGCGATGTCAGGCAGCTGCGGCATGCGCTCTGTTCCGGGCGCAGGCAATGGCACCGGGCCCTCACGTTGCGTCAACAGCAGGCGCTGTCCCTGCGCTGTTGCCGGAAGATACAGGGTGCGGCCCCATCGCATCCTTCGCCCGTCCGTGTGCTCATCGTCGACCAGATGCCCTGTGCTGTATATGGTCCTTGTGGGCGCATCATCGAGTTGCGCGCGCAGGCAGACCTTCTGGGCATGCAGGCGAAAGAACCAATCCTGCGCAAGGATGGACGGGCGGAGCAGGCTCGCGCCCGGGCTTCCTGGAGCGGGCGTATCCCATGCCCATGCGGACGCGGCAGGATCATCGCCATCCCGTGCGATAGTATCCCGGCCCCCTGCGCCTGTCTGCTGTCCTTGCGCTTCAACCGTCGCGCCAAGCTTCGCCGTGTGGTCCTCCCTGCCGTCTTCTTGGTCCCCTGTGTTGTCTGTGCTTCCCTGGCGCGCCAGGGCAAAGACGGCCTCCCAGTAATTCCTGCCCTGCGGGTCGACAAGGGGTCGGCTGAGCCCTGGCAGGGCATTGCCATTGATCCGCTTCTCTGCTGCTCTAGGCACTCCCGATGATGATGCTCCATTGGCATTGTCCTGCTGCAGCCGCTGGAAGAGCGCCGCGTATTGTCGTGCCAGCAGCGGCCATGCCCTGCCAATGCGATAGTCTGTCCCACGGAACAGGGCGATGCCGTCATGGGCCAGGGCGCTGGACCGATATTTCCCTGATAGATCGAGCAACTCCGCGTCATCAGTGATGCACCCAAGCATGATCCCGAGGAACAATGACAGCGTCGGCTGTCGCCTTCTCTTATGGAGGGACACCAGATAGACCAGCCCCAGCCCGTCGAGGAACCTGTCGCCGGCGCTCATCTCCTGCGTTAGGTGCGTATTGACGATCGTATCGGTGAACATATTGGCCACGACTGTCGCGTTGCTGCTATCCACGCTGGCACAAGCATCGAGGATGGCGACATAGTCTGACGCTGAGCCCGGGCAGAATTCCCAATGCCCCAGCTCATGACGGGTGATGGTCTCGAGCATGCGTCCTATCGCTGGTAGGGTCGCGACCGTGGCATACCTTGAGCGCGGTCGTCTTTGCCGATTGCTCTGCAGGGCCCTGGTGACCCGGTCCTCCAGATCAGGTGCCGTGTTGATGGTCATGCACCAGTTCTTCAGGTCTATCCACGCCTCTACTGGCACGCTGCTGTCTCCGGCCTGCATCCACGTGGCATCGTATCCCTGCATCTTGGCGATGGCGTAGCAGGCCTGCAGGGATTCGTCAAGGGTGTCGCCTGCTGGGGTCTGCCGGGCGAGGCCTGCTGAGCTGGAGGGGTTTTGCACGCGCAGCTGCCCGACGCAGGATGCGTCCTGCATCCGCGCTGCAGGGGGGGGCGCCTGGCTGTCAGCTGTCATCGGCAGGCCCTCATGTCATCGATGCGCACTGCCCACGGGTCCTTGTCCATGGCGTATCGCTCGAGATCTTTTCTCGCTGCAGCAGTCAAGTCGCCCCCGAGCAGGTATTGCCGTCCATGCGCTGTGGCCAGAAATTCATCGCAGCGCCTGCGGCAATTCCTCACCACGTAGTTTATCGCTGCGGCCTGCCCACTGAAGCCATCGAGCGCTTCCGGGCGTACAGGCATCCTGTCATACAATGTCAACGGGGCCGTCGCGACCAGGTCGTCTGGCGTGATAGCCAGCTTGTCTGCCGGCACGCCTGTCCGTGCAGCCCTAACCAGGGCGAATCCGGCAGTATAAGATATCCAGCGGCACACGCTCCTTGCTGACGGGGCGCGGATGAGGCCGCACAGGCCCTTGTTCGGCTTGGCATGCGCGCATCCTTCACACTCGGCCAGGGAGTGGCCCGCTGCTTTCCTGTAGCCGGTCGCCTTGACGCAATGGTCGAGGTTGAGCATGTACGTCGCCAGGGCTATGCTGTCCTCCTCGAGCGGGATAGACCTTGCGGCAAGGTGCAGGCAGAGCAGCTCGCCGATATGCTGACGCTGCGCAGGCGTGTGTTCCTGCGTTTGCCTCTCGCGCGGCCCGGCGGTCAGGCCCGACGGTCCTTGTCCCTGCGATCCTCGGGAGGGTTGCTGGGCGCGCACCATGCGGGAGTTGTCGTCGACTCCGGGCATGAATTCCTCCATGGGGATGGTAAGGGCAACACGCTCCTGCACGGCTCTATCGACCGGAGATGTTCCTGAGTAGTCTGCCCCGCGATTCATGGTCATAAGCACCCATTGGTAAGCGCCGCCGCCATATTGCAGGCCGCAGGCGACATCCTTTCCTAGCGGTGAGAAACAGTTATCCAGCAAGGGAATGAAGATGTTTTGCAGCGATGGTTGCGCGCGATTTATCTCATTGAATAATTTCGCCGGGCCGGTGATGATGGGTAGTGCCTGATAGGCGTCCTGCAAGCGTCCACCATTGCGTATCACGCCCATGTCGATGTCCAGGAACTCCTCCTGGCTGAGGCCTTCAGTGATGTCGCGCTCCACCGCTTCCGCGCCAAACAGGCTTCGCATGGCAAGCCTGCAGACCAGGGTCTTAGCCGTGCCTGAATCTCCGACCAGCATCACGGTCGACTGCGTGATAGCGGCGGCGAGGAGCATATCGGGAAAGCCAAAGGTCTGCTGGCCTGCGCTTGTCAGAGGGCTGCTGTTGCAATATTCCTGTAGATCCTGGTCGAGCGTCTCAAGGAGTGTTCTGGTGGTATTGATACATTCCTGGCCGAAGCTGATGGCAGCTGGGGTGATGTAGGGGAAACGAAGTTGTTGGGTCGCCGTGGCAGGAATCAGTGTCGCAGGAACCGATGCTGCGGGAACCAGTGCGTGATGGCTGTCATCCTGGTCGCCTTGGTCTCCGATGTCAGCAGGGATCAGGGCAAAGGATGCATCGCTCTGCGGGGAAACAGGGGGTGTTGGGGGTTGCAAGTATTTTTCAAGGACGCGGTCCAGCGTCACAGGTCCATCTGCCTGTTGATTATTACTCGCGTTCGTCATGAATCACATAATCTGAAACTCCTTAATAGGCGCTCGCGAGAAAAAATCGGAAGGGTTACGGAAAGGGCGGAATCGGGCAGGCGTTGGTATATACTGATGGCTCTTGACGGCGGTCAGGCTGACTTCATTAGTCTGTGCATGCATCCTCTCTCCCTGCGCAAGATATATAAACCTGTGAGTGGGGGCTGGGCGCTGATGGGAAGGGTTGTGAATATGGGGCCTGTGGTAAGAGCCGCTGGTGGCGCGGATGCTGCTGTCTGGGGATTGTCATGAGGCAGTTGAACGGGCAGATTGGATTTCTACTCGGCAATCGCAGAGGGGGCTATCTGTCACTATCTGGCAGGCCTGCCAGCAGGTATCTGGGATTCTTTGTGCGTAAGAACAACAAGATGCTGCGCGTGCTGGAAAACATCGAGCCAGACCACTACGATGTCATGAAGGTTGTCCAGAAGTTCTGGTGCGTGGAACGCCAGTGCCAGGGGACGACGATGTTTCGTGAGCGCTATTTTCCTGTGCAGGACACAGACGCGTTCGTCTATGAAAGCGACGCGGTGCAATGGCTCTCCCTGCATTTTGATGTGAAGGAGAGCTATGATTCACGCCAGTATGGCCGAGACTATGAGGTCATCGAGGAAGACGGGGCGTTGCTTGTCCACTTCACCAAGAGGACTGATGCACGCGAGGACGCGACGTCTGACACGGT
>MNWW01000029.1 GCA_001871415.1 Candidatus Woesearchaeota archaeon CG1_02_57_44 | reverse complement strand
GGAGGGAGGGGGGAAGGTGATCTGAGGAAAGGGGCTGTGAGGCAAGCGAGCGCTGCGAGGGTCACGCGTTCAATCGTCCCGTAGCGTGAACAGCAGCGCGATGAGCAGGCCTCCAATGAATCCTCCCACGAGCAGGATGCCTGGACGGGGGAAGACCTGGTGCGGCGCGAGCGTGGGCGGTGTTATTATACGGAAGGGCTTGGTGCGCGTCAACTGGTCCTCGAGGGAGAGCTTGCCCTCCAGGTTCTGCTGCTCCAGCTCGTAGATGGCGTCGTGCTGCGCGTCCATGTCCGTGATGTACTGCTGCGCGGCGAGCTGCAGCTGCGCCGCGCTGGCGTCTGTCGTGTTCTGAAGAAGGCCCCTGGCGCTCTCAAGCTGCGCGTCCAACAGGGCGATGGTCTGCCTCCGGGAGGCCTCATGCTCGTCGGCGAGCTGCGACCTGCGCTCCTGGGAGGTGATGAGCAGGCTTCGTTGCTCATTGTACTCGAGGGCCTCCAGGGAGAGGAAGCCCTCGACCAGCCGGGACAGGATGTCGTGGCTGCGCTGCGGGGTGTCGGCGCGCAGGCGGATCCTGACATAGGGAGTGACAGAGAACTTGTGATAGTCCACCTCCTCCTTGACGAGCTCGATGTCAAGATTGTTGTCGATGAAGGTGACGAGATGATCCGAGATGTTGAAGTCCTTGAGCGGGTCGGAGAGCAGCAGTCCGCTGCTGAGCAGCTCACGTGTCTCTATGGGAGTGATGACATAGCCGCCATTGACCCGGGCGAGCTCGACAACAGCGGTGGACTCGTATCGTGGGGGGATGAGCACGACGGCGAGCGCGCCGAGCAGCAGTCCTACCAAGGGGAGCGTGAGATACAACCTGCGATGCTCGTGCAGGACTCGAAGATACGTTGCTGGCTGACCTGCAAAACCGGAGCCTGGCTGCGGCTTGCGGACGCGGCTTCTTGGCTCATGCTTTTCTGTCGATGCCACAGAAGGTGGCATAGCCTGCCCATTCTTAATTGTTGTGTCGTCCAGCCTGCTATGGAGGTCGCTGCTCATCGACAGTCCCTTATATCCTGATACCCGTCGCTCTTAATCTGATACCCGCATATCTTACCCTGACACCCTCATCCCTTGTCCTGACACTCTCGTATCGCATCCTGATACTGCATCCCCTTGCCTCGCCCCGATACAGCTCTGCCGCTCTCGATGATGGTAGAAAGCAGCAGGACGCTATCTCGGGGACACACCAAAGAGACACAAGGGACCGCGTCAGAGATCATCGTGTCGACGCCATATTGAATAAGACAACCATGCAGGGAGATGCGCATATCCTGAGAGGACATCAACCTTCGCGGGCAGGCGACGCGATGCCTTTGCGCGTCTCTCTTAGCAGGTCAAGGGTGAGCGAGAGCTCTTTCTCCATGAGCGCGCGCTCGCAGGGCTCAAGGCCTACCGCATGCTGCTTCTCCTGGAAGTGTGTGACACTCGTGCGGAAGCTGCGCACATGACGCATGAAATGCTTCGCGAGTATGGCTGTATCATTGATCTCCGCCACCAGCTGCTCGGCTTGACGAACCGTCAGCTTCTCGCGGATTATCTTGCCTATCAGCCAGTCCTCCTTGCTCTTGTCCTTGAGCCGGTAGAGCACCGAAGTCACGGTGCGCTGGCTTATCTTGCCCTCCTCCATCAGCGCGATGGTCGTGGGGTTGGCCTTGAGGATAGCGAGTGTCCTGCAGATGAGATTCGACGAGAGGCTGAGGTATTTGGCCAGCGCGTACTTGCTCATGCCGGTGAGCTCCAGGAGGTTTTGGAACGCATGCGCGCGTTCCAGTATCGTGAGATGCCTGGTGTGCAGATCAGAGACCAGCTGCTTCTCGAGGGAGTAGAGCTCAGGCACGCTGCGCCGGATGACCGGGATAGGTGAGAGGCCGACGAGCTTAGCCGCCGCTAGACGCCTCGTGCCGAGGATGACCTCATCGCGCTCATTGACCTCCAGAGGCTGCATCATGCCAAAGGTCTGGAAGGTCCTGGCTAGGCTCCGCACGTCTTCCGGGTTGATTCGCTGGCGTATCCTCCCCGGCGCATAGCGGAGATGCTCCAGGGGGATATATTCGATGCGGTCCTGGAACTCCAGACGGCTCGTTTGCATGCTATTCAACCATGGCTCATTATACCAGGGGCACTGACCAATGCGACGTGTTCAGATGCCCCCCTATGGCTTTGGAGGGGCTCTCCGTTCCTTAAATAACTTTCTGCCCACGAGGAGCAGCAGCACGAGCACTACCAGCACGACGCCCAGCGTGGTCACTGCGGGCGCATCGGTCATGGCTGTTGCCGCCTGCAAGGGATTATTGATTATCGATCCTTGCGCCCGCAGGCCAAGCCCATTGCCCAGCCCGTTGACCGCAGTGGTCAGCAGATAGAAATTGAACCCGTACAGGTGGTCAGAAAATGGATAGAACAATGGGACGCCTGGCGAGCCGATATCCAGCAGCAGGTGCGAGCCGAGATAGAAGAGCGCCAGGTAGGACGCGATGCGCGCGCGCTCTTCACCCATGGTCTTCCTGCCCGCGAGCCAGATGCCTCCAGCCACAAGGAGGACAAAGAGCAGGTTGTGCAGCAAGCTGCGATGCCCTACGACCACATCCAGGTCCGGGATCACCGTGAGGAAGCAGAGCCCCCAGACCAGCCGCTTCTCCATGCGGGGGTAGAGCGCCAGCACCAGCATCACCGGCAGGAAGAGATGCACCAGAGGCTCCATAGAAGAGGGGAGTCAGCTATTGTTCAAAAGAGTTGTGCGGTAGATGAATGGTGCTGTCGCGCCATCAGAAGGCACAGAGACCGCATCGGGGCCCCCTGCGCCCCCTGACGCATCAGGCCCGTACACCAGCTCCCATCCGCAGTCTATCGCATCTTCACTGATGACGTAGTCCGCGTGCGTCCACGCGATATCATTCTGCATTCCGGTGCAGCCCTTGGTGAAGAAGCGCTCCACAAACCCCCGATCGCCGTAGAAGTACATGCTGCCAAAGCCCTGCTTGCGCGCGACTGGATAGAGCGTGGTGCCTAGTTCAGGCCTAGCAAGGGCGCTGCTGCCAGGAAGACCGCGCAGATAGAGCAGCGCATGGTAACCCGCGTCATCGATGAGATGATACAAGCCTACCTGGGAATCGATCTGTCCATAGCCGCGGAATGAAAAAAAGCAGACCAAGATGAGCAATAGCGTGGCTGCAGGCAAGCCCCATTGTCCTCGCCCAGCTCTCCGCAAGCTGCGATGCAGGGTGCGCGAAAGGAACACCAACCCCATGGCGCTCAGGGGGACCAGCCCTAATATGAGATAATACACAAGGCGCTGGTACGGGACGAACACACTCCACTGCAGGTGGTCTGCCGCCACCTTCTGCGCCAGCAGCACGCCAGGCCACAGCAACAGGAGCAGATGCTCACGCGTGCGCTGTCGGCTCCATAGCAACACCACAGCGCCCACTACCGCCAGCGCCAGAAGGACAAGAGGATACAGTTCCATGAGGGGTATATGCCTATTGAGCACCCCCCAGGAATTAGGGAACACCAGCATACCAAAGAGTCTGCGCAGCGTAAGCGAGGTGGTTCCCTGCCAAAGCATCGCCATGGCGATGCAGATCCCGACGACAGCTCCCACCGTCAGGGCATTACCGTCACGGACGAACAGGTCGCGGCGAAGCGCGTACCAGAGAACAAGGATCGGAAGCAAGAACGACGCAGACAACGGATGCACGACCGCGATGATACTATACAGGAACAAGACCAACCAGATGCGACGACCGTCAGCCGGTTCGCGCGCATGCCATGCAAGCAGATAGATGAGCAGAAACAACAAAGGGATGACCGCAGTCATAGGGGAATAGAACCAGAGACCCATGACGTACACGTTGCTGCGCAACGCCGCGAAGCAGAGCATTGCCGCAAGGCCGTACCACACGCCCGTCCGCGACATACCTGTCTGCGACGGACCTGGCCGCAACAGATCAGGCCGCAACATACCTGCCTGCCGCGAGGCCTTGCTTGTCGCGCCGGCTCGTCCCATCACACGCGACATCATCACATACAGGACGAGAGAAGACAGCACTGCCGCGAGCGCCGGCAGGAAGGCATAGAGCTTGACCAGGTCGAAGACGAAGGAGAGCAGCCACAGCCAGGCGTGGAATCCAAACTCCAGCGCCGATGGACTGGAGAAGGAATAACCCCCGTCCCGTAAGAAGTATGCTTCTGTGATGTGATGCCACTCATCGATATGCAACGGATAGGGATAATGCAGATGCGGCGAGTACACTAGCGTGAAGACCAGCACACAGAGCAAAAGGATAGGAAACAGCGGGAACAGATGCAGCTGCACGACAGCGTCACCGGGTGCGATATCGCTGTCATCAGCGCTTGCATGGTTCTGGATGTGCCGGGAGCGCGAAGAGTTATCTTCGTGCCCCGCATGCCCTCGCGACCCCATGCCCTGGTGGAGTACAACACTGCTTAAAAGATATACGCCCGATGCAAGGATATCCTGTAGCCGCTCATCCTGCACCCCTCATCCTCTGCCACCATCCTGCAGCCGCTCATCCTGCGGCCAGCGCAGTGCTCGCCAGTATCTTGCCTGCGATGGAGTTGAAGATGAACATGACGATAAGGACCAATATGCAGTAGAGCACTACGGAGCGGATCATGTTCTGCCCGAGCAGGTGGCGCTCGTTGAGCTTGTCCGCGCCGTTCTCGATGCCGTTCTGCATGACCGTGAGGATATAGACCAGCTGCACGATATAGATGCCGACGATGAGCTGGAAGTAGTAGGTGGGGATAGGATCAGCGTTCCCGAATATCTGCAGCCCTGCCATGGACTGCCCGCCTGCCGCTGCCTGCTCCTTGCCCAGGTCGCTCATGAGCGTGCCGAGCTCAGCGAGGATGAAGGTTATCATGCTGGTGATGCCCACGACGATGCCTGAGATGGCAGGGGCCATGAAGCTGGTCTGGCTCTTCATGCCGCTGATTATCTCCGCGAGCAGATCCTTGAGGCGCTCGTCGATGCGATGCATCTCCTTGAGATACTCGCTGACCGATATGAGCGCCTGGCTGGCGATGACAGGCCCCTTGCGCGCGCTCTCCACGAGCACCTTCATACTGCTCTTGATGAGATCCGATGGAAAATAGACGAGCGCTCCGATGCGGGGATCAAAGATCGCCGCCTTTAGGCCCATGCCAAGCCGCCGTATGTTCATGCTCACGACCTTGAAGAAATCCCCGGACGTGGTGCCTTCCATGACGTCCGCCACTTTCTGGAACGCTATCTCCGCGGGGATGTTGTCGCCCAGCCGGTTTCCGAGCTGGAAGAGCGACGACGCGAATTCTGACTCGAGCTTCTTGCTGTTCTCGCGTATCTTCATGAGGTTGCGCGAGCGGTTGCGAAAGTACATGCCAAGCGAGATCCCCAGCGACAACGTGACAAAGAGGCTGAGCACGGACGCGCCGATGCCATAGGGTCCGACCATGAAGGACTTGCCTGGCTCATTGGTCAGCTTGTAGCCGAGGAACTTCATGCGCATGCTCTCGATGATGAACCCTTCATTCAGCAGCGTCTGCTGCGGGATGATTCTTCCCAGCAGCAATGGCAGCAGGCCGATGAACAGGAGCACACCAAACACCATCAGCGAGACCATGGCTGGGCTGACCAGCACCTCCCTGCCGCCGATGTGCAGCACGATGTTCTTGTACTTGGCGAATTCAGGATTGGATTCAGAGATGTCCGTCTCGCCATAGCCCGTCGGTCTTGTGTTGAGGATGCTGATGCCATAGAGGTAGACGATGGCAGGCAGCAGCACATCATAGATGGCCATGATGTGATACCACTTGATGCTGCTGAGGAAATTAAGCGCGAGCGGCAATATGACCAGCCCCATGATAGGGAGCATGATACCCAGCATGGTGAGCATATTCATGGGGTTCTGCAGGTTCTGCGCGTAATGCAGCATCTTCTCGTACGTCTCCTCCAGGATGATGGTGAGCGACTTGTCCAGCGCGTTGAGCCTGCGCTCCTCGCTGTTCTCATACAGCGACGAGATGATGAGATTGAATGATTCGACGAACTCAAGGTTCCATTTCTTCCAGCCGTCAAGATATACTTCCAGCGCCTCCTTGATCGTATCATATTTGCCAGTCTCGACATTCCAGAGCACTTTCTTCATGTCAAGGCTCAGCGGCGGCCCGATGTGCTCGGACGCGAAGTCGACAGCGAGCTCGAGGTTGCTATTGTGGCGCATGTGCGTGACCACGTAGAAGATGCACAGCACCATCTGGTTGCTCGCCTTCAGTCGGTAGCTATTAGCGATAGTCAAGGGCATGTTAGCCAACGGAAGCGCGATGCCCGCGCCAGTGAGCAGAGTCATGACGACAAAGAACATCTGGGGCGCGCTGCCAAAGAGCAAGGGCAGCATGCCAAAGAAAAAAAGCCCCAGCAGGATGATGGTCAACGGCGCGATGAGCGCGAGGCTGGCAGCTCCTTCAGGGGTGATGGACAGATGCGCGTTCTCGATGGCATCGACAATGGGCCCACGGCGTTTGGCTGACACCTGCGGTTTGATGATACGCTCGCAGCCATTGCACAGCCGTTCATAGAACGTGTGCCTGCTGCTGAGCACCTCCTCCTTGAAGTCCTGGTAGTTACGCGTCTGGATAGGCGCCTGGCCGGCCACATCGCCTTGCTTGTCTCTCGCGAGTTCAGTCTCTATCTTCTGCTTGTAACGCTCCAGCAGGAGGTTGATGTCGTCCTGGTTCACAGGATCACCGCCGTGAGCAGCGCTGCGAGCAACATGATGAATGTCAGTCCCTCGAGCGCCAGATGCCGGACAGTGCGCAGGTCATGCTCGCTGCGCTGATGAAAGCGCAGAAACATCCCGTTCATGCCGAAGTAGTAGAGCACCATGGCGAGGTACGCGTAGGCCAGGGAATACTGCACGAACAATGCAGGAAGGAACAGCACAAAAGGCAGCGACGACGGAAACAGCAGGAATCCCAACCGGGCGATACGGGTGGGTCCCGCGCCAGTGCGATGCAGCAGGTGCGATGCGAGATAACCAAAGCACATACCCAGCGGCAAGGCGATGAAAGCGAGCCACCCATTGACCGCGATGGCGAGCGTACTCAGCGCCTGCAGGAGGATATTGTAGAGGAATAAGATGAGCAAAGCCACGTCAAAGAGCGCGGTGCTGTGATGCTTCGCAGTCGCTGTCTCGAATTCAACAGCTTGCTCTGCTTCTGCGAACAATCGCCTGATAGTGACCAGGGGGATATGCCTGCTGCGCAGGAACTCACGCACCTGGGCAGGATCCTCACCGTCGCGCAGCTGCTGCGCGATGTAATGCAGGATGTGCTCGTCAGACTGCATGCGCCATCCTCCTGGCGACGGACCATCCCTCAATAGCCGACAGGGCTGTCGCCACTCCTGCAACAGCTGCCATCACCTCTTTGTTCACCGTATGCGCCTCTTTTTTGATAGGAAACGTATCCCCTATCGGCCCAGATCTTCTGTGGATGTGTTTCCTGTGATAGTGATTCGCGTCTTGCCTCACTTGAACGTCTTCTTCGCCGCGTCCTTGAGCCAATCGTTCCACTCAAAACGGATGCGTTTGGGCTCAAGGCCTCCGGTCTCTTCAAGCACCTTGTAGCTGATGCGATGGAACTGGTCATTGCCCTGGATGACGAAGGGCGCCTCGAGCATCTCCGGGTTCTTCGCCTTCTCGGAGAGGTCGAGCAGGTCCTGCTTGATATCGGCACGCAGCATCACATTGCCCCAGACAGCGTCCCAGTTGCCAGACCACTCCTTGACATTGGCGGCGATGCTCTTGAGGATGTCAGAGTCGCCGTTCATCAGGTCCGTGCTGGGCTGCAGCTCATCCGTGAGGGAATCGTATTTCATGAGATCGACAAACCCTCCTTCGATGAGCGGGTCATCTTCCCACTTCTTGCGCACCTCGCTTATCTGGGTGACGCGCCGCCACCTGTGCAGACCGTCAGGGCTACGCAGGGGATTGGCCACCATGATGATGTCCGTGGCCTTGAAACTCGTGCGCGGTACCTTCAGGTCATTGACCACGCGATCATAGACGCCGTAGGGCGAGTCGCCATGGATAGTGCCCGCCACAACGTTAGCCAGCGCGCCCACGCGCATGGCCTCATAGAGCGCCGCGGCCTCCGTGCTTCTGACTTCGCCGACGATGAGGCAGGAGTCACCCATGCGCAGCGTGGTCCTGATGCCCTCGTCCGCGGAGACCTCGCTGCTGCCCTTGGTGAGGGCTGACGCGACTTTCAGGGGTTGGATGTTATAGCCAAGATTGCGCAATGCGGTGGTTGGCAACTCGAGCGTATCCTCGATAGTGAGGATACGATACTTGCGCATGATCTCCACCAGCACGCTGCCGAGCAACGAGCTCTTACCAGCGCTGCGTGTTCCTGCGACGAGCAGGGTGCGGCTGCCGTCGATGAGGAAGCTCATGAGCCCCGCGCCCAGCGCGTTTATCATACGCGCCTTCATGAATAAAGGCAAGGTCCAGGGCTTGTCCCTGTGACGACGGAACGCGTAGGCCAGACCTGTAGGATTCAGGGGTTCTGATATGACCGCGACGCGCGCGCGCGCTCCTGGCAGCTCAAGCTCCGTGTCCAGGATGGGATTCGCCTCGTCAAGGGGCCTTCCAGACATCAGGCGAAGCTTTGACGCCCAGGATTCAGCCTCGCCTTCCGTCGGGACGATATTGGTGATGCAGTCGTCGAACTTGGCGTGGACCAGGAAGATGGGGATGCGGCCCATAGGGCTGTTGATGGTGATGTCTTGGACCAGCTCGTCCTTGAGGATGACCTCGATGAGACCGAAGCCGACCGTATAGCGCACCAGTATCTGCGTCAGCTGATCAAGCTCCTTTTCCCGCAGACGCAGGTTGCGATAGCCCGCGAGCTCCTCGAGCAGGTCATGACCGACATTGCCAAAGACCTCACGCATGCGTTTGGGATCAGTGAATTCGGCGCGCTTGGGCTTGTGCTCGCTCATTATCTTGCGCGCGATATCCAGCAGGTCGTATTTGTCCTCCGTGAGCTTGAATTCCGGCGGTATGATATGATAGAGGCTTTGGATGCTGTCGGGCAGGGAGAAGATGGAGACTTCAGTATCGTCAATGATATAGGTGTCCAGCTCTTCAGCGTCCGCAGGATACGTCGCCATGAGCTTGGTGAACATGAAATCAGGCTTGATGCTGGGCGAGAAGAGTTTCTGATAAGGATCCCTATTGCCCATCTGATAGCCTCCGAGCAGACTCTTGGCCATCTGGATGAGCTTGGTCGCGTCCAGCTGCCCAAGCAGATAACGCAGCACACCGATGTACTTTTTGATGCAGGCCGCCTCCTGCTCGCTGAAGCTCTTGGCGGCGCTGATGCGTTCATGGCGATAGATGCGTTTGAGCTCCACATAGCAGCCAAGAGGGTCGCTCTTGAGCAGCTGAAAGACCACCTGCTGCAATTCATTGTAACGCGCGTTCGCGTAGTTCTCGCAGCCGGGCATGACGAGCGCGTAGTAGCCCAGCATATTCTTCTGCCGTATGAGTTGATTGTAGAGCTTGGCTATCTCCATCAGCATCTCGGTCTGCGTCTGGTCATACTCGTAATCCCGTTTCTGCGTGAAGACAATTTTCGTGACGCGTCCCGCCTCAGCGAGTTTCTCTACCGTGTCCCCCATACAGAGCGCTGAGTCCTCCAGGCTCGGGACATACGCCGCTTTTTCAGCGTCGATGCGCAATATGACGTCCTCACCCTCGTGCAGGATGTCGTAGCCTTCAGGCATGGCGGTCAGCCTCCGGGGTGACACCTGCAATACCCAGAATGCAAGAAGAGTTGATACCGCAGAGAGCAGTACCACCAGGGTCCATACGTCGTAGGACGACCATCAGGACTCCTCCTGATAGTCGTCGATGAACTTGCGAAGCGCTGTCTCCACCAGGTGGCTGCGGTTGCGAAAGCGCGGGCTGCCCTTGAGCTTCTTGTCTATCCAGCTGACGAGCGACGCGTCGACCGTGGCAGAGAGCGGCTTTTTCATGGCTGCCCAGCCACCTCCGCAAAGCGAAGCTCGCGCAGCAAGCCCCGTACATATGAGAAAATATATTTTATATGATGAAGAGTATTTCCTGCCATCAACTGTATTTTATCATATTCACCTTATAATGGTTTCGGTCGCTGACATCGACACCACCGCACAATGCGATCAAGCTACAGGGACCCCAGTGGGTAACTTTTTATACATCCCTTCCCAAGAACCACCCATGCAGCTCACCAGCCAGGATTCGACAGCGCCTTCCCCTCTCGGACCGCAAGGCATACCATCACTGCCAGGAGCCCAGAAGCAGGGAAGAGCGCAGAAGCAGGCAAAACAACCGAGAGGGACCCCTGCCGCGCCCTCAGCCAATCCCCTGCAGGAAGAGATAAACAGCGTGAGCAGGCGCCTGAGAGTCCTGGAAGAGCGCTACATCAACCTGCGGCGCAGGCTGCAGGTCATAGACGAGAACCTGCTTTCCAGCCACAAGAAACTGGGCGGCGATATCAAGATAATCCGAGAAGGTTTTACGGACGCCAAGCGCGAGCTTGCCCAACTGCGCCAGACAGCGACGCTGATCCTCAAGGAGCTGGCGGGATGCGCCAGGCGTTCGGAGATCCAGGTCCTCGACAAGTACCTCTCGCTCTGGGACCCGACAAGCTTTGTGAGCTATGAAGAGGCGGAGAGGATAGCCCGGAGAATCACCGCTGAGCATAAGGCATCCCAGGAATCCCCAACAGCAGGACAGGAGTAGCATACACGCCACAACGCGCTGCAATCAACAGTTCTTTGCCTGGCCAATCACTGTTTTAGGGAGAAACCTTTAAAAACACTGGGCACCCAAAATACTCCATGGCCCCTCCTGGTTCAGCAACCGACCTGGTGATGCAGATGCGAAGCCAGGGTGTCTCTCCGAATCAGATAATCCATAACCTGCAGCAGCAGGGTTTCTCTCCCCAAGACGTCTTTGACGCAATGAACCAGGCCGACATGCAATCTGGTGTCTCCGGCCAGTATGGTGATGATTTCTCGCCGCAGGGAATAGAGAATCCCATGCCGCAGTCACCGCCAGCAAGCCCACCCATGCAGGGTCCACCACAAAGCCAGGGCATGGGCACGATGATGGGCCAGGGCATGAGCCAGGATCCTGGCTTTTCCGGCACGCATATCGAAGAGCTCGTCGAGGCTGTTATCGAGGAGAAGTGGAACGAGCTGGTCAAGAACATCAACAAGATAATCGAATGGAAATCAAAAGTAGACCAGAAGCTCGCGCAGCTCGAACAGGAGATGAATGACCTGAAATCAGAGTTCACTGACCTGCATAAGGCGATTCTGGGCAAGATCTCTGAATACGACCAGAACATCACCAATGTGGGAACGGAGATAAAGGCCATGGAAAAGGTCTTCCAGAAAGTCCTGCCGACGTTCACCGAGAACATCAACGAGCTCTCCCGCCTGACCAGCGAGATGAAGGGCATCAAGCCAGATACCGGCAGCAGGCAACCAGACAACTCTCCGTCAGCGACCCGCAGACCCCAGCCAGGAGACCTCGCGGGAAGGCTCTAATAGAACCCAGTAGATTCTATGCCCAGTAGACTACTATGAGCAAACGGAGCCCTGTACGATACTACGTTCTATACCGCCAGAGCCAAGATGGAACAGGCCATGACATAGAGAAGTGAATTGGCGAGAACGGAATTGCCGAGAACGCAGAGCAACGCTGAGCAGAGAGACCGCGGACACCCTTCTACATCGCGCCTTTCTGCGAGCTCATCAATCCCACCGTCGCGATGGCGAGTATCATGATGAAGAGCATGCCCAGCACTTTTGGGTGAAAAAAGAAGGCATAGACGTTCTGGCTGAAATCCTGAGATTGCGTCGTCGCTACCGTGCCATCATTGTAGATGACCGATCCGATGTTATCAGATGTGCCGGAAACTTCACCTTTCGCGAGCTTCGGGCCGACACTGCCGGAGATGCTCATGATGAATAGGATGACCGCGATGATGAACACTGCCCATTTCAGGCCGCTCGTCGCAGTGACGTGCTGGCCTATCCAGTCCATCTCCACACCGAGCAGGTTGTAGGTGATGATGAGGAACACGAAGAACATGAGTATCATGACAAACCAAGGGGCCATGTTGGTGATGGTACCAACAACGGTCGGGGAATAGAGTGTGAAGAAGGCGACGACCGCTGCGATGACCCAGTAGCCAGGGAACTTATCGCCAAAAGGCTTGTAGTGTGTGAGAACGCCTATCATGACCACTAGCACAAGAAGAAAGGTAAAAATAATATGAAAATGGGAAAACAGCGACAGGTCCAGGAAACTGGCCATGGCTACTTCTCTCCGCCGCCGAACATCCTGCCGAATGACTCCATGAAATTCTTTTGGGTCTTGGCGGCTTCCTTGTCTCCTGGTTCGCGTGTGATATAGCCGATGACGATAGCGAACACCAGGATGATGAGCACGAGCGCCTGCACGTCAGGGTCATCGAGCCAAGAGAGCGTTGATGGCAACCCGCCGCCCCACCACCAGCCAGCGCTGTAGCCGAAGATTGCGATGACCACGAGCGCCGCGACCAGGCTCAGGATACCTCCCGGAAACGGCATCCATTTCAGGTCGATGCCGAAGATACCCAGCAACAGCAGAGTGCAGATGATGAGCACGAGCACCAGTGAAACCCCTGGCAGCGCGCCGTTGATGATGTTGACGACATCACCACCCGGGGGATACGCGCCAGTGACATGGGGAATGACGACCGCCAGCGCCAGGATGAGCGAAAGGATGACATTCAGGTTCTTCTTATGCTCCCCCAGGATGTTTGTCTTCTGCAGTATCGCAAAAACAATGGTGAAGATGAGGAAGAACGGTACAAGAACATACAGCACGCCGATTCGGTCAAGAAACTGAAAAAAGTCTGAAAAGTTGTATACCATGGGTGATACCTCCTGCTATGATGTCCCTTCGTGTTTACTGGTATATATATTTAACTCTTGTCAGCACCTGCCACCTGCAGGGCCATGACAGCCCACACCAGCCCCAAGCACCCCGATGATCCTGGAGTGGCGCTCAGAAACGAATGCTGCGAGGCACTAGTATACAGGCTATCCAGAAAGCAAAAAGTTCACTCCTTCTTGGCAGGAGCCTTGACAGCGACTCTAGGCTTATTGTCCTTGGTGATGTAATAGAGGATTGCGATAAGCACGACAATCATGATGATGCTGGACGCTGCTGTGGAGTCCCAGTTGCCGACCAGCCAGTCCCAGAACCACTCTAGCCATGGCGTTCCGTCAGAGGTCTTGACCGCGTGCAGGAAGATGAGCAGAACACCGATGAACATGAGCACCATGAACAGTTTTCGCCAGGCATCCTGCAGGAACACTTCTTCATCATCAGAGTAGAATGTGCCGATGAGCAACAGAAAGCTGACCGAGACCATCATGACAATGACGATGTTGCCAAGCGCCTCATTGAGTATACCGACGAGCTGGCTGGAGGCGACAACGAAGAACGCGACCACGAACGCGACCATGCTGTTCAGGTTCTTCTTGGTGACCTTGCTACCGTCCGACATGTGTTCCATGCCTAGTATCTTGCTCTTCTCGAGCACCGCGAACATGATGGTGAAGACAAGCAGGAAGGGCAGGACAACATCATAGATTCCTAAATCCCCGAAAAAGACAATAACCTCGCGAAACATGGATGCCATGGTTTACAGCCATGATTACCGCCAGATGCCATATATAAATGTTTCCAATGGACAGACAGGATGACCGGAGAAGCCGGGAACATCCATTGAGGTGTCCCGCCCCCTCGCGCAAGGCGATGGCAGAGCAAAGCGCGGCCGAAGATGCGGAGCACGTTATTGATGCTCGACGCTTCCCTCAGCGCTGCTGCGACGCAGACGTCAGCGTCAAGTCCCTATGCTTGAGCATTCATGCGCAGAAGCTTCATGGCTTGACCATCGCAAGATGCAGAATGTGGCGCCAGGAACCAACAATTCTATTCCAGTATCCTTCCCGCGACGCCCTGCGGCAATAGTGCGATGAACCGCTGCGCGTCAGCGATAGTGCCGACAATACCACCATAATGCATGGGTATAGCCAGCTTGCATCCAACGACTCCCGCTGCCCGCGCCGCCTCTTCCGCGGTCATGACATAGGTGCCGGAGACCGGTAACAAAGCCACATCACATTGCACGCTGCCCATTTCAGATATCAGATCAGTATCGCCAGCGTGATAGACCCTCACGCCATTGATAGTAACCACAAAACCAGCCCACTCATTCTCGCGTGGATGAAACTGCTTGTTGGTATTGTAGGCGGCAACTGCCTCAAACCCAATGCCCGTATCTGCTACCTTGCCAGAGTCGCCTGGCGCGACCACAAGGAACGTCTTCGCGTCGATGTTCTGCATGAGCTTGCTCTGGCAGCCGACAACGGTCACCACGATAGTGTCCTTCCCGCAGGCCTGCTGCAGATCCTCGATACTGCAGTGATCGTAGTGCTCGTGCGTGACAAAGACCACATCAGCGTGGCCGCCGGCCCAGCCCCCAGCGCCATGACCCCTAGAGAGATCAGCAGGTTCTGTAGAAACGGTATTCAGCTTGAAGGGGTCTATGAGCACACGTTTGCCGCCCGCCTCAAGCAGCGCGCTCGCATGCCCGAGCATTGATATCCTCACACCCTGATATTCTGTTGTCCCCATTGTTCTCCTATTCCATTGATGATTGCCTGTGTGAGTCTTGTGAACAGCACCAACTCACGGACCGCGATGTGCTCATCAGCGGCGTGCATCTGAGGGGATTTGCCGCAGCCGATGCCCAAAACAGGAACGCCAGCGTGTCCAAGGAACTTGCCGACCGTGCTGCCTGACAGTCCCTTGAGCGTTGCTGTGCGACCCGTGACCCTGCGGGTCTCTTTCACGATGATGTCAGTTGCTGCCTGCGCGACCTTGCTGTCATAGAGCACTGGCCGCTGGTCTGAAAGGACCGTATAGCCGAATCGCGTCTTCGCGCCCTTGCGTTTCGCGGAAACTCCCGCCGCCCGCAGCATCGCTATGATCCCTTGCCTGCTCTGGCCAGGCAGATAGCGGAAATCAAGGGTCGCCTCAGCCATGCCAGGGACCATATTCGGTAATGACCCTCCTTTGATAATCCCGAGGTTGCAGGTGGGCGCGCTGAAAAGGCGCCTGGTAGAGGAAGAAATGGTCGCCATGCTCCCGCAGGGGCCTTGGCCTTTTGCGCCCTGCAGTGCCCGAAGCTCTGAAAGAAACAACATCATCCCATCAATAGCATTGACACCCTGGTGCGGGCTGCTGCCATGCGCTTGCTTGCCTATGCTGGCGACCTTGACGAACAAAAGCCCTTTTTCCCCTACCGCGATATGGCGCATCTCACCGCCGATGTCAGGGATGAGCGCCAATCGGGGTTTGAGTACCGTTGATACCACTTGCATACCAAGCGCGCTGCCAGTCTCCTCTTCAGCAAAGAACACAAGCGTCAGCTTGCCCGGAAATGCCGTGCGCGACCCCGCGATGAGCGTTGCTGCAAGCGGTCCCTTATTGTCCACGGCACCGCGGCCATAGACCTTTCCCGCCTTCCGCTGTCCGCTGAAAGGCGCGAGGGTCCAGCCATCCCCTGCCGGAACAGTATCCATGTGACAGCAAAGAGCGAGCTCAGGACCTTTGCCACGGGACGCGATGATATTTGGCCGGCTCTTGTCTGCAGCAACCATACGGACAGAAAATCCAGCCTGCCTGAGCAAGGGGACAAGATAGTCCGCTACTGCTATCTCATTGCCCAAGGGGCTTGGTATCCGGATCAAGTCCTGCAGACAGGATACGACCTCGCGCTCCAGCGATGCGCTATTAAGACCTTTCTTCCCAGCCAAGCTTGCGCTGGTGCGCCCGCCAGACTGTGCCAACCACCCCTGTTTCTTTTGATTCGTACCCATCCATCAACACCATCGAATACATTGCCAACGCATGCTGCGGATAACAGCGCCACTACCACGCCAATAACGCACCAGTGCGATACCAAGGTCGCACTACTTAGCGATATTCCTCTTGATAAGTCCTGTGGCGGTTCTGATGGCAAGGTAGGTACCGCCGATGACCAGCGCAGGACCGATGCCTAGTATCGCTGCTGATGCTCCAGCCGCGGTCAGCAGCGCGGTATCGCGGTCTGCTAGGAACGAGACCACTTTATCTTCCACACTTTTTGGTTGCGCCGCGCTGTCCATCTCAAGAACGATGTGACCGTCCTGAAAGATTTTTATCCAGTCCTCATGCTCTGGGACAAGAATCGCCGTGGAACCCTTGCAACCAGAGGTGACGCCCGCAGCCGCGGCATGCTTGGTACCAAACCCGCGCAGCGCTTTGGTCTTTCGCACCATGGCGCCATAGGCAAGCAGCGTCCCTGTGTCTGAGACAATGATCGCGCCATCAAGCGTGCTGAGATGCTCGATGACCGCGGCGGCACCAGCGTCCATCACTTTGATCTCTGGCAATATCCGTGTATAGAGCATCCGATACTTTCCTGCGAGCGCAGCCTGCGGTGCGATGATAAAGAGGCCACCCCTGCGGCTCTTTGCATTGACCTTGGCCATGCCGAGCACTGCCTTGTAGACACCTCTGTAGCGCTTGCCGCTGCGCTTAAGGGGTACTTCCCGGGCAGGACGCTGTGTGTTGCTCCGCGGGCTCATGAAGACTTCCTCCGCAGCAGATGGTCGTCCATCTTATTGAGATCGTACTTGATGCCGTCGAACTTGCGCCTGGCGTCTCCGCGCAGCGGAAGCTCGCTGAGCTCGTCATAGACTTGCCCGAGGAACAATCGCGCCCGCTCCATGACCGTAAAGTCTCCGGCGAGCGCGCTATTCACAGCATAGCGGAATATCTCGCCTGACAGGTCACACAACCCAAGGATGTAGGATTCAGCGTCACAACCGAGTATCTTATGCCCGGGTAGCGCTTTGCCTGACACATACGCTGCTAAAAACACGGCTTCGCAATATTCCTGTGCAGCAGCGCGATACGATGGCTGCGGTATGCCCGTGGAGCCTACGAGTTTCTGCAGGCATTTGAACGCGCTTTCCAGTTCACCAAGGTTTGCCTGTCTTCCTCCCAAGCAGTCACGTATGACCCGCTTGCTGGCCGAGATGACCCTGCGACCTTGCAGGATGACGCTTTCACGCTGGGTGTCTGCTGCCAGGTATTCCTTCTTGAGGGCTAAAAACGTGCTGGCAGGAGCACTTGTCCTCGCGCTAGAGATAGTGCGTGTCATGAAAATGCCGATGAGCGCAGAATATTTAAATGTTGGCCAATAACCGTTGGGCATGGCATTAGGCTCAAAAAACAATAGATCAATGACGTCTGCCGTTGCCTAACCAAAGAGCAGCGCAAAAAGCAGCACAAAGCAGCTTTTCCGCTCACGAAAGAACCGCATGCTCGGCGGCGTATGCGGAGGTATCGCGGAGTACATGGACGCGGATCCCGTGGTGGTAAGACTGATCTACGCTGCCATATACCATCTTCACATGCTTTTTTCCTGGACTGCTGCTCTATATCATCGCATGGATAATCGTGCCAGAGAGATAGCAGAAACACCCGGGTCTGAGACACCAGCAAACTTTGCCAGGGTCCTGTTCTCGTGGTAGAACCTTCGTACACGTCGCCTTTTGTAGACAATCGCAAAGGCCGACCGCTACTATTATAAACCCCGAACCCTAAAAACAGACCAATGGCAGCGGATCCTCGCACCAACCTGGAACTTCCCGGCAAAGGCATCTACAAGAGCCTGGAAGCGGCAAGATTCCGCCTGCGCTTCAAGGATTACTTCCACATGAAGCACCTCTACATGATGATGTATGAATGGATGGTGGAGGAAGGATTCGGGCATGGAGATATCTATAAGAAACGCGAGAACGAGGACTTCAATGAGACATTCTACCTGACCCGGGAGACACAGCACGCGGGCAAGGAGATATGGATCTGGTGGCGCCTGAAGAAAGACCCTGGGTTCAGCAAATTCCTCCAGTATCAGGTGGACATAGACATCCACTGCGTCCTGCTCAAGGACACAGAGGTAGTGGTCAATGGCCAGAAATTCCCCACCAACTGGGGAGATGTAGAAGTGTTCATGAACGCCAACCTGGTCATGGACCCGAATGAAGAATGGGAGAAACACGCTTGGTTATACCACATAATGAACTACTACCGCGGCCGCATGATAAAACCCGTCATCGAGAAGCATAAGATCTACCTGCATCGCGACATGTACCGTTTCCAGGAAGCCATTAAATCCTACTTTGGCCTCAAGGGCATGCTGCCCGAGAAGGAGGATCAGGCAGAGCTAACCTGGCCTCATCGAGGTATCGGCGAGCCAGGGCCAAGCACCTGACAGGACAGGAACAGACAGAGCATATAGATAGACAAATCCCGCCAAAAACTCCGCGTTCTCTGTTTCCCAAAGACCCAGTATGCTCTATTTCATCATATTTATTATTATATAGAACAGCGCATCCCCGTTAGCTATGCAGCCATATACAGGAATCACCACCCTTAACAGCAGAGTAGTCCCCTGGCAATCCACATTTCCTCAGCCATTTCACTTTGCCTGCGCTAATTGCGGCCTGTGCTGCTTCGCCAGCAGGGCAGAGGTGCTGCCTAGAGAGCGAGAGCGACTCCTGCAGATTTCTGAAAGCGCGATTGAAACAGTCAACGCACCCAAGGCAAAAATCCAATCCGTCAACCAAACAGACAAAACACATATCATGTCTGGCACTGCAAGCGGCAACTGCACATTCCACCAGGCAGGACACTGCGCTATCTACGCCAATCGCCCCAAAGCCTGCCGTTCATTCCCGTTTGAAGCGCACTGGAACAATAGCACCCTGCTCATTGATGTCAAATGGTCGTGTCCCAGCGTGCAGCGTCTATTTCCGCTGCAGCAGACAGAGACATCAGGACAGAATCAAACAATAATCGAACCTGCCAGCATAGGCAATGACCCGAACGCCCCTTCATCCCCCATAGGTTTCGCCGACATGAGTATCGCCGACATCGTTATCCCACAGGACCATCATACAGCAGTTCCAACAGAACAGGAGCAAAATTCCCTGAAGTTCTGCATCCCCGCCATAGCAAGCAACATCAGCAGAGCCGGTGACTTCATCGCGCTCATGCAAGCACTATTGCTGAGAGAAGGACTGAGCGCAACAGCTGCATTAGCCAAAGCACCGGATTCCCTGCAGCGCCTGAGACCATCGCCAATCCTGCTATGTGTGCCAGAAGAGCAGCCCCTGACGGCAAAAGATGCCAGTGGCTGTTATCGTATCTATACTGATGACCATATGCTCATCCTGGAGGACCGGGCAGAGTATGACATGAGACTGCTCGTACCCTTGTCCGAACAATCCCCATCAGACACCGGACACGTACCAATAGGCCAGGAGATACAGGCATGGACAGCATCCTACCTGCTGCACAAGTCCAAGCGAGCAGGCTTTCAACTGCGCGCCTCCACCATGCCAGGGTCATATTTGCCAGCAGCACTGGAATTGCTGCGCCGCGAACTACTCGCGTGGCAAGTGCTCTTTCCAGCAGTGACAAAGAAGAACAATCACCATGCCCCAACGATTCATGACCTGCATGAAGTGGTGCTGATGACAGATACATGAAAGGACCAGAATAATCTCACAGTCCAAAATCCGTCTTTTGCCACCGCAGACAATAACAATATATAAAAACGGCGTAGGGTTTCTGATTTTTCTGCCGCGGGGGTAGCCAAGCGGTAAGGCGATCGGCTGCAGGCAAGTGCCTGGGAAGCTAGGTATGACGAGCGCAGAAGCGCGATGAGTGGCTGATACCGATGATTCGGGGGTTCAATTCCCTCCCCCCGCTTTTTTCTATTCTTTTCCACTGGACCAACCAGCAGAAAGACCGCAGCATCGAGCCAAACAAGACGAAAATGCCGTTTGAAGTTGCCCGCATCAATAGCCAACAGAGACGCAACCTCATCAGGCTCTGCCGCATCGCAAACTATATATACCTCCTTCTCTGATAATCAGAAAATTGTATATACAATAAGAGCCAAAATATGATATTACAATTACATTGTCGGAATAACGTACATTTTGTAAGTTTCTCAAATAAGTTCACTGATAATAAAATAATAAATCCAATTTTAAGAAATAAATTCAGAAAATCAGAACAATGAAACGATTCCCGCGCATGGTCCAGGTGGATGGTCGTGGCCAGTTGGTCATACCAAAGGACGTGCGCGACGAATTGGGCATCGAGGAAGGGACCGGGTTCTGGGTATATGTGGTGACCGACGAGGGCATCCTTCTCAAGAAGATTGACGCTAAGCCTCTGGCTGACCACAAAGAAGAGCTTGACGCTATCGACGCGAAAGCTGACGCTATCAAGGTGAAACGCAAGAACCTGGACACGGCAAAGGATCGCTATCAAAAACAAAAGCAGGGCAAGTTCGAGCTGGTGTGATAATGGAACGCGACGCAAAAATAAGGGCCACATTGTTCGTGGTAGCGTTGCTCCTCACCTTGAGCGTATACGCGGCGCCACAGATAAGCTCCATAAGCACCACCAGCGGGGCGGAATTCCTGACCGTCTCCTGGTCCACGAATGAGACCGCGTCAAGCAACGTTAGCTATGCGGTGAATACCAGCGCCGCCTATGACATCGCATTCAGCGGCACCTTGAGCAATTACTCCGCCGGACCGACCGTGAGCCACAGTATCCTGGTAGGACCGCTGCATAACGCGACGTTCTACTACTTCGCGCTGCAATCCTGCAATGCCAATGGCCACTGTGGCAATTCCTCTCTACGCAACTTCACCACCTCGGATGTTGACAAGCCTACCGTCACCATCCAGAGCCCCATCGCAAAGAACTACACGACCGCGACCGTGTCCCTGAACTTCACGCTGGCCGACAATGTCGCAATCAATACTGCCGGCTGCACCGTCAACAAGAACGACGCTTCATCATCCATCAGCGGATGCCTCAACACGACCGTGACGCTCAGCGAAGGAGAGAACAACATCACGGTCATCGCACAGGACACGAGCAGCAATACCGGCAACGCGACCGTTACCACCTGGCTGGACACGACCGCGCCTGGCGCCCCCCTCCTGGAATCCCTGCCAGATACGACGAGCAGGATGTCCCAGAATGTGTCAGGCTTTGCCAATGAGTCAAACGTCACCATCTATCTGCGCCTGCTCAACGAGAGTACAGGCATCTACTATCAGACGCAGGGATTCTCCCAGATAAAGAGCAATCTCACTGGCGTCGGCACGGTTGCCACGACCCAATCAGCCGGGCAGACCAGCGTGCAGGTCTCTGGTTCGGCGAGCGCCTTTGCGACCGGCAGGTATGTTCAGTTCAGCCATGTCCCCGCGCAGTATCGTTATTATAGCGTTACTGCAAGCACAGACTTAGGAGGCGGCCAGGTGCAGCTCGCCATCAGCCCCGCACTATCCGCTACAGTGACTTCAGGGGAAAACGTCGCTGCCTATGACGGCGCTTTGCCGACCGGCTGGTTCCAGTTCAATATCACGCTCGCCGCAGACACCACCACCCTTCGTGTCTTCGCTGAGGATCACCTGGGCAATCAGGGACCCGTCAGCACCCAGACCATCACGCTGACCACAAACATCACTGCCGCCAACTTCGACAACGCCCTTTCGACCAACCTCAGCAATGTGGATATCTCAGCAATCCACAATCTCTCGCTCGCGAACCCTGCCATAGGCCAAGTCAATTTCACTGGTGTAGTGGACCTCGTGGGAGCAAATCTTGACAATAACATCATCTTTGGCCCTCACTCGTTGTTTGTCAACAGCTCTGCGCTGCCCCAGCTCAACCGCAACGCGACCATCGCGCTCTTCAGCCAGAGCTTCGAGTATGTCCCGCATATCCTGCGCGACAGCGCATCCTGCACCAACTGCGCGAACATATCTTATAGCAGCGGCACATTTATTTTCAATGTCTCCGGGTTCTCCAATTACACCCTGACGCCCAATTCACGGCTGAATGCATTCTCCCAAGGTACGCAGCTCAACCACCCATTGCGCGTCTTGGCCAATTACACCGCGACAAACAGCTCCCAGGGCGCGATCTGGAACGCGACCTGCCAGGTGAGTTTCTCCGACCTTGCGGGCAACATGAGCTTCAATGCGACCTCAGCCTATTATGAGTTCAACCGCTCGTTCGCGACAAGCGGCGCGAAGACCTACCTGGTCTGGTGCAACGCCACAGGCCATGAGAACGCATCAACAAGCAGCACCCTGCAGGTGGACAACAATTCCATGCCGAACATGGTCAGTGTCGCCATAACGAGCACCAGCACCTCAGGCACACCAGGAACAGACACCAACCTCAACTGCATGCATCTGCCCGCCAATGACTCTGATGAATTGCGCATCGACCTCGTCATTGACGCTGACGGCAATGCGACGCCTTATGCCGATATCACCAACAACTACAACATCACGAATGGCCAAGCGCTCACCAACTTCAGCGAATCCCAGAACCTGACATTCTATGACCAAGACAACGATGGCATCTACCAGTACAATGGCACAAAGACCGAGTCCATCGTCTGGGACCGCGATGGCTCAGGAACCTACACCGCAGGCGATTATGTGATACTGCAGGCCAACGGCCTGCTCAGCGCCAACGCGCCGCTCAAGAATATCACGAACGCGACCAACCTCTCTTATTATGATCTCAATGCCAACAGCCAATATGATAATGGTGAACTCATTGTTCTTGAGCCCCAGAAGGACAATCGCTTTGACGGCGGCATCACCTATCAGTATGAGTGGTTCGTGCGCTCGAATACCAGCAGCAGCTTCCGCTCCTGCAGTGATTTCTCCTGGTGCGACAATGACAATGTTGAGGTCCTCGCGCACGGCAACACCGCGGTCGGCGACCAGTGGATCTGCGAAGTGACCCCCTCAGATAGCTTTGGCGCTGGCACAGCGATGAATTCCTCCACCACCACCATCGGCGCGACCATCGATGGTGTAACACCGACGCTCAGCCCCATCATCATCAATGTCAGCGACAACACTAATTTCACCAGCCCGCTGACCGTCGACGGAACAGTACAGTGGACGGTCAACTGGACCGACGCGGACAGCAGACAGGTGCGCATCTACATCTGCAACAGCACTGCCATCATCAAGAATTCCGGCTGCTTCGACTTTGAGTTCGCAAGGACGCTCTCCGAAGGCCCCGGCCTCGCGACCCTGGAGTTCAACGCCAGCGCCGCCAGAGTAAGCCACTTCACCGATGATATGGCCAATGAGACGTACTACGTGATGGCCTGCGATGACAGCTACAATTGCTCGTCGATAGTGCAGGGCGATCTGGTCTATAATCGCGCTCCAGCAATAACAGGCATACAGATAGCAGGAAGCCCATTCACGGACACCACGAACCTCTATTGCAATGTGTCGACCAATGACACCGATGCGCAGACCGTAATCGTAAGCTATACCTGGTATGTCAACCGTACGGGCGCGTTCTCCTTGTACGACATCCCCAGCAACCGCAACCTCACCAACGGGAATACCGTGGCAGGCGACCAGTGGCTCTGCCAGGCCAGACCCTATGACGGATATGCGTATGGCTCTGCCATGAACAGCTCGAAAGTTACCATCGCCGCGAGCGCGAACGCTGGCAACATGCCCAATATCACTGCGGTCTGGGATGACTCCAGCCCCACGCAACAGACCGCGGCAGGCAATGACATCACCTTCTACATCAACTGGACAGACCCGGACAGCAGTCAGGTTCGCCTCTACATCTGCAACTCAACGCTGATAGAGGATAATGGCTGCGCGGAGACCACCTACAACCGCACTGACCTGACCAGCCAGAACCCCATATTCGCGAAATACACCACACCCATCACAGCGACGGGAACGTATGCCTATTACGCGAGGATCTGCGACGCAGGCTACAACTGCTCAAACAACTATCCGATCGCCGGCGCTACGCTCACAACAAATTTCACCGTGAATAGCAGACCTTCAGCGAATGTCACCATTAGTCCGACCACGCTCACCCCCACAGATACGCTCAGCTGCGTGGTCAGCTATGGCGATGCCGAATCCCACAGCGAGAACACCTCCGTACGCCAGTACCACTGGTATGTCAACATCGGCTCGGGCTTCACCCTGGACGGTGTGGGAAGCACGCACGGCCCTCTGGCAGCAGGGTATCAGGCATACTGCAGCGTCCTGGTCACAGACAGTTTTGGCGCCAATGACTCGCAGTGGCGCAGCTCCCCAACAGTCACGGTGGCCACACCGCCTTCGCTCCCAACGGTGTGGCCCCTACCCCCCTTTGTTGCCACGCCAAATGTGAGTGTGGTCGGCTACCTGAATGAGAGCGGCACCGCGTTCGCGTTCGCGCGACAGGGCGTGCAGACGCCTATCAACCGCAGTGCGGTCAGCACCGGAAGCCAGACCCTCAACGCCAGCGGCATTACTACCGCGCAAAGCTCGCAGAGCGCGAACTATCTGGTCATCAGCCAGGAGAACGCCACGTTATTTACCCCTGGCCTATGGATTGAGATAGTCAATTATCCCCTCAGCTGGTACTTGCGCTACAATATCACGGAGAACGTCAACCTGCTGGACGGAACATACCGCATCAATGTCTCGCCGGTCCTTGAACAGGCAATACCAGCCGGCGCCGTGCTGCGCGCCTTCAATCAGTCGACAGCGACAGGCTGGTTTAATATCACGCTGCCGCTCTTTGCGAACAATAACACCGTCGGCATACGAGGAGAATCCACCAGCGGATCAGGCGCGACCAGGAACCTGACGACCTTCTATGACGCCCAGGCGCCATCAATCGTGTTGAGCGCCATACCCAATGCGACAGCCAGCAACACCTCTTCGTTCACCATCAGCATCATCGATAACTATGGCATCAACGCGTCCACCTTCAATATGACACTCAGTAGCATCTCCCTGCGATTCAACCTGAGTGGCTCATGCACCGGCAGCCCGAACGCCACCTGCGTTGTCGCCTACAGTGACCTGCCCGATGGCGCGTACAACATCACCACAAACATCACGGATTACGCAGGCCACAGCAATGGCACCTTCCGCAACAACCTGAGCATTGATACGCAATATCCACTCATAAGCTACGTCAATGATTCAGGATCAGTGACGGGCAACAAGAGCCTGACCTTCGCGTGGCCAGCGTCAAGCTCCTTGTCAGGCATCAGCGCGTATGAGATCGCGTTGGGCACCGCGGTGTATCCAGACGCGGGATACGCCAGCATCCAGACATTCTCTCGCATCAATACGACAAGCGCTATGATCAACGCGTCATTGCAGGCCAATACGGTCTACTACGCGCAGGTGCGCGCCATATCAGGCGCCAACCGCACGGGCGCCGTGACCACCTCCAACGGCATCCTCTTCATGGACACAACGGTTCCTGACTGCACGCTGGATGCCCGTTCCGGGAATATCTGCGCGCGCTTCCCCTCGACCTACACCAACAACAATGGAACACTGCAGGTCTACTGGAACTTCACGGACGCCGAATCAGGGATTGCTGACTATGAGTACGCCATAGGGACCGCGACGTATCCGAACACCGGATTTGACATCCTGGTGCCGAGGACCAGCACCTCCAGTAATGACTTCACCATATCCGGGCTGAGCCTTGCCCACGGCCAGTCGTACTTCATCAATGTCAAGTCCCGTAATACATTTGGCCTGTGGAGCGACTGGTTCACGAGCGCCAACACGACCATCGACCTGGTGCCCCCCTATAATGGTTCCATCAGCTATCCGAACGGGTTTATCGCCGCGGCCACCACATTCGTCAGCGTGAAAGAAGGCATCGACAACCTCTCAGGCATCGCGTCCGTGCAGATGGATATAGGTAAAACAGCCATGAGCCAGCAGGGAACATGCCCAGGCACCTACCTGTATGAACTATTCAATGTCAGCGGATTCCCCCGCGGCGATGTGCAGGTCAATGCTTCGCTGCAGGATGGCTATTGCTACAAGTTCCGCTACACCGTGACCGACCGCGCCGGCAACAGCAAGGTCTATCCACTCAGCAACGAGACCATGGTCACACGCGTTGATAGCACACCCCCGAGTCCAGTGACCGTATATGACAATGGCTTCTATACCTACCTAGGGACCGAGCTCAACGCGTCCTGGAGCAACAGCGTGGACGCGGAATCAGGCATCGCACTGTATCGCTACGCCATCAGCGACCCTTCAGGCATCATCTTCGGCTGGCAGAATACCACGCAGACAAGCGTGCGCGTGACTGGCCTGAACCTCTCGCACCAGCAGACCTACTACGTCAATGTGACCGCGGTCAGCAACGCGAACCTTTCCAGCAACATAAGCTCCAGTGACGGCATCATGTATCTGGACGTGACGCCACCAAGCCCCGTCGTGGTCGTCAGCGTCGATAATGATACCAACAGCTCTGATGGGTGGATTGATCTGCAAGACAATGGCAACACCACTATCAGCGCATGGGGCGAGCCAGGCATCCAATGCGTCTATAACGCGACAGACATCGACTATTCCACCGCGTACGGCACGGTCTGCAACGCGACAACCATTGACACCCAGACGCAGGTGAACTGCACCATCAACAACCTGGCCCAGGGAACCTACACGTATCATATCGCCTGCATGGACGCCAATGGCAACAAACAGGATTACACGCAGAACACGGACGTGAGCTTCAGTGTCGATTGGCCAGACACCCCCGTCGCGCAGAATCTGACCATAACGGCATTGAGCCAGACAGGAATATTCATCAGCAACAGCACCGCCTATACGGACAGCATCCTGAACTGCAGCGCCACCTTCACCGACGCTGACGGCAACATGACCAGGGAGGCCAGCCAGATCCGCTGGTACAACAGCACGAACCTGAGCGCCGCGTACTTGGTGGCTGAGAACAGCACGCTCAATCTGAGCCAGCCGGGCTTTGACCGAGACATGAACATCTCCTGCCTGTATCGCGTGTATGACACATCAGGTCTGGTGAGCGACTGGATAAACACCTCGTCGACCATCAACAACTCCCCACCTCTGCGGTCCCAACTGAGGAGCCCCTCGACATTTGGGCTGCTCAACCGGCTCGCGCTCTTCAACTGGTCTAACAGCAGCGACGCGGACAGCGATACGCTCTGGTATCAGCTCGACATCGCCAATGACACCACCTTCGGCGTCCTGAACACGACCCTCAACGGCACCGGAACAACAGCATACCTCAACACGACAAACCTGACAGACGGCGTATGGTACTGGAGAGTCCGCGCCTGCGACAATACCTCCTATGCCAACACCTGCGCCGCATCAGACAACCAATCCTTCAGAGTGGACAATACCGCACCCAATGTCACCATCCTGGCCCCGACGAACACGCAAGTGGTCGGCGGGTCTATCCTGCTGCAAGCGGAGATTTTCGATCTCATCGCCGGGATCTCTAGCGTCACCTACAATGTGTCCAACGGCACAGGGACCTGGGCATATGGCAACCTCAGTTCCAGCGGCAGCAACATCTGGCAGGTGACCTGGCACACGAACGAGTCCGTGCCTAACGGGACCTACTCGCTGCAGATAATCTCGACAGACCTGGCCAACAACTCCAACACGTCAGTACGCAACTTCACCGTGGACAACAGCGTGCCACTCATCACCATCTGGACCCCCAATTACAACGAGCGCTATGTGAACACCAATATCACGCTGAACGTCTCCATCAGGGATTTCACAGACGCGAATATCACCGTCATCAACTGGACAGGAGCGCTCCTCATCAACCAGACCAACACCTCTGTCGTGGTTCGTGACCTGAATTGGACGCATTTCCTAAACGTAGAGAACCTGAGCAATGGCAACTATACCCTGATCATCGACGTGGTCGACAATGTCTCCAACTTCAACCACGATAATTTTACGTTCTTTGTTGACCGTCTGCCGCCGGCATGGAGCGGCCAGGCCATAAACCAAGACGTCGTATACAATGACGTCAATCCGACCATCAGCGCGACTTGGCCTAACAGCTGGAACCAGGTGGCTAACCGCTATGACCTGAGCGTCGTCTATCTGTTCTATAATATATCCCTCGGCAGCTACAATCATATCTTCAACAGCACCTTTTATCCGAATAACCCTCCGACAGGAGAAGAGACCTTCAGCGCGCTCATCAATGCGAGCGTCCTGAACAATACAGCCAGAGTGGAATGGTGGAGCACTGCCATTGATTTCGCAGGCAACAGCAACAGCACACCGCTGCGAAACTTCACCGTGCGAAACCGCGCGCCGCTGCTCAATCAGAGCCTCACGCCCACCCTGGCAGAGGATCAGAACACGACTATCAACCTTTCAGGATATTACATTGACCCTGACAACAATGCCGTCCACGCGGCGTCAGACACACTCACCTACAGCGTCACCGTCTTCCCGCAGCACACCCTGTTCTATCAGGACTTCGAGAACGCGACCAGCCTCGCTGTCTTTGGCAACGCCACCCAGGTGAGCTTCGTGCCCGGCGAGGTCGGCAACGCCGCCACCATCCAGACAGGCACAACCAACTTGCTCCTCAACCCTGGCTTTGAGATCCTGGGCAACAGCCCCGCGAACTGGACGGCGACGGGCGCGCCGGAGCATAACACCAGTGGCCTCTACAACGCTTCCGGAGACGCGGGCGTGCGGGTCAATGTGAACAGCTACTGGTACCAGGATGTGCCAGTGACAGCCTCGCAGACATACACCCTGTCAGCTAAGCTACGCAACAGCAGCGGCACAAGCGCCCGACTGCACATCGAGTGGTTGAGCGGCGCCTTGGTCAGTCTAGGCAATAATCTGGACTGCAGCAACTGCTCATCAAACCCCTATGTCAATGACTCCTTCGCGCGCTACAGCACCACCGCGCAGGCCCCCGCCAGCGCGGCGTACGCCAGGGTCATGGCTGACAGCGCCGCAGTAGGCTATGTCCTCATAGACGAGATGCAATTCGAGGAGCACAGTGTCGCGACCTCCTATACCAACGCGAGCCGTGCAAACAGCCATGTGACCTTCGCGACCAGCGGCAGGATAAACGCCCAACAGGGCACTATCGCGTTCTGGATGATACCCTACTGGAATGCGACTGACACGACTCCCCGCACGCTTATTGACGCAGATGATTTCACTGGCTTGGGACTGACCCTGACAAGAAACATCAACCAGAGCCTGCAGATGACCCTGGGCAGCGCGAGCATCAGCGCACCCATGTCCCCCATCGTCCATGGCGTTCCTTTGCACATCGCGCTCGCCTGGAATGAGACATCCATGCGCCTGTTCATCAATGGCACGGTGATAGCCCGCTACCAGGCGGCGCTGAGCCAACCAGTGCTGCCCGCAGATTTCAGCATCGGCTCCACGCTCAGCCCGTTCCTCTACCAGGCCGACGCATCGTTCGACGAGTTCATCATCTTCAATGCGTCCCTGAGTGACGCACGCGTGCGCCAGATAGTCGACGATGGAACGACCTCGTCTGTCAATGTGACCGCGGCCATCCAGAGCACCACGCAACTGTTCCTGCAGGCAGGAGCAAATTATCACGGGACCAATGTCCTACGCATCTTCGCGAATGACAACCATGGCCTCTTCACCTACACAGACATGCTGCCCGTGACCGTGACGTCCGTCAACGACCTTCCGGCATTCAGCGCCTTCCCGACAGTGCAGATGACAGAGGATATCGCCCAGGCATTCGCTATCAATCTGAATGACTATGTGACTGACGCGGACAATGAACCTGTCAGTTTCACCTTCAGCACGCTAAGCGCCGCGGCAGTCAGCATCACCCCAGTGAGGAATATCCTGCAGAACCCGTATTTCGCGAATAATACAGGAACCACGGCGGTCAATTGGACAATCACAGGCACCAACGGCTACAACCTGAGCGATGGCGTCTTTGCCAGCATCCAGGCAATCAATCTCAGCTTCCTGCCAAATACCACAACCGCGACGCTCTACCAGCGCGCGATAAGCTATTACAAAGCGAACAGCACCGTCGCCATCGCGTTCTGGCACCGCACCAATGACACACGCCTGAACAGGTCAATAGTGGTGCAGCAGATAGGCGAGGACGGCTCCATACTCAACACGACGACCAAATCCTTCAGCGGAACCGCAGCCTGGCAACGCATCACCACCACCGTGCAGACGCTCACCATCAGCAACGCGACACTCAACATCAGCGTGAGGATCTCACCATCAGCAGACGACATCGACGCCTGGGATTATCTGGCCAGGGCAGAGGCGAACATCTCCGGCAACTATACATCGATCATGCCTGCCGCGGACCAAAGCGGGCTCTATAATGTGACCGTCTTCGCCAGCGACGCGTCAGCAACTGCCAACACGACCCTCATCATTAACATAACCGCGGTCAACGACGCCCCGACCTTCACGGGAACTATCCCGAATACGCTGTTCCCGGAGGACAGCGTACTGACGAACTGGACTAATCTGGAGGAATACTTCCTGGATATAGACAGCGACCTGACCTATACATTCTTCTTCACCAACACGAGCGTCAATGCGAGCGTGAAGACCTCGCGAGACCTGCTGGACAATGGTAATTTCAGCCTGGATGCGAACAGCGATAATCTCTCTGACGCTTGGACCATGACGGGATTGGCAAACATCTCCCGTTCTGTATGGAACACATCCTACAGCCAGGCACTGATCACAACGCCCGGCGCAGGCGAGATAGCGTTCCATCAGGACACGTCCGAATACCTGCGCAACGCGACGAATCTGACCTGGCAGTTCTGGTATGTCATCAATGACACCAACATGACCGGCACATCGATCAGCGCGAGCCTGCAGCAGCGGGACAGCAGCGGCAATGTGCTCAGCCAGCAGCGAATAAACCTCTCCAACACCACATCATGGAGCATGGCGCGCGTCAACATGACCATCAACAGCAGCCCAGCAAACCTGCGCGTCCAGATACTGGTCAATGCGACAGCAGATGGCAAGGACAGCAACCTCTCGCTCGCGAACATGACGCTGGATGCGCTGGGCGCTTGGGCGGACATCTATGCCACGACGAATTTCAGCAGCAACTCGACGCTTGTCATCAATGCGACAGACGGCGAATACACGGTCTCCAGCAACGCGATCCGCGTCAATGTCACCAACATCAATGACCCGCCGCAGGTCAGCAGCTCACTGTCGGTCATCAATGTGACCAAGAACACGCAGGCAACGCAGCTCAATCTGAGCGCCTATGTCACGGACCCAGACCATGACGCCATAACCTACACGCTGGTCAGTGTGAACACGTCCAACGTGAGCGCGAGCATAAGCGGCGAGAACATCAGCCTACTCGCCCAACACAACTGGTATGGACTGGCCAATGCCACATTCCAGGCGACTGATGGCCAGAACACGACGACGGCGTCGTTCCTGCTGAACGTGACGACCCTGTGCCCGCAACCACTGGACGGCTCTGATTGGCAGGTAAGCAACGCGACCTGTATGGATGAATCGCTGACCCTGGGCATCATCAATGTGACAGGAGCGTTCACGCTGCAGAACACGAGCCTGACGTTCACCACGCTCAATGGCTACGGGCGGCTCACCGCCATGGCGAGCGCGCTGAGCGGAACCCTGCGCGCCGCCCAAGGCGCGAGCGCGACATTCACCAACACGACTATCAGCACACTCATCGCTTCAGGCAACGCCAGCGTGAGCATCACCGCAGGAAGCATCAGCAACCTCAGCGCCACCCAGGAGAACATCTCAGCAACCAACCTCACAGGAGAGAACAGGACAGGGAGTCTCCTTGGCGCACGACTCAACCTGACGTTCACCGATACAGCCATTTCCTGGCTGGGCGTGGCAGGCAACAACAGCGTGACCGTGCAGGACACGACGGCCGACGAAGTCATCCTCACGGACGCGACAGCCCTGCTCAACGCGAGCACCATCAGCAACCTACGCATCGCTAACAGCACAGCGACCATCAACGCCACCATCACCACACTGCGCGCCTCTGCCAATGCCACGATACAGGCAGACCACGCAGTCTTCGGAACCCTCGGCTCCCTCGAAGGCCTTGGCATCATAACGTTCAACGGCAGTCTTGCCACGGGCGCCGCCACAACCATAATCGACAACACAACAGTCCTGCGCTATTATGAAGCCAATGTGACCAATGCGGTCGGCATCGGCTACAGGAACGCGACGTTGCAGGCGCGCTCAGGCAGCGTCGTGCTCTACAATGGCACCACGAGAAACGGCTCGCTGACCATCAACCTGACCTTCAACACCACGACCGTGACGACCGCATTTGACCTCTATGTCGAGGACCTCAAATTATCCACCATAGCGTTGCACACCTCATCCCCCATCGCCCTCAGCAACGGTTCGCTTGACGAAGACAATGATGGCATACCCGACCGGCTGGACGATGACAACGACAACGACGGCATCAGCAACAGCGCGGATTCAGTGTGGGGCAATCTGAGCGACGTCACGACCAATGTGACAAGCCTGAACATGACCATCAACGCGTCGAGCGATCTCTCAGGCAACTACAGCGGCGAGCTGCAGATAAACGTGACCGCGGACAACAATATCAGGATAAACTACACCCATAACTTCAGCACGCCGGGCAGCATGCCGCTAAGCCTCTACAATATCACCATCACCTATCAGAACAACTCCAACAGGTCATCGCTGCAGTTGCTGGGCTTCACTCCCCTTGGGACCAAGGATGTGCAGCTGCCACGCGCGTTCAACCTGAGCAACGCTATTTGCATCAAAGATGACGCCAACGCAGGGACCACGTTGAGCAGCGCATGCACCTCAGCTGGTGAGACGCTCGTCGCCTGCCCGGGAACAAGCGGCAATTACAACTGCAGCGCGACCAACACAACCTTCAGTATCAGGGGCCTTGGCAACAGCACCATGCAAGAATACTATAGCCTCTGCGGCGACGGTGTCTGCGACGGCTTAGAGTCAAGCAGCACCTGCTCCGCTGACTGCGGCAGCGGTGGCGGAGGAGGAACCGGTGGAGGAGGCGGCAGCTCTGGCGGTGGCGGCAGCGGAGGCTATTTCCTGCCCGCAACGAAAGCGACCTGCTCGGACAACAAGCAGAACGGCAATGAGACCGGCATCGACTGCGGCGGCGATGTATGCGGCGCCTGTCTCTCAGGCCAGAACTGCAGCGTCAACAGCGACTGCCTCTCAGGCTACTGCGGACCAGCGCCATCTGGATCAGCGAGCGCGACTGCAGGTGTCTGCGCAGCTCCGACTTGCAGCGACCATGTCCGTAACCAGGGCGAGACCGGCATCGACTGCGGTGGACCATGCAACAGCTGCGCTCAGGTAGCGTCATGCTATGATCGCATCCGTAACCAGGGCGAGACCGGCATCGACTGCGGCGGCCCCTGCACCGCGTGTGCGCCTTCGATAACAGGCGCGGCCGTGACGGCGACCTGCTCTGACGGCATCCAGAACCAGGCCGAGACAGGCCTTGACTGCGGCGGCCCCTGCGCGCCCTGCACGACACCGCGCAACGAATCAGGTTTGCCGACAACGGAGCCAAAAACCTGGATTGTTTGGATACTCCTGCCATTGATACTGCTCTTGCTGATAGGCATCGTCTGGATGCTGGTGGCGAACCGCAGGGAGCATGCGCTGGAGGACGAGCTGCGAAGGCAGCACATGGAATCATTGCGACAAGCACCACTACAGTCCACTAACTACCCGACGTCCTCATCGGATCACTCGTCCGCAGGACAGGGAGCTCTGCGCTCAGCTGCGCTGTACACGTCAGCCATGCACACAACAGCGGAAGTGGCACCCGACGTACCCCCTGAGCTGGCGAACTATGTCAAGTCACTGTCCTTGGCAGGAACCGGAAAAAGAGAGCTCCTGCAGAAACTCACCGACGCGGGCTGGCCGCCTGCGACCGCAGCAGACGCCATCGATAATCACTACGTCGACAGCCACGCAGTAGGCATACAGCGCCTTGCAGACTATATCGCTTCGCAGATGGCTGCGGGACGCGATGTCAGTGAAGTACGCCAGTTCCTGGTCATCAGCGGCTGGGACGATGAACTCATCGACGAGGCGCTGCGCAGGGCGCGTCAGTAAGCGTCCCGTAGCCGCGCCCACCAGGTTCGCCGCAACTCTGATAAACCAGCCAGCGCTCGCCAGAGAATGATCCACACCAGAGAAGAATGCCAGCGGATCAGCCGAGTAGATAGAACAGGTGATACACACATGAAAATAGTGATCTCATCAGAAGGAAGGACCTTCGTGTGGCGGCAGGGCGATCTGCACTGCCAGTATGGCATGGTCCGGGAAAAGGATATGCAGGACGCAAAGCCCGGTGCGAGTGTGACCACCAACACCGGCAAGGTCCTGAAAGTCATGGACGCTGATTTCAATGAGCTGTACCGGCGCATCCGTCGAGGACCGCAGGTCATGCCCATCAAGGACGTCGCGCTCGCCGTGTCCTTGACAGGTGTGGGAAAGAAGAGCAAAGTGGTCGATGCCGGCGCGGGCTCTGGCGCCATGGCCCTGTATCTGGGAAACATCTGCAAGCAGGTGACCACCTACGAGGTGCGCGAGGACTTTGCGGATATCTGCGAGCACAACATCAAGCTACTGGGATTCTCTAACATCAAGCTCAGGCGCCAGGACGTCTATGAAGGCATCGTCGAGCGCAACTGCGACGCGGTCTTCCTTGATCTTGCCGAGCCCTGGATGGCGATCGCGCCCGCGCAGAAGGCGCTTCGCGCCGGCGGATTCCTCGTCTCCTACAGCCCGACCGTGCCGCAGATCATGGACTTCGTCTCCGCGCTTCCTGATGGCTGCGCGCCGCGCATCGTCGAGTGCATCCTTCGCGACTGGGAAGTGCTGGGCAGAAAGACGAGACCAAAGAGCATCGGCATAGGCCACTCAGGATTCATCGTAGCGACGCGTATTCCATGACCCCCTCTGCAAGTAGACCGGACGCTCATGCAATGATGGCCAGAAGTACGTTGGAGGACGCAGGTCCGGAACATGATGAATTGATGGACGAATACCATGAGCAGGAGCACCACTCGTCAGGCTCTGCCCTCTCAGATAAGCCCTCTCCCTATACTGCTGCACACTCAAAGCCCCCGGTAGACTCATCAACAACCAACGCAACAAATCGCCGCCCGCTCAAGCGCGAGGTACGTGTCCTGGGCATCGACGACGCGCCATTCGACAAGTACAAGAGCAGGCTGGTGCTGACCGTTGGCGCGGTCTTCCGCGGCGGCGAATGGCTCGATGGCATCCTCAGCACCAAGGTGCGCCGCGACGGCGATGATTCGACCATGAAGCTCGCCCGCATGATAACCAGCTCGCGCCATCATCTGCAATTGCAGGCCATCATGATCGATGGCATCGCATTAGCAGGGTTCAATGTGATAGACATTAACAAGCTCGCTGAGATGACAAAATTGCCCGTCGTGACACTGATCCGCGAGATGCCGGACATGGCGCGTATCGACAAGGCGCTGGAGAATGTCCCCGACGCTGAAAAGAAACGTGAACTCATGCGCAAGGCCGGCCCGATAGAGCGCCTGGAGTTTAAGCAGGGAGTCTGCTTCGGCCAGATGGCAGGCATCAGCAAGCAGCGTGTCATCGAGCTGCTCGACGTGACCTGCACGCGCTCGCTCGTGCCCGAGCCCTTGCGCGTCGCGCATATCATAGCGTCGGGCATCGTGCTGGGCGAGAGCAAAGGCCGCGCGTGAGCAGCGGGTAATCACACGTTTAGGCCGAGAGAGAGAGAGAGAGAGAGAAAAAAAAGAAAGAGAGGAAAGAAAGAGAAGAAAAGAACGATATCCATCATGACGACAGGAGTAAGGAGATTCGCGAGCAC
>MNWW01000014.1 GCA_001871415.1 Candidatus Woesearchaeota archaeon CG1_02_57_44 | reverse complement strand
AAATCCGCCACTCGGCGCTAACCGCGGCCTGAAGGCCGCGGTATTACCGCGCCTCGTCATTGCAGGCGGATTTTTGAATTGCAAAGCACGTCCTGAAGGACGGGGTATTCAACCCCGTGCTTTGCAATAAGAAAAAAAGATTGCCCAAATGGGCAAGATTGTTCTATGCGCTCAAAGCATCCTGCGTCAGCACTTCGACAGGTCCGCTAGGGCGGACCTTTGATTCCATGCCGACGAGGAAGCTGACATTGCTGCGTTCAGCGACCTTGAGCAGCTCCAGGTCAATGACGCCGTCAAAGACGATAGCGTACACGCCGGAGCTGAGGCTCTTGAGCGTGCTCGCGAGCTCTGACACAGGCACTTTGCCGAGGATGGAAAGTTTCTCATCCAGGATATAAGCTCCACGGGTACCTACGAGGTCTTCAAGCATGGTACGGAAGGACTCCAGTTCCTGACTGCTCGCCTTGCGCCGCTGCGGCTCGCGCTGCGGTGGCCTGCTACTGGACGGGGTCCTGCTGGCGGAACCTGACTGCGAAGGCTTGCCAGCACTAGGACCGCCGCTAGACGGTTGCGAACGCGGCTGGCTGGGCGCATGATTGCCCCTGCGGTCCATATCATGCTTTATCTGCTCAGGGCTGACCTTACTGCGAAGCGCCTTGTGAAGCTCCTTCTTGGTGAGCTCCTCGACTTCCTTGCCGTCAGGCGCCTTGGTGACAAAGTCAATCTCAGCGACCGTCAGCAGCTCCTTGATGATGAGATCGCCGCCACGGTCACCGTCAACAAACGCGGTCATGACCTTCTCACGGGACAGATCAGCGATGCTCTTAGGGACGCTCGTACCGTTCATAGCAATGGCGTTCTTGATGCCGTGCTTGAGCAGGTTCAGGACATCAGCTCTGCCTTCCACGACCAGCACATCATCAGATTCGTCGATGCTTGGTCCTGCCGGAAGCCGGTCACGACCCCATTCCTGGATTTCCATGACCCTGATGCTGTAGGAGACTTCGTCCGCCAGCTCCTGGCTGTCAGGCATACTGGTATCCATGAGCTGCTTGAGCAGTTCCTTTGCGCGCTCGATGACAAAAGTGCGCTTACTGATGCGTACGTCTTCGATATTGCTGACTTTGAGTCTTGCATTGCACGGGCCGATGCGCTGGATGATCTCGAGCGCCGCGCCGATGATGCTGGTTTCTGCCTTGTCCATACTGCTGGGTATGACGATAGTGCCGCGGCTCTTGCCGGTCCTGGTCTCGATATTGACCTCTATCCTGCCGATGCGTCCGGAGCGCTGCAACTCGCGCAGCTCAAGGTCCGCGCCGAGCAGGCCTTCGGTCTGACCGAAGATGGCGCCGATGACGTCTGGCTTATCGACAATCCCGTCAGTCTCGATGTTCGCGTAAATGATGTATTTAGCGGAAACCGGGCTGATTTTTCCCATGGTTAATCACCTCGTTGCCAGAAAGAGCCCTAGCCGCCTCTCGGGCGGCCTGCAGCAATGACGAACAACTGCAGGAAATGATAAGAGTGAAAGGTGACAGTGAAGCTCTTTACTGGCTTATGATGAGGAAAGGAAAAGGCAGGCGGTTATTAAATGTTTTCATAAGCGCAGAGACACCGGAAGGCTGCGACGCCTGTGTGCATCACATAGACTAGATACAGACAAAATGAGCCATCCGTGAAGGGACCTTCGACTGACCCTGCAAGAGACCCCCTGACCAGCGATTGTTTTTAGCACCAAACATACACAACGCTTTTTAAGGAGGAGCCCAACCCAACAGATATGCAGCCAGCAAAGCTTCACGCAGGGCAGAAGAATAAGATTACCACAGAGATGTACTTGAAGGCGATCTATCTTATCTCTGATGGCAAAAGCGGCCCTGCCAAGTCTGTCGAGATAGCAGAGGAACTCAATCTTTCCAAAGGTTCAGTATCAGAAATGCTCAAGAAGCTAGCAGACGATGGTCTTATCGCGCACCAGCCCTATGCGGATGTCGAACTGACCGTGAAAGGCAAGAACGCGGCAAAGAAAGTCGTACGCCGCTACTCGGTGATACGAGATTTTCTGGAGTCTATCGGCGTACCGCATGCTGTAGCGCACCACGACGCGTGCAATTTCGAGCATGCGGCATCAGACGAGACAATCACGAAACTGGAAACGCTGCTCAAGAAGTGAACAGGCCTGTTGCTTCTAATCAGGACCCTCACAACCAGAATTCCAAAGCCTTAAAGGTCTCACAGTCAGTATTCTAAAGCTGGTGAAGCGCATACAGTAAAGAGGTCAAGCAATCCCAGCCAAAGGCCTGAAGGACGCAGAGCAGAAGCCCCATGTACAGAAAGCTATATATAACCAACAAGTATGTTAGGTTGACATAACTACAATGAAGGGTATTATACGACAGAGGAAAAATGATAGAATCGTTTCTCATCACAGGCAGGGAGACGCTCGAGGCGAGCCTTGTGGTCGGCATTGTCTATGGTTACCTGCATCGCAGCGGTAATAATCACTACAGGCCAAGCGTACATCTGGGTATAGGGCTTGGCATCCTGGGAAGCATCATCACCGCTGCCCTCTTCCAGACCTTCACCAGCGGTTTCGAAGGCGTCGCTGAACAGCTGTTCGAGGGGACGACCATGCTTATCGGCGCCCTGCTGCTGAGCACCATGATCATCTGGATGATGCGCCAGCACCAGGTAACCCGGGACATCGAGCAGAAAGTCGACCTCCAATTGCACAAAGCGCCTGGCTGGTCCTCCTGGGGCCTGACCATGCTCATCGCGACAGCCATCCTACGGGAGGGGGCAGAAACCGTCCTGTTCCTCAATGCCGCGCGCTACGAGAGCGGCATCTCATTCCTCGGCAGCAGCATCGGCGTCCTGGCGGCGCTCGTCATCGGTTACCTGTTCTTCAAGGGGGCCCAACGAATCAAGGTATCAGCGGTCTTCAAGGTAAGCAGCGTCCTGCTCATCCTCTTCGCAGCTGGACTCGTCTCGCACAGCGTGCACGAGTTCCAGGAAGTGGCGGGCAGCGTCGTGCCGCTTTATGATATTAATCCACCAATGAATCAAGACGGCTCATACCCGTTGCTGCATGAGAAGGGACTCGTCGGCAGCTTCGCTAAGGGACTGTTCGGGTATAATGGAAATCCCAGCGCACTGGAGCTCGCCGCCTACGTCACCTATCTCATGGGGATGGTCGCGCTTTGGAAGAGAAACACCACCCATCGCATTGGCCAGCGTCGCGCTATAGCATAAACGTGAAAAGAATATGCTGAAGCGGATGCAACGAACGGCTCAGATGCAACGGCCCACATGACAAGACCCTGCAGTCAGGAATAGCGGGCGTATGCGCAAGAACTCCTTGAGTCATCTCCTCAGCCACGCTACCGAACCATCCCATCATCGATGCCCTTGAGTCATCCCATCATCGATGCCCTTGAGTCATCCCATCATCGATGCTGTCTTCTTCTTTCCGACGCTATCAGTTTCTCGAGCGTGTCCAGCTTGCGATGCAGTTCCAGCTTCTCGGCCTCGCATTGCTTGATGATGCTATGGGTACGTTGCATGGAGAAATCTTCCTTGCGAAGGCCCTTGCCGATCTCTGCCATGCGGTTGATCTCTGCCTTGAGCTGTCCCACGGCCTCGAGCACGGCGCGCAGTTGCGCCTCGGCGTCCACGTATGGACCCATGCGCTCCTTGAGCACCGCGACCAGCCCCACAATCTCGCTATCGACCTTTTCAGAGACCTTGCCCTGCAGGGTGCTGGAGACCAGCTTGAGTTTCATCAATTCGTCGCTCAGCTCAGTGGTCTTCGCGCCGACATCATCGCGAAGCGCCTCTGCGCCATTGCGTATCTCACCGCCCACCATGAACAGCGACTCGCGAAGCGCCTTGGCCTCGACGCGCAGCTGGCCGATAGAATCCCTGAGCCCGTCGACATCAGTGCGAAGCTCCGCTATCTGCGTGTGGATGTCTTTGATGCTGTCCGAAGAATCGCTGAGCTCCTTGAGCTTGCCGATGACACCTGCCATGGCCAAGGTGACCTAGTGCGGGAATATAAGCGTTGTGGCGGTGAAAAGTGGATAGGTGCTGATGGCATACCCTGCTGCTAAACGCGACCAAGGCGCGAGAGTATCACGGCCTGATGCGCACCAGCTACGCAAAAACCTGTTTACGCAACAGCTCTATCGTTTGACCGTACCATCCCCATCAATTCCGGCCTTTATCCCAACATTTATTATTCCCGCCAATTGCCATCTATGCATGCGCATCAAAGGACAAAGCACCATGCAAGGAACCCTCACCAGCGATGGCAGGACCATCCCCTGGATAAGCACCTACGACGGCCCCTATGCCTGCCAGCGCTGTGGGCATTCCTGCTATGCAACAACAGTTCCGCTCACGAAGACAGACCGGCAGCGCCTCGGTGATGACGCAACAGTGATGCCGGAGAAGAACACCGGTTATTGCCCGTTGCTGCAAATCGCAGACAAGACCCCGACGCCATCCCCCAGCTTGACTATCCAGCGCAGGTACAGCGGTGATGCATCCTGCATCGGCTACGACCGCCGTCCGCTCGCCTGCAGGCAATACCCGTTCGTCCTGTCCTGGCGAGAGGATATCCTCATGGTGGATGCGACATACTCATGTCCGGCGATCCTCCTGAGCCTTGGCACGACAGAAAGCGCTCGGGACGCCATCGCTGCTGCGGCAGAAGATTATAGCCGACAAGTGCCCTCGTCGACGGAAAAAGCAGACATCCCGGAAGTGGCTATCAACCTCGATCCAGCATGGCTCAGCGACAAGGCGCTCGGCACTGGTCCAACTGAGATGGCAGATTACCTCGGCTATCACTTCCGACAGCTGCAGGCATTCCGCAAGGTGTCCTTGCGCTGCATCGACGCTGATACATCGCAATTCTTCGATATCGACATGACATCCATGCCCCCCACACAGTTGCCAAAAGATTTTCTGCCTCTCGACAACGACGCTAAGCAATGGCTCACCAGCTACGTCAACGCCATCACCAAGCGCTACTGCACCGCGGCGCTCATGGCACCTTTCGGCCTGACCGATTACTATGCCGGGTGTGTCGCGAAGGTATGGTACATCGCGGGTGTGGTCGCGATGAGGCAAGCACTGGACCGGGGACACAGTGTTGTGGATGCACAGATAACGAAACGCCACATCATGGCAACGGTCTTCGCCCTGGATTCTGGCTTCATCGCGCCAAGGCCGCTGGAGCGGCGTTGATAGTGCAAGACCATGGTATCCGTCAGGGAACAGCGCTAGCCCATAGCATCCGCAAATACATTTATAACGCCCATGTTCTTCCAGCCACTTGGCAGGCTAGGCCGGCGCGCCAGTCCCGCGCTGTCACTGCAACCGGACTTACGGCAGGGCCGAAGGCGGCTGAGGCTTCAGGACACTGTTGTGGTCTTGCTGCTGACGCTGACGTTCTGTCCTTCAGGGTTTCGGTGTCGATGAACCGAGTCAGGCTGGGAACAGAGCAGCTCTAAGTCACGCCTGGGACGCTTGGAGGGTAGCGGAACTGAGAAGGTAGCAGGGTCGCCTCAATGGCGCTTTTGTTGCCGACTGTCGCTGCGCCTGCCGCTTTTTTTGCTTTTTTCAGTCCGCGGACAGTTCAATCCACAAATCGATACTTCAGCAGCACAAGAGCAGCCTTCACACCGTCCTTCCAGCTGATCTTCTTACCAGCAGAGAACGTCCTGCATTCATAGGAGATAGGCACCTCATGGATCCTGATGCCGCGTTTCAGGAACTTGGCAGTCAGCTCGGGCTCCAGATCAAAGCCACGCGCATGCAAAGTGATGCTGCGCATGGCGTCCTTGCGAAAGACCTTGTAGCCCGTCTCCATGTCCGTGACTTTGCGGAAGAACAGCAAGGATGTCAGAAGTGACAGTCCCTTATTGCCCACATACAGCCAGAAGTAGCGGGGGTTGTGCCGGGTCATGAACCGCGAGCCATAGACCACCGTGGCCTGCCCTGAGATCAGAGGTTTCAACAATTTAGGATATTCTTTCGGAGAATACTCCAGGTCAGCATCCTGGATGATGATGACATCACCCGTCGCCTTGGCAAGACCGCTTGCCACAGCAGCGCCCTTGCCCTTGTTCTTCGGATGCGTCACGACCGTGATGCCCTGCGCTCCCAGCAGCAGCTGCTTGGTGCCGTCATCGCTGCCGTCATCCACGACAATGATCTGCGTATCAAGTCCTAGTGTATTCGCCCTCTTGACCGCCGCGACGACATCCAGGATGGTCGCGGCCTCGTTATAGGCAGGGACGATGATGGAGAGTTTCATCAGGCAAAGGGCGACCGGGCGGTATATAAAAGTTTAGATGGACAACACATCTTTGTGGACGTACCAGCACCTACCTGGATACAGTATAGAAAAATCTGGCGTTTCACTCCGGCTCTGGCTCACCGAACCTTGCTAGGGGAAGCGATTCCTTTTCCCAAGCAGGAATCTCCCGTGTCTTGCGTTTCTTTGCCATCATACACTACCCCACAGGGCACTGGATAATAGTAATATCACACCTGCAAGAAAACAAGAGAACATGCGCTTAATATATTTTGCCTTATAGAGGGATATGGATAGGTTGCGACGCAAAGCCATGTATCGCGAATGGGCGATGAGCTTATGGTAATCGGCAGACGGTTCACGCCCATAGTCGTCAAGCAATGAGTGGATGATCGCTCCACGAAAATAATGTGACTTGAAGTTCGCGGCATAGCCGAACACAACAGCCACGAACATGGCAAGGACACCAATCCGCTGCAAGAGAGACAACGGCCTTTGTCCGAGACTCTGCACTATCACCAGAAAGATGAAACCAAGCGTGATGCCTGTCTTCGTGTCCTGCATCTCATCCATGCGGAGCTGAAGCTCATACTGTGTCTGGATCTCACGGGCGATGGGCTCAAAACGCGCCATGACTGATAACAGCAGGTCCTGCTTCTTATGGACTGGCATGCAAAATAGGGAAGGTTTTCGGTAGAGCCGATAGCGACTAAGATGCTTCACTTCAGCAGACCCCCTCAAGATATCAGGCCGACTCCATCAAAAAAAAACCGCCGCCCTAGCAAAACCTATTTATAACCTCCCCACCTTGCCGGGAACGCAGCAGACAGGCAGGCCGATGACCGAGGCAGGAGGACCATGAACTTCAAGCATATCGACGGAAAATGGCAGGAGCGCTGGGAGAGCGCCAAGGCCTTCAAGGCCCGGCCAGCAGAGGGCAAAGACACCTTCTACTGCCTTGAGATGTACCCCTATCCGAGCGGCTCAGGCCTGCACATGGGCCACTGCCGCAACTATGCCATCGGCGATGCCTTCGCGCGCTATCAGCGCATGAAAGGCAAAGCGGTCCTGTATCCCATGGGCTATGACTCCTTCGGACTTCCCGCCGAGAACGCCGCCATCAAGCACAAGGTCAGCCCGAAGGACTGGACCGACAACAACATCAGGACCATGATGGGCCAGCAGAAGGCACTCGGGCTCAGCTATGACTGGGACCGCATGATCTACAGCCATGACCCTGATTACTACAGATGGAACCAGTGGATATTCACCAAGCTCTATGAGAAAGGTCTCGCCTATCGCAAGGCGGCGCTGGCTAACTGGTGTCCGTCCTGCAACACGGTGCTGGCGAATGAGCAGGTGCATGACGGCAAGTGCTGGCGGTGCGCGAGCGACGTCACCCAGAAGGACATGCCGCAGTGGTTCTTTAGGATAACCGCCTACGCTGAAGAGCTGCTCAAGGACATAGACACCCTGGCGTGGCCAGAGCGCGTCAAGGCCATGCAGCGCAACTGGATAGGCAGGAGCGAAGGAACCCGTGTGGATTTCACTATCAAAGAGACCGGCGAGACCATACCAGTCTTCACTACCCGACCCGATACCCTGTGGGGAGTCATGTTCATGGTCTTCGCGCCAGAGCATCCCAAGGTCATGGAACTGGTCAAAGGGACAGCGTATGAGAAGCCTGTGCGCGAGTTCGTGACGCAGGCGGTCAAGGACAGGTTCACAAGACTGGCCGAGGACAAGGAGAAGGAAGGCCTCTTCATCGGCAAGCACGCCGTCAATCCAGTCAATGGTGACGTGGTGCCCATCTACATCGCCAACTTCGTGCTCATGGAATACGGCACCGGCTTCATCATGGCCGTGCCCACGCATGACCAGCGCGACTTCGAGTTCGCGACCAAGTTCAATATCCCAAAGAAGATCGTCATCCAGCCAGATGAAGGCACCATGCTGAAGTCCGGGACCATGCATCATGCCTTTGTCGACGACGGAAAACTTGTAGACTCAGGACCCTTTGACGGCGAGGGCAATCGCGACGCCATCCCGAAGATAAACGAGTGGCTCAAGGAGCAGGGCAAAGGAGAGGCCGTGGTGCAGTTCAAGCTGCGTGACTGGCTCATCAGCCGCCAGCGCTACTGGGGAACACCTATTCCCATCATCCACTGCGAGGCCTGCGGCACCGTGCCTGTCCCGGAAAAGGACCTTCCGGTACGCCTGCCCGAGGACGTGCAGTTCACCGGAGAAGGAAATCCTCTGGAGAGCAGCGCCTCGTTCACTAAGGCCGACTGCCCCGCATGCGGCAAGCCTGCGCGCCGTGAGACCGACACCATGGACACGTTCGTGGATTCTTCCTGGTATTTCCTGCGCTACTGCGACCCGAAGAACAAGGAGCTGCCGTTCGGGAAGGAAGCGTCACAATGGATGCCGGTCAGCCAGTACATCGGCGGCATCGAGCACGCGGTCATGCACCTGCTCTACGCGCGATTCTTCACCAAGGCGCTGCGCGACCTGGGCCTCATCGACATCGACGAGCCGTTCCATCGCCTGCTCTGCCAGGGCATGGTACTCAAGGACGGCGACGCCATGAGCAAGAGCAAGGGCAATGTCGTCGACCCCAACACCATCGTGGACAAGTACGGCGCCGATACCGCAAGAGCATTCATCCTCTTCGCCGCGCTGCCGGAAAAAGAGCTGGAATGGTCGGACACCGGCGTCGACGCGGTCAACCGGTTCCTGACCAAGGTGTATCGGCTGCTCGAACAGGTTGATCAGTCTAATGCAGATACCGCACCGTCACCTGCTTCACCAGAGACAGACCGTCAGATACGATCCAAGCTGCATCGCACCATCGCGAGAGTGACCGCGCACATGGACGCCTTCGAGTTTTCGCTGGCCATAGGTGCGATGATGGAATTTGGCAATGCCTTGCACAAGGTGGCAGGACAAGTGTCATCGTCGGTCTGGAATGGCTGCTTGAGCGATCTTGCGCGCTTGCTCTCGCCTATCGCGCCGCACATGGCCGAGGAGATGTGTGAGCTGTTGGGAAATAGCTCTGCTGATGCGACCGACGCCTCCACCTTCTGTTCGCTCTCGCCCTGGCCCGTCGCGGACGAGTCGAAGATAGACCATGCGGCCGAGGCAGGCGAGACCTTGGTCGATGAGGCGCGAAAAGACATCCTCAACCTCCTGGGCTTGCTGAAAGTCAAGCCAAAGACCATCACCTTGATACTCGCGGACGATTGGAAACGCACGCTCTGCAGATTCATCCAGCAGCAGCTCACATCCACGCGCGATGTCGGCGCCATCATGAAGGCCGCGATGACAGATGCTGACCTCAAGAAGCACGGTCAGGATGTCGCCAAGCTCTTGCCAAAGCTCGTGGCGTCTCCGCAGAAGATGCCAGCGGTGCTGCTGGCTACGGAGGACGAGAAGAAGTTCCTCGAGCTCGCCAACATCGGTGCCGAGTTCAAGTGCGACATCCTCATCGAGGTTGAATCCCAATCAGGGCACGACAAGCGCAGGCAGGCCATGCCCGGCAAGCCGGCGCTGGTCATCGCGTGAGGCGGGCAGACAACGGGACAGGTTCCACCACGAGCCGCAGCGTCCTGCCCGAAGCGACAAGACCCATCCCGATATGATACTGATCGCTGATTACTAAGCGCACCACTATCGCATGTAGTGCAGACCTTTGGGGGCACATTCCTTTGCGCATCGCTAACTTTATATGAGTCTATTGAAACGTTAATAATATGGATCAAGAAACCACAATTCAAAAGACCATAGAGTTCGTAAAAGAGGTCTTGTCCGATGCTGAAGGAGGCCATGATTGGTGGCACGCGCGTCGTGTTTGGAAATTATCGAGACACATTGCTCAGACCGAAGGTGTCGATACTTTTGTTGTTGAGCTTGGAGCATTGCTTCATGACGTGGCAGATCCCAAGTTTCATGATGGTGATGAAGAGATAGGACCTCGTAGAGCAAGAGAGTTCTTGAGCACCTTGCAGGTCGAAGAAGATGTGATAGTACACATTGAAAATGTTATCGTAAATATTTCGTTCAAAGGTGGAAAGCACACGCAAGGATTCCGATCTCCTGAGTTTGACGTCGTCCAAGACGCGGATAGATTAGATGCGATGGGAGCAATAGGCATCGCAAGGGCATTCAATTATGGAGGCCATAAAGGCAGAGTGATATACAATCCTCAGATCAAACCGAACCATAACATGACTAAAGAAGAATACAAGAACAGTGACGCTCCGACACTCAATCATTTTTATGAGAAGCTTCTTCTGCTTAAAGACAGGATGAATACAGATACAGGAAGATCGATGGCTGAGAACAGGCATGAATTTATGGAACAGTTTCTTGATGAATTCTATAAAGAATGGGATGGTGGATAATGACAGAAAAGCAGGTCAACTTCTTCGTTTCGCTTCACTCCGCGTCGACCACACTGCGCCGCCCATAACCTCTCCCTGCACCCATTCCCCATACACCTCATTCACGTCCCCGTCCAAGAACAGCACACAAGGAACAGCATACGGATGCGTCTTCTCCACCGCTGCCCGTAGCGCATCCTTCTTATCAGGCGACGTCTTCGCCAGCAAGAGCCACTCGTTCTCCGTCTTCACCGCGCCCTCCCACCGATAGCAGGATCGCATAGAAGACCAATTCGCGCATGCGCAAAGCCGCTGCTCGACAAGCTGCTTGCCGATGCGCTCGGCTTCCGAAGCAGAAGGGCACGGTATGTACGCTAGGACAAGCTTCATGACAATAGCGCCTCGACGCTCACTTCTTGCGCGGCTTTGACTTCTTCGCCGGAGTCTTGCGCACTGCTTTGACAGCTGCCTTGCTCATGGGCACAAAACCAGCGTCAGCTCCGACCGCCACAGGCGCTGCGGAGAAATACCTGCGCTTGAGCACAAAGGCGTAGAAGATGAGCAGGAACAAGGAATAGCTGACGATGAACACGAACACGGTCAGGATGATGGACTCGCGCTGTGATGGCGAGGCCATGACCATGCTGCTGGGGTTGATGACAGGGTTGCTGGTGAGCGAGACGAACCACGC
>MNWW01000056.1:14353-18129 GCA_001871415.1 Candidatus Woesearchaeota archaeon CG1_02_57_44 | reverse complement strand
GGCACCTGCACCGCGATGGGCAGCATGCCGTTGATGGTGCTGTGTCCTGCTGGCAGGTACATGCCGCATCTGAGCATCGTATCACCGTGCACCACGCTGAGCACGTGCATGGCGTCAGCGCTCTCAACTGACAGGTCAATGCCATCCTCTGCCGCGCGCTCCTGCAGCCACGCGAACCAGGATGCCTCGTCCAGATAGTCAGCGCCGCTGGCAGCAGTCTGCACCAATGCCCGGACCGGCCGGGGTGAATCGTACGAGAACGCGTCAAAGCGCTCCTCGCGCCTGCTGTCAGAGACGATGAGCGGCTCGTCAAAGGCCATGCCCGCCTCCAGCCCTGTATCGCGCACCCGCAGGGAGAAATCATACACACCCTCATCCACCCGCATGCCCTGCGAAGCAAACGCGCCATAGTCAAGGCACTGCTCAAGGTTACGCTTCGCCACCTGCTGCAGGAACTCCTGCACCTCACTGACCGTGATGAAGCTTCGGTCCTGATAGCAGACCAGCGCGCCAGAGCCAAGCTGGGAGACTGCCTCATCAACGCTCTGCTGCAGGCACTGCTGCGTAAAGGTGAAGACTGCCTGCCCGATGCCTGTCTGCACAGCGCTCTGCTGCGCAGGACGCAGCAGGAGGACAGAGCCAACAGCGATGAGAACCACTATGCCGAGCACTATGAACGCCGTAGCTTGCGCTTTCATCATTGACCTTGCCCGGGCTGATATTGGACAATGCAGCTTATAAAGGTTTCGGCGAGATTCAGGGGTGCAGAAAAGGAGGTCATGGGCGAGAAGTCAACCTATCGCAGTTGACCAGATCAAGGCGTAGCAGCAGAGGGGGATTCTACCATCAGGCTTGGATCCAGGATGTTCAGATACTGCAGCATGGCCTTGAAGAGCTGCGTTGTGGTCTTGTCATTGTACGTGAGCCCTGCGATGGTGACATAATTGCCATTGGTAGTGTCTGATACCACGGTCACTGTTGCAATGGAATCAGTATGTTTCTCTATGAGCTGCTTGAGCTTGTTTGCGTTTGCATTGCCATCGGTCTTTATGCGCATCTTGAACGCATCGGGATCCTGCGTGAGGCGCACCTGTGTGTTCTTGATGCCCCTATACGGCCCGGTCTGAGGATCAAAGAGCTTTGCGAGGTAGCTGGCTAATTTTTCAGAATCGCGGTCATTGGCCTTGAAATACAGCTCAATCACGATATTTTCTGTCGCTTCCCCGGTAACAAGCGACGTGGGAGCGTCTGTGCCCTGCACGTCTTTCAGGCGCGCGACCAGGCCACGGTACAACGCGTCGGTCACCACACCGATAGAGTCAGATTTCGGATCCTTGAGCTTAAGGCGTAGGGACTTTGGCGTGGTTGTCTTTGTTGCAGTAGTCCCAGGCAATATACCCTCCGCATCCAGTTCTTTCGTCAGGGCATTGCCAAGAGCCTGAAGCTCAGGCCCATATTCTACCACATCTGTTGAAACGCCATTGACCGCTGCGGTCACATCCAGTTTGACAGTGGCACCTGGATTATTTTGAGCGACTATGTCGAACCCGTTGTTATTCAGGAGCATGAAGCGCAGCAGGCCGGAGATGATCTTTGGCACGTTCTTAGGTTGAATCTGAGCCACATCACTTAACGTCAATACCTGCGGCGACATGGCAATGGTCATCTTCGTTGATGACCCGGGAGTGACTGTTGTTGGAGGTGATGCTGCGTTACTTGTGTGAGCGCCCGTTCCCTCGGTCACCACCGCGTCAGACTTTGGCGCGAATATGACATTCGTCCCCCGCACGTCAGTCACCGTAGCCGCGATGGATGATTGCTTATTATTCAGGTCTGCCTGGTTGGTGATGGCACCGGCCTCAAATGTCACTTCCACACTGCCGATAGTGACCTTGCCTTTGCCCTTGTAGATGCGCAGCTGCATGGGCTTATCGCCATGCGCCGGGATGATAGCGATGTCCTGCTCTGCTGTTTTAGGGAATGATGCGCCCGGAGCGAGCAGCAATACAGACAAGGGCCCGTCAACGCGGTATTGCTCATCGGGGCGGTCTTGTCCTTGGCTCGCGGGCGCAAATGCCATGGACCCTCCCTGCGCCAGCGTGATGACCTTAGGATCAATTGCTGTCTTGCCGAAGGTGATAGTCGCCTGCTCTACCTGATAATCGGCTGAGAAGCCACCTTTCTTCAATGAGACTGTGAATATGCCATCAATGAATTCAATGGTCGATGGCTCCTCAGACGTTATCTGCGTCCCCATCACCGTGATCGCACCTGGCTTGGGCTCGAGGTTGATGCGCAGGTCACTTCCCGCCTCCTGCATCGTGCCTATGCCTCGCACCTCCAGCTTATCGCGCTTGAGACCACCATCAGGCAAAGGATGCTCCTCGCCCCATTGCGCTTGCTTTGCCGTCGCCTCTGCCGCGCTCCTGCAATCAGCGAAATATCCAGGACTGATGCCCGCTGCGCTGCCTCGGGCAAGGCCCATGACACGATCTGCGACAATCGCCAGCTCATAGCGCACCAGCTTGTCTGACGGCTTCCAGGAGCACTTGCCATCCACCTTAGGGTATCCGGTGAACAGCCCGTACTCAGCCGCTGCCTTGATGACAGGAGCGCTCGCGTCGTCAGCGTCAGACCAGATAGTCTTGGGGTCAATGTCCAGCGCGCTCAGGGCCTGCGGCTTTGGCAGTGATAGCGCAGTCGCGGCAGCGCCCAGAAGCCCGGCCACATCAAGGCGCGTTGGTTCGACAGCCAGCTCTGGGACTGTTGGTTTTGTGACGCTGGCCAGAGCAGAAGCCGCGACGCAGTCATTGCCTGTCAATTGCTCGCCATACACCTGCGCGCCATCAGAACATTCATTTGTTATGGCATCCTTATTTTGTTTCACCGAGAATATCTTGTCCTGCAGCGCCTTGCCCAGCGCAATCAGCACGTCCTTGCGCGTGCTTGCGGCAGCGCCGTTGAACTTGCCGTCTGTTGCGGTCATCAGGCCAGCGGCAGTAACCTTCTTGACCAGTGGGTCGGCCCAGTGCTTCTCAGGGATGTCAGAGAAGGAACCATGGGGCTGGTCTGCTGTGCCGGTGGAGGAACCTGTCGTGGTTGTTGTCGCAGGCGCGAACGCCATGATGCCGTCGGCAATGGCCTGCGCGACCTTCTGCTGATTAGGGACAGTCCTGATAAAAGTGATGCCTGCAGCTGATAGTGGCACGACCTCCACCGTGACCACCGGCACGGTGCTGTGCGCGGACCAGTCAAACTTGAAGGACTTGCCGTCGTCGGGCGGTGTGCCCTGCAGGTTAGCATGACTTTTCAGCGCAGTATCCTCTGTCAGGACCCCGCTGTGCTTGATGTTCTCTGGAATAGCCGCACTCAGCTTTGCCCAGATGCTCTTGGCGGCCTGCTTGCTCTTGGTCTCCTGCAGATGATGATCAGGATAGTACACGGCACTACCGCCCTCTTTGTAATCATTATGGAGGGCCACCAGCAATGCAGCGCCATTGTTGTTGGCGACGTCTGCGCGCGCCCATCGGTCGGAGATACGATAGTCCTTCTCGGGCTGCGTTTCCCCTTTCCCGTCCGTGCCTTTGGTCGCCAGCTTCTCTGAGCAGTCGCTTTTCTCATGGGTGAGCAGCACACGGTAGCCCTTTGCCTCAAGCACTGCCTTGACCTTGTTCGACAGGATCAGGTTCAGCTTCTCCTCTGTATTGGCACCTTTATCACCCGGGTCGCCAGCGCAGGTCCTGACACCCTTTGTGCCATGCCCCGGGTCAAGGACG
>MNWW01000056.1:0-14340 GCA_001871415.1 Candidatus Woesearchaeota archaeon CG1_02_57_44 | reverse complement strand
AGGACGATGACGGTCGGCTGGGACTGGACGGTCTTGGTGCCTGTGGTGGTGTCCGACGTTGAGCCTGTCGCTCCAGTCGTCGTTCCCTTGGTGAGCTTTTCGGTCAGGGTCTTGACGCGGGCGTATTTAGCGTCGATATCTGCTTGGGTGAGCGTGTCATCCTGTGTGTTCGTCACATCAGCTTCGACCGCCGTGATGACCGCGTCTATCTTCGCAGGATCCATGACCAGCACCATGTCGTTGCCGGCGCGTAAGGCATCGACCGCCGCTTTGACGATATAATCATCATCATCCTTGTAGTAAGCTTTGAATGTCGCGGTGTTGAGCGCATCGGTCATGATGACTGTATCGGTGCCGAAGATGTGCCGGGCCTTTGCCACCAGGGTCGGATTGATGCCTGCGGGCATCTTCTTCTGCTCATCAGTCTGATCAAGCAATGGGAACAACGCGCTTGACATCATGACTGCGTAGACACCTGCTTCTTTGGCCTTGGTGAAGGGGATAAGCTCTCGTCCATCAAGTTTGCTCTCAGTCTTTTGGATGCTCACCAAGGTCGTGTCCGTTCTTGTTGAACTCAGACCGTACAATCCAGGAAAGTGCTTCGCCGTCGCGCCGACACCAGCATCCCGCAGACCAAGGATATACAATGCTCCAGCCGCACTCACCGTTTGGGCGTCGGTCCCGAAGCTGCGGGCATTCACCTCATTGCCAGTTCCTGAGATGTCCAACACCGGCGCGAGGTCAAGATTGATGCCGACTGATCTGAAGCACTCGCCCTTTTCCTTCATGTATGCCCGCAGTTCTGTATCACTAGCCATGTCTGATGCTGCCTTGAGCGCACAAATGGACTGCAACCGATTGACTGTCGCGCTTTCCATATCAGAAGCAACTATCATGCCGTCATCAGCATACGGCTTGATTAGTGCCTTGATCTGCGTACTGTCCTTCTCCTTGGTATCAGCACCCATGAAGATGACAGCGCCGATATGATGATTCAGCGTCTGTGCTCCCGGCTCTGCCATGATGAGCTTGGCTATCTTGCCTCGCAGCTCGGGCTCTGCCTGGACAGATGAAGGAACCACGGCCAGCACCATGAGCATCATCAGCAGGAGCACTTGTGCCCTGCACTGCATCCTGCTATTAGACAAGACATCAGACAAGCGGCACCACCTGCACCGTCAGTGTGACGTCCTTGAAATTATTCTCTGAATCACGCAACCGCAGCGGGATGTCAAGCTCGCTCAGCGCCGATGCCGCAGTGAAGCTCAGCTTGGCCGCATACGGCCCCTGCTGTTCGACCTGCACATCAGGAGACAATGACACAACATCCACATACGCGCTGTCCGGGTCTAATGCGTGGACGATGCAGGATGATGGCAGGCCAGCATATGCCTGGACACACGTGCCAGAGTCAAAGACCGGCAGCAGGCCATTCAGGGTGGACTGCCCCGGAGGCAGCAGTATCTTGCAGGTGAACGCGTCACCTGTATGCTCGTCAGTCACGGTCAGGGTGTGCTCATCGCCCAGCGTGGTGAAACGGGCAGTGATGTCATCGGCCTCAAGCATCTGGCGCGTGCGCTCAAAGAGCGTTACTGAGTCAACGTCGTCGGCCAGCCGCTCCGCCGCTGTTACTATCAGACGCAGGCGCACACCGCGATCAGCAGTGAAGTCCGTGAAGCGCTGCTTGCCAGTATTGGTGGTCACTGACAGCGGAGGAGAGAAGGAAAGTCCCGCAGTGATGCCATCTGTTCCGAATGCCAGACGTACAGACGGCGCCCCTGCCTCGACATTCTGCCTGTTGGTGAGATCGATGCAGGATTGCAGGTTGGAGCGCACAAGGTCAGACACGCGGGTGTAGGCATCATCAAAATGAGCCAGGACACCGTCCTTGTAGCACCAGCGCGGCTCAGCGCCGTAATCAATGACTGCCTGCTCCAACGATTGCTGCAAGCAGGATTGCACCAACGTAGCCACCGAGTCATCACCCTGCGGAATGACCTGTTGCGCAGTAGGCCTGTTGGAGGCCATCGCTACCGCAAGGATGATGACGACTCCCACAACCAGAGTTGCGGCCAGCTGCGCCTGCTTATGCATACGACCCAGATAGTCTCTAAAGACAGGGGTTTAAATAGGTTTTGGATGGGCCGACCTCACTGAGGGATGCACGCTCATGGTGAAAGAGAACCAGACGAAAAATTCCCTGTAGGCACAATGTTTTTGAAACTCAGGAGAATCCTCTGCACCTGAAGCATGATGTCAGATATGCAACCAATACAAGGAGGAGACAACCATGGCCACTCAAGAACAAGTCATCCAAGCCCTTGTAGGCAAGACAGGGGCGCGCCTACAGGACATAGTGGTCTGCCAGACATCCGGCCGCCTGCCCGTGCACGATGACCATACGGACCATCAGCTCGGGCCGGTCAATGGCCTTTCTGTCGCGGCGCCTGGATTCGTCTACGGTGCCTTCGCGCCCAATGGTGGATCCAAGAGACATACGGTCCTGGTCGAGAGCCTTGACCCAGAATATGCCGGGTCGTTGGAGTTCGACCTTGATAGCATCCCAACAGCGGCAGAACTCAACGGTCATTGGGCGCGCTACGCCGTCGGCGCTGTGCACGCGCTGCAGCAGGACCACCACCTCCCGCCCCTGGAGCGCGGAGCCACTATACTGGTCGGCAGCGAGATCTTCACGTCTGCCGGGCTCAGCTCATCAGCATCGATAGGACTCAACTATCTGACGGGCCTGCTGCAATGCAATGGCCTGGCTGGACAGGTCTCGCAAGCGCAGCTCATCGAGCTGGACAAGGCCATCGAGAACGGCTTTCTCGGGCTGCAGAACGGCATCCTCGACCAGGGCATCATCACGCTCGGCGAAGCCGGCAAGCTTGTGTACATGGACTGCGAGGCGTACGCTGATGGCAACCCTGATTTCTTCAGGATCGTCGAGCCAGGAGCAGGAATGCCAGAATTCAAGATATTCTTCCTGTACTCCGGCAAGCAGCGCGACCTGACAGAGAACAGGTTCTACAATGAAAGGGTGCGATTGTGCTATGCAGCCGCGCAGAACCTCTGCGACCTCACTGGTAGAGAGTACGTGGATGGCAGAGGACTCAGCCAAGTCCCTGCCAGCGAGTTCCTGCGCTGGGCATCACAGCTGACACCCGAGGAGCGCGCTGTCGCCATGCACGTCTATGGAGCCATAGAAAGGATCAATGAAGGAACGCGCCTGTGGGAGCAGGGTGACCTGGGCGGCCAGCTCATCACCGCAGCGGGCTACTCGCTGGACCAACAGTTCCACGTCGGATCATCCGAGCTGCAGTCCTTGACAGGAACGGCGCTGACTGTCCACGGCGTGGTAGGGGCTCGTCAGGTCGGCGCAGGCATCGGCGGCGGTGTCGCCGCGTTCGTGCCTGTGACCGAGTGCTATGACCAAGTGATCGGAGAGCTCGGGGAATGCATAGGGCACTTCAAGCGTGAGTTCCCAGAATACCGGGATACTGCGCGACTGGTGGAATGCACACCGGCTGATGGGATAACGGTGCATACGTGTCTATAAGTAAAAAGTGCATCGATTCGGCAGGGTACACTGAACCACCTGACAATAAATGAGACAGCGTAGACTGGAGTCTTAAGCCCCCTTCTCGAACCCTATGCCGTCCAATGCGTTATGCCCGTTAAGCACCTGATAACCCGGATTCGCCCGGGCCAGGACATTTTCATAAGCGAACTGGCAGCCAGAAAGCATGAATTCATCCGTACAGAGGATCGCGCCGGCCGGACCCAGCGGGGCTTCGCCGGTCAATAATTGCGTCATCAACGCCATCTCATTATCCTGCATGTAACCAGCGCCTGTCCCCACTTGCGTGGTCCAGGCAGGCGTATAGACAATGGGAGACTCTCCTTGCGCCATCCTCGCCTCGATATCAGTCCTCGCGGTCCTGAGTTCCTCATGCACGATAGCATCAAGGATCTCGCCAGCCCGCTCAGGAGCAAGCGTCTTCCACTTGTCCGTGAAGACGCAGTTGGCGAAATCCATGACAATGGCAGGATTGTATCCTTCGGAACCAAACATCTCTCCAAGCATGCTAAGCAAGAGTGACATACGGGAGGGAATATATGCAGGATTGAAAAAGGTTGTGCCAGTGGAGTAGTGTGACTCGCAAGGTGCCTTGCGACAGCGCTCCCGCTACGCCATCAAACAACTGGACAGCGCGGCAGACCATAGCTGCGCCTATGTCCTTGTCTATGCGACATCGCCACCAGCAGCACAGCTGACGCTATGCTTCATCATGACCATGCACCATCACCCGACCAGCACAGCTGACGCTATGCATTGATCAGACAATGAAAAAAAAGAAGAGGCTATGCACCAAAAGCGAAGGATTATTGGTTGCCGCGTGCTGAACACGTCGCCGAAGCTTCGTGCGTACACACCGGCTCCATCAACCGGATGTTGTTGTCCGTATCCCAGAGCGTCTCTTTTCGGGGGCTGCTTCGGGCTTAGATGCTTTCAGCCCTTATCAGCTACGGCGTAGCTGCCCGGCATAGCTTGTCAGCTAACCGGTAAACCAGAGGCCGCGAACCTTCGTTCCTCTCGTACTAGAAGATCCTTCCTCTCAGACGCCCAACACCGCTAGTAGATATTAAACAAACTGCCTCACAGCGTTCTGAACCCAGCTCACGAACCCTTTTAATTGGTGAACACCCACACCCTTGGCCGCTTCTGCACGGCCAGGATAGGATGAGCCGACATCGATGTAGCAAACCGCGCCGTCGATGTGAGCTCTCGGGCGCGACAACTCTGTTATCCCCGGAGTAACTTTTCGGTCATTCCCGACCCCCATCAAGGAGGTGCGGGAGTTCGCTAGGCCACGCTCTCGCGCCTGGACCTGATCATGTTACAGTTCCAGTCAGGCCGGCTTATGCCCTTGCACTCAACGGCAGATTTCTGACCTGCCTGAGCCGACCTTTGGGCCCTGCTGATACCTTTTCAGCAGGGTGCCACCCCAGCCAAACTGTCCACCTATAGGTGTCCTCGCATGCGAGTAAAGCATGGCAAGCGAAGCAGGATGGTGTTTCATCGTTGTCTCCACCTGACCTGACGATCAAGCTTCGGCGACTCCCATCTACGCTACACAGCAACACTCGTCACGCAGCTACAGGATACAGTAAAGTTTCACGGGGTCTTCACTTCCCACTAGCGGTCTGTGGACTTTGCACCACAAATGTAGTGTTCGGAGGCTTCCAGTTGGGGACAGCGACGATCTCGTTACGCCATTCATGCAGGCCGTCATTCAAACGGCAAGGCATTTCGTTCAAACTGTTACTTCACCCTTGCGGGTTACTGACCACATCACTGTGGCGGACATGACTTTCATCATGCCTCCGCCAGTCGCCTGACGGTTCGGACTGTATCATCCCCCTTGCGGAGGTTCGGCGTGCAGTCTCTGAGGATTCCAGACGCCCTGTTCATACGATCTCGTATATTGCGAATCTTTTCCAATCCCTCGACCGTCAAATGCTGGCGTCGCGCCATCATTCCGACAATCTCAGCGAAGCATGAAAAATCATGTCGCTTCTGGGACTGTAATGGATACCTGCGGAAAAAATCCACGACCCGCTGCAATTCCTCAAGTCTTCGTACTCTGACTTCGTAGATGTCATCATGGTTATGCCGGACCACGCCACCCAGAACCTGCTGAATGCGGTGCAATAACCGCATATCGCGCTTGTTCTGGACAATGCGAAGTTCCGGCAATACCTGGTAACCTCTCGTCATCTTGTCGAGCTTGTTGATCGCAACGTGGAAGCATCCTTCGCCGTCCACGAATCCTGCAATCCATCGGGCATCTAGCCTTTCCTGCTGATTGTCCGCACCCGTCATTTTGTCACCCTGACAACAACCCCTGTAATAATCGTTATGGATGGTTGTCCAGTGGTAATGCGGGATACACGGATGTTCCAGCATATAGCCGAATTTTACTAAGGCAACGCTTCACCTTAAGAGAGTTATAGTTACTCCCGCCGTTTACCAGCCCTTAGCCCGGTTGGACCCGGGTTTTAGGTACTGACACTGGGCAGACGTCACGAACTGTACACACCCTTACGGGCTTGCAGTTCGCTGCGTTTTTGTTAAACAGTCGGACCATCCTAGTCACTGCGCCCTGAGAAGGCACCTATTCCGGTACCAACTCAGGGACCCCTTCGACCTAAGACACGGGGCTAGTTTGCCGAATTCCCTCAACTGGATTATGCCTTCACACCTTGAGCTTCCCACCCAGGGGCACCAGTGCTGGTTCTTGGTACGGTTGTAAGAGATTTTTCCACGTCACGTTTTCACGGGCTCCCGACATCAGCGAAACACCCTCAGGGGTGCCATTCCACGCGTTGCCCTGGTTCTCAACATTACGTTACTCCCCAGGCCTGCACGTGTTAGCAGAACAGACAAGTTCTGTCCGCCTAGCCCAAAGCGTCTGCGACGCAGCTTGTGTCACCACGCATACTCTCACAGTACTGGAATATTAACCAGTCTCCCTTTCCTCACACCCTCCAGTTAGGAGGTCGGTTAGGGCCGACTAACCCTTGGCTGATCGACATTGCCAAGGAACCCTTGCCCTTTCGGCGACAAGGAATCTCACCTTGCTCCGATCCTACTACCACCAGGATTCTCATTCCAACAAGGTCCACGTATCTTCACAGACACGCTTCTGCCCTTGCAGGACGCCTGCCTACCCATCGCTTGTGGCGATGGCACAGTATCGGTAAGTGGCTTTGCCCCGTCCATTTACGGGGCCTATGATCTTGACGAGTAAGCTGTTACGCACTTTTTCAAGGGTAGCTGCTTCTAAGCTAACCTCCTCGCTGTCTTCGACCATAGACACCCTTATGCCTTTCACACTTAGCCACTATTTTGGGACCTTAACTGTGCTCTGGGTTGTTCCCCTCTCGGGACCCAAGTTTACCCCGGGCCCCCGTCTCCCAGCGTCTACAGAGGTGCGGCATTCGGAGTTGGACAAAGGACCGAGCCGGTTAAAGCCCTAAATCCCCAATCCGTATCTCTACCACCGCACCCTCCTCAGCTGAGGCTTGACTTAGGCCAATTTCGGCAGGAACCAGCTATCACCAGACTCGATTGGCTTTTTACCCCTAATCCAAGGTCACGCATGCACTTGCACGTAGCACTGCTTCTGGCCTCCACGCGGTTTTACCCGCGCTTCACCATGCCCCGGACTAGATCGTCTGGCTTCGGGTCTGACCCCTGTGACTCCGGACGCTTTCACGCCCTGCCCCTCACCTTGCGGTTGCGGGCTTATCGGTTTCCCTGCGGATGCCTGCCTTAAGGCAGTTATCCTCGCCACAGAAGTAAACTCCCTGGCACGTTATTCGAAACGCACGATACAACCCCTAAAGGCCGTATCAAACTATAGCTACCAGGTTTCAGGCTCTTTTCACTCCCTTGCGGGGGTTCTTTTCAACGTTCCCTCACGGTACTCGTACGCTATCGGTCTTCAGTCGTATTTAGGGTTGGAGGTTGATGCCCCCCAAATTCAGGCCCCATATCCGAGGAGCCCTACTCTGGCCGCATCCCATCCACGCTTTCCTTCCACTACGGGGCTATCACCCTCTGTAGCATCCCGTTCCAGGGAACTTCGTGTCAGAAAGCACGGACGTTATGATGAGCCAAAACACCACATCTCCCCTGGCTTTCACCAAAGGATTCAGTTTGCCCTGCGCGGTTTTCAGTCGCCCTTACTCACCGCATCCCAATTGGTTTCTTCTCCTGTGGGTACTCAGACGTTTCAATTCCCCACGTTCCCTGCCTATCGGCCTGATGGGAATCCCATTGAGAGATCTCCGGTTCAATGCTTGCATGCAGCTCGCCGGAGCTTATCGCAGCTTGCCACGTCCTTCATCAGCGCTGAAGCCTAGTCATCCACCTGGCAGCGTTCTTGCTTTTTGGTGCATAGCCTCATCAATGTTATAGCCCGAAGGCCGTAACTATCAGCTAACCACCACCCCAAGTTGCGCCTTGGGATGGTGCTCATCATATGAGCATATGTGAGCAGGAACAATGGACCCGTCGGGACTTTCCCCACGGTGGGATGGGCCCACTCATGATTTGAACCCGAAGCCTCCCGCTTGCAAAGCGGACGCTCTAGCCAAATTGAGCTACGGGCCCATTGTGAATAGGAAGGCATGTGCAGCACCCTTGCGGGCTCCGCTATAATGTTTCCTGTCTGTTTGTTCTTTCCTCACCATCATCCCTTACGGGATCATGAATAAAGAAAAAAGGAGGTGATCCAGCCGCAGGTTCCCCTACGGCTACCTTGTGACGACTTAACCCACCTCACTGAGTCCAAGTTCGACATATCCAAGAAGATACGCCTCACTTGAACCCTGCTCGGTTGGTTTGACGGGCGGTGTGTGCAAGGAGCAGGGACATATTCACCGGACGATTATGACATCCGATTACTAGGGATTCCAACGTCACGAGGGCGGGTTCCAGCCCTCGATCTGAACTGAGGCAAGGTTTCGAGGTTTAGCTCCCCCTTTCGGGGTGGCATCCCATTGTCCTTGCCATTGTTGCGCGCGTGTAGCCCAGCAGATTCGGGGCATACAGACCTACCGTTGCCTGCACCTTCCTCCTTGTTTCCAAGGCAGTTCCCACATTGTGCTCAGTCAGCCCGGAGGCCCCGTTAGCAATTGTGGGTACAGGTCTCGCTCGTTGCCTCACTTAAGAGGACACCTCACGGCACGAGCTGACGGCGGCCATGCACCACCTCTCGGCTCGTCGGGCAAGGCCTTCAACCTGGCCCTCATCCTGCCGTCGCTGCTGGTGAGATTTCCGGCGTTGAATTCAATTAAACCGCACGCCGCACCCCTTGTAGTGCTCCCCCGCCAATTCCTTTAAGTTTCAGCCTTGCGACCGTACTTCCCAGGCGGCGAGCTTAACGGCTTCCCTTCGACACTGCGCAACCTCGTAGGATGCGCAACACCTTGCTCGCAGCGTTTACAGCCAGGACTACTCGGGTATCTAATCCGGATCGCTCCCCTGGCTTTCGTCCCTCACCGTCGGATCCGTTCTGGGCAGACGCCTTCGCCACAGGTGGTCTTCGAAGGATTATAGCATTTTACCGCTCCCCAACGAATACCTCTGCCTCCTCCCGGTCCCTAGCCTGGCAGTGTCCCCTGCTCGCCGTTCGGTTGAGCCGTACGATTTCACAAGAGATTTACCAGGCCGGCTACGGACGCTTTAGGCCCAATAATCATGGCCCCCACTCGTGGCGCCGGTGTTACCGCGGCGGCTGGCACCGGTCTTGCCCACCACTTATTCGCCAAGGTCTTTACTCTTGGCAAAAGCCTGCACAATGTGCAGGCACTTGGAATCCCCTTGTCACGCTTTCACGCATTGCAAAGGTTTCGCGCCTGCTGCACCCCGTAGGGCTAGGGTCCGTATCTCAGTACCCTTCTCGGGGCTCCCTCTTTCAAGGCCCCTACCGATAGTCGCCTTGGTGGGCCATTACCCCACCAACAAGCTAATCGGCCGCCGACCGATCCTTAGGCGTTGCCTTTCAGCGAAGGAACGTTTCGGTATCCCACGCATATCTGTCATTACCCCCAGTTTCCCGGAGCTATTACAGACCTAAGGGCACGTTATCGACGTGTTACTGAGCAGTTCGCCGGTGGTCCGAAGACCCCCCGAGCTTGCATGGCTTAATCGGATTCCAATAGCAGCGGCCTCCCGCAGGATCAACGGGATTGATTATAATAGGTCGCAAACGTCTATAGCGGTTCGTCATACAAAGATATACAACAAACTGCACATGCCTTTTTCATGCCAAATTTTCAGTTTTGGCATACACCACATCGCGCCTTGCGGCGCATGGAGGTGATTGGGAATGACTTCCCACCCAAACAGGAGAGTTGCCGTGAAATGGCACCCCTATTTAAGTGTTATTGTCCCCTTTCCGACGGCAAGAATCTTGCCATCATGCAACTAATGGTGCAGTTGCAGAAGTCTATCGCGCCACATTTGTGGGCGAGGCGTTCCGGGATAACAAGGGGGTATATATAAGGGTATCGATAAGGGTCCTGATGAAGGTCCTGACAGATGAACCAGCGCATACTCACAGCGCACAGAAGTCTTTGGCAGCGCATTGAAATCTTTGGCAGCGCCTTGCGATAAGCTGGGGCGAGGTCGCGGTCCGCCGGCGACCAATCCCTGCAAAGTGGCAGGCAAGCGCGCGTCATGGATAGTAGTGTCCCGATGACAATTCTCCCGCAGAAACCTCTGCGACCCATCATAAGAATCTGCGCATAAGAATCCGCGCGCTCCATTGACGGGAATGCTGTGACATACTCACGCAGCGAGATGCCTGCCCAGTCTGATTCGGATCATCAGCCAGGCTGCAGAGCGAGAGCGACTGCAAAACAGACAAAGCCAGAAAATTACAGAAACAAGCATAGACAAAGCCAGAAAATAACAGAAACAAGCATAGACAAAGCCAGAAAATAACAGAAACAAGCATAGACAAAGCCAGAAAAAAACAGAAACAAGCAGCCCCAACAACAATCAAGCGTGGAGCTACTTCCTCGCTCTGCGGCGCTTCTCCTTCTTCATCTTCTTGCGCTGCCACTTCCAGCGCATCTGCCGCTTCTTCTTCCACCGTCGCGAGGAACGCTTCATTGGAATTGGTGCATTTTGGAGGGTGTATTTAAAGTTAATGGTTGCGTGGGCTGTCCGCGCACCCGACATGCCTCAAGACGTCCATAATACTATGCACCAGACGTAGGCATTAGACGTCAGCACATCGACTATTCCAGTCACCTGTCAGCACAGCGAATCCGCACTCCCCCTGCGATAAATAGATAGGTTCTTGAATTGCTGCAGAAATGCCGCATCCTATGAAAACACCAATATATCCCGTCCGCCTCGAGCGCCCGCACATGCCTGATTGCTACGCAATTTTCGCCTACCAGGGAGGAGAATCCAGACCGGTCGGATTCCCGTTCCAGACACTGGATGATTTGGTGGCCAATCTCACGGGTTTGGTTGCAAAAATTCCCCAGGGAGTCATGCAAGGTAATGCTGAGGACCTGCCCGACAGAATGATACAGCCCCCGCTCGGCCATGTCTTTCCACGTCCTCTGAACCAAGAACAGCAGGTGACATTCATGGAAGCGTACCAGCGAATGACGAATAAGGATCAGAGATAGCGTCAGTTATGCGTGATGCCAGCGACTATATGCATTCTGTTTTGACGCATCCTGCAGCAATCATCGAGGCCCTTGCCTGCCCTTCGCCCCGCGCCACTCGCACCACACCAGCAGCAGCGCGCCAGTCACGAGGCAGCTGTCAGCGACATTGAAGGCCGGCCAGAAGCTGAAGGCGATAAAATCAGTCACCGCACCATACAGGAGCCTGTCAATAAGGTTGCCAAGCGCGCCGCCCGCCATCATGCCAAGAGCGATGGCAGCGAGGCGCTGCCGGAAGAACACCTGACGCTGCCAGAACAATGTGAGGATGACGAAGATGCCAGCCACCACTGCCAGCACCACATTCTGCCCGGTCAGGATGGAGAAGGCAGCGCCGGTGTTGCGGCGCAGCTCAAGGGCGAAGAATGCGCCGATGACCGGTATCGGTCGCGCCAGCGAGGCCAGCGCCCACGCCTTGGTCAGCCTATCGAGCAGAAACACTATCAGGAATGTCACCGCATACCTTGTGTTGATGCAATAGACAGATGCTGCTGCCTGTGAGGCAGGGACCGCTCGGGGCGGCACGGATGATTGTTTTTCTCCCATCATCCCTGCATCCCATCACAATGCTTATAATGCTTTTGGCACTTGCCAGTGGCATGGCAGAGCAACTGGGCATCACGGAGAAGAAGAACGAGAACACCGGCGAATGGTATCAGCAGGTCATCCTCAAGTCAGGCCTCGCCGATTACAGCCCAGTCTCCGGCTGCATGATATTGCGCCCAAAGGCCTATCACATCTGGGAGCAGATCCAGAAGTTCTTTGACGCAGAGATCAGGAAGCTCGGGGTGCAGAACTGCTACTTTCCCCTGCTCATCCCCGAGTCCTTGCTCGGCAAGGAGTCAGAGCATGTCGAGGGATTCAAGCCCGAGGTCGCCTGGGTCACGCACGGCGGCGACTCGCAGCTGCCAGAGCGCCTCGCTATCCGGCCCACGTCGGAGACCATCATGTATGATGCCTACTCGCGCTGGATACGCAGCCATAATGACCTGCCCCTGAAGCTCAACCAGTGGTGCAACGTGGTGCGCTGGGAATTCAAGCACCCCATGCCCTTCCTTCGCACCCGGGAATTCCTCTGGCAGGAAGGCCATACGGCCCACGCGACCAGCGATAGCGCGGAGCAGGAAGTATATCAGATCCTTGACCTCTACGCCAGCGTCTTTGAGGAGCTGCTCGCCGTGCCGGTCATGAAAGGCATCAAGAGCGAGAAGGAGAAATTCGCCGGCGCGGTCTTCACGACCAGCGTCGAGACCTTGCTGCCCAATGGCAAGGCCATCCAGGGCGCGACGAGCCATCACCTCGGCCAGAACTTCTCCAAGGCATTCGGCATCGATTTCCTCGACGAGAAGGGCGAGAAGCAGCATCCGTGGCAGAACAGCTGGGGCATCTCCACGAGGAGCATCGGCATCATGGTCATGATGCACAGCGACGATAAGGGACTCGTGCTGCCACCCGCGGTCGCGCCTATCGAGGCGGTCATCGTGCCCATCTACAAAGAGGATACAAGGGTTGCGGTGCTCGAGGGCGCTGATGAAGCCAAGCGCCTGCTCAAGGGCCGCCGCGTGTGGATAGATAATCGCGACTACACGCCGGGGTGGAAATTCCACGACGCTGAGTTGCAGGGCATACCCCTGCGCATTGAGCTTGGGCCCAAGGACCTGGAAAAGCGCAGCGCTGTGGTGGTCAGGCGCGATACCGGCACAAAAGAAGTGGTCGCGCTGGCCGACCTGACCGGACGGACGACTGAACTCCTGGCGGCCATGCAGCGCGACCTGCTGGAAAGCCAGCGCAAGCGCATCGCCGAGCAGACCGTCGATGTCGCCTCCATGGATGAGCTCAAGGCCGCTATCGACGCCAGGAAGATGGCGCGCATGCCCTGGTGCGGCACGCCTGCCAGCGAAGAGAAGATCAAGGACGCGACGGGCGGCGCCAAGAGCATCAACCGCTCCCGGGACATCGCGCCCACGGAGCCATGCGCGCTGACCGGCGAGCGGGCGCAAGGTATCTACAGCTTTGCCAAGAGCTACTGAGCTGTCTGCCCCAAGATTCATCCTTGTACCAAAGCTTGCATTCCTCTCATTGATACTTCTTCTCCTGTTCCAAGACCATGTAAGAACCATCAAAATTTCCTATTGCCTATTTTTCTGACAGCCATCATCCAAAGGTCAGGATTTTATCTGATTCTTCCACCAGCTTCAGCAAGTCCTGCATGGTTGATATCGGGCAGACATTGCTTCCTTCTTTATGCCTTGACTTGAGGCATGTCCCGCAGGCAAGAATCTGTCCGTTGTTCTGCAGGAATGCGTCAGTCTGTTCTTTCACATTGTATTTTTCATCTGCTATCTCTTCAATCTCGACGCCTTTGTTAATGAGAAATGCCTTTACTTCATGATCTGCTTTCAATGCTGTTACTGCGAATCTGAATGCGTTCCAGACCGCCTCTGGCTCGGTTGTCCCGATAACAATACCTATTTTCATCATATCACCTGATTAGCTCTTTTCTCATTTCTTCATACTGCGTTTTGGAGATTTCTCCTTTTGCGTATCTTTTCTTGAGTATCACCATGGAGTCTTCTCCTTTCCTTTGCGTGTCTGATTGTGCGGCATTTATGAGAGAATACACGAGCCATATGACGAGTCCCCAGAAGAGTATCATGAAGAGGAATCCGAATCCCATGCCAAAACCCATCATCCCATAGCCGCCCATACCAAAGCTACTGAACAGAAAAAGCAAAGCTACAGCAACCAAGACCCAGATCCATACGTTATGGTTTTCTTTCACATCAATCACCCCAATCACTTCATTCCATGTGAATGGCCTTCTTTTCTCTGCGCCAAATAACAAAAATCCACCACTCGGCGCTAACCGCGGCCTGAAGGCCGCGGTATTACCGCGCCTCGTCATTGCAGGCGGATTTTTGAATTGCAAAGCACGTCCTGAAGGACGGGGTATTCAACCCCGTGCTTTGCAATAACACTACAGCTTCCCTATCGCCTCAAGCAGACGACGGTGTCCTTCGACAAGGCGCTGAAATTCCGCTTGCGTCTCTGGTGACAGGACCATCGCGCCCTTACCTCTCG
>MNWW01000044.1 GCA_001871415.1 Candidatus Woesearchaeota archaeon CG1_02_57_44 | reverse complement strand
CATCCATGTCATCGACGCATCGGGCAGCACGAATGAGAAAGGCGAGCCCGTGCCGCCGGGCAGCAGGGATCCTGCAGAGGATATCAGGTTCCTGGCAGAAGAGCTTGACTACTGGTACCTTGGCATCCTCAAGAAAGCATGGGACAAGTTCGCCCGCACCGTGAGCCAGACGAATGCCGAGCCATACAAGGCGCTGCACAAGCAGTTCTCCGGCCTTGGCAGCACGGAAGACATGGTCAAGCAGATACTCACGGGCATGGGTCTTGATGAGAGGAAGCTTTCGGCGTGGAGCGATGATGAGCTCTTCGGATTCTCCCGCGAGCTTCGCAAACGAACACAGCCCATGCTCATAGCAGCCAACAAGATAGATGTGCCTGGGGCTCTGGAGAATGTCGAGCGATTGCGCAAGGAGTTTCCTGAACTGATTATTGTTCCCTGCTCTGGTGTGGCAGAACTGGTGCTCAAGACCGCTGCCAAAGACGGAGCGATACAGTATGTCCCTGGCGGAAAAGGGTATGACATCAGCGGAGCGTTGACTGCGCAGCAGGAGAAGGGCTTGCCGGTCATCCAAAGGACGGTGCTCGATGTCATCGGCAATACCGGAGTACAGGAGGCGCTTGATGGCGCGGTGTTCTCGCTGCTCAAGTACATGCCCATCTTCCCCGGTGGAGTGGGCAAGCTGGCGGATTCAGAAGGACGGGTCATGCCTGATTGCTGGCTCCTCAGGCAGGGAAGCACCGCGCTCGACTTCGCGTACAAGATACATACTGACCTTGGCAGGGGATTCATCAGGGCAATCGACGTCAAGACCAAGCGCACGGTCGGCAAGGAGCACGTGCTCATGCCCGGCGATGTGGTAGAGATAGTGAGCGATAAGTAAGGTCTCTGCCATTCGTTCATCTCTATGGCCCATGCACGATATGTTTTTAAAGCATGGGCTGTTCCGCAGGAGCCGGTGATACAATGAGCCAACCCGTGCAACCAATCTTCATCCTCCCGGAAGGAACAAAGCGAAGCCAGGGCAAGAACGCCCAGCGCAACAACATCATGGCCGCGAAAGCCGTCGCTGAGACGGTCAGGACAACACTCGGACCAAAGGGCATGGATAAGATGCTCGTGGACAAGCTCGGCGATATCATCGTCACCAATGACGGCGTCACGATACTGCGCGAGATGCAGATAGAGCATCCCACGGCCAAGATGATAGTCGAGGTCGCCAAGACCCAGGAAGATGAGGTCGGCGATGGCACCACGACAGCGGTCATCCTCGCAGGCGAGCTGCTACGCAAGGCAGAAGACCTGCTCGACCAGGACATCCATCCCACGGTCCTCGCCAAGGGCTATCGGCTCGCGGAAGCAGAGGCGCAAAAAGTGCTCCTGAGCATGGCAGAGGATGTGAAGGAAGGAGACCTGCTCAAGGTCGCTATCACTGCCATGACCGGCAAGGGCGCGGAGTCAGCGAAAGAGCATCTAGCTCAATTGGTCGTCGATGCTGTCGTGCAGGTCGCGGGCGAAGACAAGAGCATCGACCTTGATGATATCAGCGTGGAAAAGAAAGTGGGCGCGAGCGTCGATAATTCTGTTCTCGTGCAGGGCATCATCCTGGACAAGGAGCGCTGCCACTCCGGCATGCCGCGCAAGGTCGCCAAGGCCAGGATAGCGCTCATCGACAGTTCCCTGGAGATCAAGAACACGGAAGTGGACGCGAAGATACAGATCACGAGCCCAGAGCAGATGCAGCACTTCCTGGACATGGAAGAGAAGATGCTGCGCGATATGGTTGACGCGGTGGAAAAGGCAGGCGCCACGGTGCTCATCTGCCAGAAGGGCATTGATGACGTTGCCCAGCATTTCCTCGCGAAGCGGAGCATCTACGCTGTCCGGCGCGCCAAGAAGAGCGACCTGGAGGCCATCGCCAAGGCAACGGGCGCGCGCATTGTCACGAATCTTGATGATCTGTCTACTGATGACCTTGGCCATGCGGGCATGGTCGAGGAGCGCAAGGTCGGTGACGAAGATATGACATTCATCGAGGACTGCAAACACGCCAAGGCCGTCACCTTGCTGGTGCGCGGCGGTACCGAGCATGTGGTCGAAGAGGTCAAGCGCGCGGTGGATGACTCGCTGGGCGATGTCGCGGCGGCGTTCAGGAGCGGCAAGATTGTCGCAGGCGCGGGCGCCGTTGAGATAGAGCTCGCCAAGCACCTGCGCGGCTATGCGCAATCCCTCTCTGGCAGGGAGCAGCTCGCGGTCAACGCCTTCGCGGACGCCATCGAGGTCGTGCCCAGGACGCTCGCGGAGAATGCGGGACTGGATCCTATCGACACCATGACCGAGCTGAAGTCGGCTCATGGCAAGCAGAAGTGGGCAGGCATTGATGTGTTCACGGGCAAGGTCATGGACGCGTGGAAGGCGGGCATCCTCGAGCCGCTCAAGATCAAGACCCAGGCAATCAGCAGCGCGACAGAAGTCTCGGTCATGATCCTGCGCATCGATGATATCATCGCAGCAGGGCCACTGAAGGACGAGCCCCGGATGCCGGATATGCCCGGGATGTGAAGCAGGTAGTCTGTTCGGTTTGCTTCTTTTTTCTTTCTTCCTTCATCCTATCCGCTAGTGCTGGCGCTCCACTGCGATGACTGGGCGCGACTTCGGCAGAAACATTGCAGTGTGCAGGCCTTAATCCTGCGCGCCGGGAAACGGCTCATCTCCTGTGAAGTAGACGCACTTCTGATGATTGTCAGTCGTCCTGCAGAAGAGCTGGAGCTCCGCGACCTCTTGCTGGGCCTTGACCACTGGATTTTCTGGATCAGCGGTGAATTCCGTCCCCTCCGGGATGCCCCTGCCGCAGTAATGGAAATACATCCCAAGTCTGCGAAGATACGGACATTGCTGTCCTTGCTGTGCTTCTGAGCAATCCCGCTCAAGCTGCTCCTCTGTATCAAGGTCGCTGATAATGACCCTTGATTGGGGATCGACGAGGTCATCTACAGATACGGCATCATCCCAGGTGGACATGGGTGTGGAATAATCAGATTGCATATGAATCTATTCCTATCTCCTTTTCTTGATAGTGTCCTTGGTTGTTGGCACTGGTGTGCATCCTTTGCATCGTGTCTTGTTCTTCCTGTCGATAGGCTTATCCTGGCAGCGGGCGCATTCCTGTATCTCTCCGCGCACCGAGCGGTAGAACGCGTAGATAATGGCCGCCCCGACGATCCAGAACAGGGCCATCAGGACCACCCCGCGAGCGTGCCGAGCTGAAACACCAGGAACGCCATTATCCATGCGAGCACCAGCAGATATCCTGCGGTGAAGGCGGCCCACTTCGCGCCTGCCTCACGACGGATAGCCCCAAGCGCGGCCGCGCAGGGCGTATAGAGCAGGACAAAGACCAGGAACGATGCGGCAGAGAGTGGCGTGAAATGGGCCTGCAGGGCAGGGCCTAATCCTGTCGCAGCCGTGCCATACAACGCTGCGAACGTGCCGATGATGACCTCTTTTGCCGCGATGCCAAAAAGCAGCGCGACCGCTGCTTCCCAGAAGCCGAATCCCAGGGGCGAGAGCAAAGGCGCCGCCAGGATCCCTATCCTGCCTATCAGGCTATGGCGCGACGCATAGGCGACTCCCTGCGGCACACTGGCCAGGAACCAGATGAGCAGCACGGTGCTCAGGATGATGGTCCCGGCGTTGCGGATGAAGAGCAGTGTCCTGTCCCAGGCCGTGATGAGCGTATTCTTCACCATGGGCAGACGATAGGGTGGCAATTCCAGTAGCAGGTGCAGCTCCTTTCTCCGGAACAGCGTCCGACGGAACAGTATGCCCATCAGCAATGCCATGAGGATGCCCAGGATGTAGAGCAGGAAGATGACCATCCCCGCACGGGCAGGAAAGAATGCCCCCGCGAACAGGACATAGACGGGCAGGCGCGCGGAGCAGGACATGAGCGGGATCAGCAGGATGGTCAGCAGCCTGCTGTGGCGATCCTCCAGAGTCCGCGTTGCCATGACGGCCGGGACATTGCAGCCAAAGCCCAGAACCATTGGCAGGAAGGACTTGCCGTGCAGGCCCATACGGCGCATGGAGCGGTCCATCACATACGCGGCCCTCGCCATGTAGCCGGAGTCTTCCAGCATGCTCAGCAGCAGGAAGAGCAGGAAGATGCTCGGGATGAAGACCAGCACGGCACCGATGCCTCCGATGATGCCGTCCACCACCAGAGAAGCCAGCCATGCGGGCTGGAGGTGCAGCAGACCCACGACGCCCCCCAGACTGGTGATGCCTGTCTCGATAAGCTGGGACAGCGGCGCTGACGCGACGAAGGTCATCTGAAACGTCATCGCCATGATGATGAGGAACAAGGGTATGCCCCCTGGGCCTGTAGCTATCTTATCGACACGGTCAGAGCGGCTTGGTATCCTGCTTGGCGCGTGGATCGCCATCTCTGCGATGGCCTTGACCTGCTGGCGGACTTCATCGGCGCTCCGCGATTCCCCCTGATCATTCGGCAAGGCGCGCTGCTCTGCCTTTGGCAGATGACCCTGATCCTGCAGGCGTCGCCGGTGCGTGAGCAAGCGGCCGATACGGGTCTTGGCTTCCTCGCTGTTGGCTTCGCCCGCTATGACCGGCACGCCCAGTGCAGCGGAAAGCGCAGTCGCGTCTATCCTGATCCCTTTCTTTTTCGCGCGCCTGCTCATGTTCAGGAACACCGTCACCGGCAAGTGTCTGTCGAGCAGCTGGAGCGTGAGATACAGGTGATGCTCAAGGTTGGCGGCATCGACGATGTTGATGATCGCGTCAAATGCTCCTGACTCCAGGGCCTCCTTGGCCACTCGCTCGTCTTCCGCGTAGGGCGTTATGCTGTAGGTTCCTGGCAGGTCTGTCACTTCAATAGATTCGCCCTGATACGTCCACATGCCCTGCTTCTTCTCTACGGTCTTGCCGGGCCAGTTGCCCACATGATGGCGCAGCCCTGTCAGGGTGTTGAACAATGTCGTCTTACCCGCGTTGGGGTTACCTGCGAGCGCGACGCGCATGAGACCTCCTCCTGATCATTCGCGGCGGTGTTCTGCTGAGCGCCTGTGGTCTTGTGGACACGCATGATGGCCCTCTGCCCTCTCCTTGCGCGGCGTCCGTCGCGATGACTGCCTGCATATGCATGGCGTCCTCCCTGCCGACCGCGATACGCGTCTCCCCTGATTTCAGGATGAGCGGATTCTTCCGGTCATTGCGCAGCACCTGCACGATGCTTCCCGGACCAAGTCCGCGCTCCTGCAGTCGTTGCTGAAAGACCGAGTCTCCGTCGTAGCGCTGGAGAATGAGCATATCGCCCTCGCTGGCGTCAGAGAGCCGGGAACGTCTGGCCATGCCCTAGCGCAGGTGCATGACGCTTAATAAAAGTATTGAAAAGTCAGGGTCAGCGTACTTTAATCGCGTGGCTGTCTCCGCCGCACGTCTAATCAGGACGCGCACTTCGGCATCTGCGCGTTGCCACTCTTCCCCCTGTCTCCCTTTTCTTCAGTGCATCTGTTTTTTCAGCTGGGTGATGCGAGCCTGCAGGCGCTTTTTTTGCTTGGCCGAGATGCTTGATCCCTTGAGCAGCGCTTCTGCTTTCTTGATCCTCTTCGCGGGGTCGATGTCCCTGTCCTTCACCCTATGTCGTATCTTCTTCTCCAGCGCGATCTGTCGCTGCTTGTCTATGCTCTGCATAGTGTCTTTTTTCCCATCTTTCTTGCCACTCGTCATATGCAGTAGACGCTCTGATGGGTGCAGGGGCTGGGGGCGAAGTGAGCCGAGCAATTCGTTCTGGTCGCGGGCGATGCGCTCGACGCTATTTGCCACCTCGGCCATGCGAAATTCCAGGGACGAGAGTCTATCAGAGAAGAATCGGTTGTATTCCTCGCGCTGCTGCGAGAGCATCTTCCTGAACTCTGTCAGGGCATCGGCTGTGGGCGGATCCAGGCGATGCGCTATCTCCTTGCCGATATCATCGACCGTGCCGAGCAGCTGTTCCTGCAGCTTCAGGGTCCTGTCGCCTGCCGCTGCCCTCGTGCGCGCCTGATCCTCAAGGGCCTGCAGCTCCTGCTCGACCGTGTCGAGTTCCTTGCGGATATCTTTCTCAGATTCCAGGATCATCTCGATAGACTGCTGCTTGGTCTTGCCGCTGCGTGCTGCGCCTTTCTTCCGGGCTGCAGATGGCTTAGTCTTCTTTGGGCTCCTGGTTGATCCGCCTCGCTTTCCCTTGGTTTTCCTTGCTGCCGGCGCTTGCTGCTGCGGCATCGTCTTGGCCGCTTCAAGCTTCGCGGCCGCTTTTCCCAACTTCTGCAGAAATGAGCTCATCACTTCCTCCCGAATGAGAACAGCTTTTTCTTCTCCACCGGCATAGGCGGGGCAAGCGGTGCTCTTGGCGGTCCGAAGGATGGAGGCGGGCTTAATTGCTGCCCGAACATGGATGGCGAGCGCTGCGTATTCATGGGAGGTGAGGGCATGCCCGTTGGTCTTGACATGCTTGGTGGCGGCAAGGGCCCTGAGCGCGGCGTGAAACTGCTTGGTGGTGGAGCCATCCCCTGGCTTCCTGATGAGAACGATGGGGGCATCATGCCTGAGCCCGTGCTCATGGGCGGCCTTTGGCTGAAAGATGATTGCTGCATCTGTTGCTGGCTCGAGAGCGATTGCGGTGCAGGTGGAGGGGATAGCGAAGGCATGCTCATAGCGCTGGCGGACTGCAAGGGCTGTTGCCTTGGCATATCCGGCGGACTCATGGTGAAGCTTCGTTCGGTTCGTTCCGCTGCGGGCTTTGGTTCTGGAGTAGTTGCTGGTAGCGGCGCAGCTTCGTGCTCCTTGACCAGGTCGGCTATTGCCAGCAGGCCAGTGGCTATCTTCTCGTTCTGATCCATCAGGGCATCCATCTTGGTTGCCAGCTCGTCTGTGCTGTCATCATCCGCGTCTTTCGCGGCCTCGGCAAAGACGTCCAGAATCTTCTGCACCTTCTCATCGAGCTCCCGCAGGGGCTTGAGCACAATCTCAAAATCACTATACTGGCGCTTCCGAAGCTCGCCTATCTCCTTCTTGAGCTCCTCTATCTTCTGGTGGGATACTACCTCGTAATCATCATCGGCCATCTGTTCACCCCTTTTTTGATAATCGCTTGGCTGATTCCCTACTTGTTGCCAACAGCGTATTTAAAAGTTTCGCTGTGGTTGATCGTGAACCCTTGGCACATTATCATAAACCCCCTACGCATCGCCTGTATCTCGCGCGTACTACGCGCTGATAGCATTTGCCAGCAGGACTCTTGTCCAGGCATGCCACACGTATAGTAGCAGAGCTGAACCTGCCTCAACTGCCCCGAGATGGTTCTGCAGCGGGATGCTCAGGACCATCAGCATGGCTATCAGGATAATGAGCGCCACAAATGCTCCCAGCGGTGCTTTCCACTGCTGGTAGTGAGCCAAGGTGAATGCTAAGGGCGGTCTGCGGAGCACCGCGCCCATCTGCACCAGATTGATGGGCAGGTAGAGCATCCAGTAGCCCGCGCTCAGGCCCAGCAGCAAGGTCAGCACATACCTGACTGTGGTGAGGTTCGCGCTGCCTGCTGGTGAGAATGCCACCAGGGCCTTCGCGATGCCGGCCGCGATGAGCAGTGCCACGAAGCCCAAGAGGATGTTTATGCCCAGGAATCGCAGGTAGGTCCTGCCGACAGGATATGATGGACTGCCGTGTCTGCTCTGGTGGATATCGCATCCGCGCAGCAGGCCCCTGAATCCGAAGAACTTGTAGGTTACATACGTGAGCGCGACGACCAAGGTGTAGAGCAGGGCTATGGCCATGGCAAGAGCCGGCCTTGCGCCCCAGACCATCTGCAATACCTCAGGGTCCTGAGGGAAGATGAGCCGGGCGAGAAACGGCCAGAGTCCGAGCAGGAGGAATCCTCCGATGATATCCCACACGATCATGGCGATGATGCCTTGTATGAGGGAGCCTCTCGCTGGATGTTGAGCGTCCTGCTGATGTCTGTTAGGGCTCGTAGGTTTGATACCTTTTGACGGTGTGCTATCTTGCTTCTTTGCTGATGAAGCCGCGGGCTGTCCTGCTGACTCCTTCATCTGCCCGTTCGTTGTCGCATCCCTCTGCGTTGTCGCGTCCCCTTGCGCAGCCGCATCCCTCTGCGCAGGCGCATCCTTGTGATGGCCTGCCTGTGTGTGCGCGTGTTCCTTCTCTTGATGAGTCATTGTCCATTCACCTTTGTGTGTCATCCTTGAGCATTGCTCCTGTTTGTGCCTTGCGCATCGCCTCACCCTTCCGTAGGATGAGGTTTGCTTGAAAGCACCATCTTGCCATAAGCCATCGCGGGCAAGAGCAGCAGGTAGCCTGCCAGCTTAGTCAGCACCGGGACGAGCATGATGGCATTGATGCACGCGAGCGCCGCAGCGACGAGCGCGAAGCGCAGCGCATGGCCCCTGCTCAATGCTGTCTGCAGGGGCTCCTCAGGAGCGCGATACGCGGCGGTCGCAACATAGGCCAGCAAGAGCAGCAGCGCAGCGTACAGCCAGGGTGCAGCGTAAACGGGCTCGCCTGGCTGTTGGATAGTCAGCAGGAAGTTTGTCGCGCGGAAGGTGAACTCAATCAGGCCGTATATCATGGCGATGGGAATGTTCATCAGGGCGAAGGCGCGGAGATAGCGTACGTCATGGCTGCCCGCAATCATCCAAGAGATCCCCTGCAGCAGGCAATAAGCGATGTAGATAGCTGTCAGCAGCAAACAGGCCCATCCACCTATGGCCCAGGCGTGCGGGTGCAACGCTGGGACTGTGCCAAGGTATGACCACAGGGATTTTTGGGCTGACAAGTGCACAGCGATATCTGACTGATGCGACTTGAGGATATCAAGGATGGCTGTCGCGTGTTCGCCAATGGGCCCGAAGAAGAGCCATTGGAGTTCGAATTGCGCTTTGATGAATAATACGTCCAGGGCAATGATCGCAAGCAATCGAGAGAAGAGAGCATTCCAGACCCCTCGTTTTTCCCCGTTGCGAATTGTCCCTGGCTTCATGTTATCCATCTTCTCCCATGGGCTGCGCTGCCCATTATTAACATTACTGTTACATCACTGATTATTGTTACATCACTGTTGTACAACACACATGGATAAACTATATATATGTCTGGGACGTGCCCTTAGCATCATGGATCCACGAAAAGAACAACAACCTCATGCAGGCGCGTCCCCTGATCACAAGCACCACGACGATGCATCATCCTCCGTAAGCAAGGAGTCGTCCACTGACAAGGCATCGCCTGGTCAAACACATCCAGTTGCTGGAACGCACACGCCATCGCATCACGAGCAGGTTCATTCCACAAGCACCCATGCGCACAAGACCGCTGGTTCGCAGCATCACGCGGCGCACACCAGCGCACATCACTCTTCTGCAGAGCATGCTCCTGTCCCGCTAGGGCATCAGGACACTTCCTCTTCTGAGGCAGCGCACCATACCCCTGCGCCAAGTAGGCCTTCCTTGCACGGCGGGGCATCAGGCACAGGCAGTAAACCCAGGCGAAAGCTTGACTGGACCGCAATCACGCTCGCCACCCTTATTATCGTCGTGGTCATCGATATCTTCCTGGCCTTTGGGATTCACACGCCTGCGCTGCCACCGACAGCCGCTGACCAGCCGTTGCCGGTGATTACCGCGACCGTGCTCTCGCCTGCAACCTGCGCAGACTGCAGCGGCTATGCTGACGCGCTTGACAGCGCGACAGCTCTTCGCGCCAATCTCAGCACCAAAACCCTGACCTGGCCGGGCGCTGAGGCAGACGCCCTGGTGAAGAAATACGGCATCACGAAACTACCCGCTATCGTGCTGGAGGGTGATTTGCCAAGTGCTGTTATTGGCTATCACGCTTCGGGCAAGGCATTTGTATGGGATACGCCACAACCTGTCTATCTACTATCCAATGGCAGCGCTGTCGGGCGTGTCAAGGCCATCCTGCTGACGACGGTGTGCGACAACTGCAGCGATCCGATGCAGACAGTCCTGGAGCTGCAGTCCATGGGCATAACGGTAGCGTCGACCGATGACATTGCCGCGGATTCCGCCGAAGGGCAGGCGCTGCTGAGCCGCTATAATGTGTCATCGCTGCCTATCATCATATTATCGCCTGACGCGTGGGAGTATGATTTCATCGCCCAGAACTGGCAGTTCGCAGGCACCAAGGAGTCTGACGGGTGGCTCGTGCAGCGTCGCCTGCTGCCGCCATACGTGGATGTGACTACCGGCGCCACCATCGGACTGGTCAGCGCGACGTACATCAATGATACAGCATGCGCTGATTGCTACGATGTGCTCGTCCACCGTGACATCCTGCAACGCTTTGGCGTGTTCCTGGTCAATGAGACCGTACTTGACGCAACAGATTCCTCCGCGATCGCGCTCATGCTCAAATACAACGTCACCGCAATACCCACTGTCGTGGTCAGCGCAGAGGCGCAGAAATACGAAGGGTTGATGGGGGTCTGGGACCAGGTAGGAAGTGTTGAGGCTGATGGCTCGCTGGTCTTTCGGGACCCGACAGCAATCCAAGGCGCAGTGTACAGGAATGTGATCAATGGAGTGGTCATTTCTGGTGTCACGAGCTAAGCTGACGCCATTCGCTGAATGGTCTGGGGCGTGATAGGGTTGTGGGCATCTTCTCCGCAACCCTTATAACCACCATGTCTTTTTTGCCTGTCATGTGGAGCATTCCCCCTATCCATGACGCGCAATGGCTCATCGACCAGGCGTTGGCCCAGGGTCGCAAGGCAGCTGTCAGCAAAGGCGAAGAGGCAAGGCTTGAGGCAGTAGGCAAGTACGTGGATCAGTATCTAGGCGACATTCTCGACGCCTTCCCAAAATTTGATGACATTGATGAAATCTATCGCGAGCTTGCCACTGCTGTCACTGACTACCCTCACATGCGAAAGAGTCTTGGCGCCG
>MNWW01000068.1 GCA_001871415.1 Candidatus Woesearchaeota archaeon CG1_02_57_44 | reverse complement strand
TCGTTGTCTGCGGAACACCTGTCGTCCCTATATAGCCTATCTGCGCAGCGGCGGCGAATGAATCGCCATCCGCGAAATAGGGCACGGACAGGGCGATCGCCAGATGGATGCTCACCACCAGCACAAAGAGCAGCGCGAGATACCACGCGCTTGAGCGGGCCATGCAGCCGACAAGTGCCGCGGGCTTTAAATATGTTATTGGACAGTAACTATAGACAATTCAAAAATCCGCCTGCAATGACGAGGCGCGGTAATACCGCGGCCTTCAGGCCGCGGTTAGCGCCGAGTGGCGGATTTTTGTTATCTCTATAGTTACTGTCCAATAACATATTTAAAGCCCGCGGCACTTGTCGGCTGCATGGCCCGCTCAAGCGCGTGGTATCTCGCGCTGCTCTTTGTGCTGGTGGTGAGCATCCATCTGGCGATCGCCCTGTCCGTGCCCTATTTCGCGGATGGCGATTCATTCGCCGCCGCTGCGCAGATAGGCTATATAGGGACGACAGGTGTTCCGCAGACAACGAGCGAGCTGGTGCTGGGCAAGCCGCATCTGATAACCCTACCATTATTCTATTATCTGGTGGCTCTGTTATCACTGCCGTTTCCGGGGTTGGTTGCCTACAAGATATGGTCCAATATCATTGCCGCGCTGATTATTCCCGTCATCTATCTGCTGGCAAAAGAGCTGACCGGAAGCGATCCGATAGCGCTGATAACCGCGGGTATGGCAGGGCTCATGCCCCTGGCGATAGCGTCGTCGCTTACCATCACGTCGCACGCGCTCGCGCTGCCCTTGTTCTTTTTCTGCCTGTATGGATTTCTGCGTCAGGGCCAGTATACAGCATGGTTCATCGGAGGACTCATCGCGCTCTCTTTCACCGCTCCTATATCCGAGCTGCTGGGGCTCACGCTCGTCATGTACCTGCTCTTCGCGAATGTATCAGGCATGCGTATACGTCGGCGGGAGGTGGAGATGACGCTCTTCACGCTGCTATATCTGATATGGCTTGGTTTTGTGGTATTCAAGCGCGTCCTGCTCTTCCATGGCACGCATCTGTTATGGTCCTCTCCCATCAGCGAACCGGTAAATGTGCTGACAGCCATCACGGCCGTTGGTATCGTGCCGTTCATGTTAGGCGTCTATATGATCCGCAGGTATTCATTCAGCCTCGAGCAGCGTCATCCTGTGTACCTTATCATCTCATCTGTGCTGGCGTGTGTGGTGTTGCTTGCGCTGGGTCTGGTTCAGGTCCAGTATGGCTTGCTCTACCTGGGCGTCGCGTTGACATTGCTGACGGGCCTGTTTCTGCAGCTGCTCTGGGCGTTCCTGCAGCGCTCGCGCTTTTCTGGGCACGCTGGAGGTATCATAGCGCTCCTGCTGATGATGCTGGTCGCAACATCTGCTCCTGCCGCGTTCGCCTTCACCGTGTCAGGGAAACAGCAGTCATCTGTCCTGGTGGATGAGCAGGCTTTCGCATGGGTCCGTCAGAACACGCCACAGGACGCGATCATCGTGGTTCCGCCATCGCAGGCAGCGGCGCTCATGTACTTGACTGGCAGGCGTGTGGTGCTGGCGTCAAGTTTTCTTTTTTTGCGCGATGGCCTGCAGCGCAATGAGGATGTTCAGGATATCTACACGACCCCGTACGCGACTAACGCGGTCTATTTGCTCAACCGTTACGGCGTCACTCATATCCTGGTGACGCAGAGGGCTCAGGAGCGCTATGGTGTGGCGGATCTTCCTTACTCAGGAAATTGCTTTCGTAAGACCGTGCTGCCGGGCAGTATCGTATACGAGTCGCATTGCAGGATTAAGGAGGGAGGGCAATGAACGCCAAGGCGGGGCTCGCTGGCGAGAAGGTTGACAAGGTGCGCGGAGGGATATCCAGCAAGGTGTGGCTGGTCATGATGGTGCTCTTATTGCTGGCGATTCCCCTGGCGATGAAAGAGACGAGGGACGCGACTCCGCTCCTGACAGAGATTCCTTACTATCAGCTGACCATGGCTGGTGTATTTCCTGCGGCCCAGGACGCTGTGGGATTGCCTGGCAATGAAGTGGTGGGCAGCACAGCAGTAGGCCGCGCGGCGATGGGCAGTGCAGCAGCATTGCCCGTGCGAAACGCGGACATCCTTTATGCGGGACCCTCCTACTGGCAGCGGCTGCTGGGCGCATTCCTGTCGCTGTTTCCTGATGCGTCGCGGCCCGCAGCGGCGATCGCTATCACATTGTTCCTGGGGGTGCTCGCGGCGTTGCTCTTCTATCGTGTGGTCGGCGAGTTCCTCAGTGAGCGGGAAGCGGGCATTGCATTGCTGCTGTTGGTATCCTCTCCCGTATTCATCATCGCGTTCTTGGGCTTGTCTTCGGCTGCGCCGGCTTTGGTGCTCTTGCTGCTGGGAGCATACGGTCTGCTCGTATGGTGGCCGGCTGCGCTTGCCGCGCTGCTGTTGCTGCCCCTCTCGCTGCAGTTGTCCTGCGCGTTTGTCGTGCTGGCCTTCGCCACCGTGCACCGGCACAAGGGGCGATGGCTGGTGCCATTGCTGCTTGTGCTCACCATCGCCTTCGCGTGGTATTCGCCCGTGCGTGAGCCGCTGGTGCCCTGGCCTGGGATCTTTCTGCTGCTGGCTGACTTTGGAAGTGTCGTGGGATTCGGCGTGTTCCATGTGCTCTGCGCGATGGTGGGCGCCGTCGCTGGGTGGCGGCTCAAGAAACGTTATCCTGGCGCGTATCTCGCGGGCATTATCCTGATGGTGCTCTTCGTGGCGGGTTTTTTTTCTCTGCGCATACTCCTTGACCTCCTGTTCGCGCTGCTTGGCGGTATCGGGCTTGCGCATTTGATGGCCATGTCCTGGGATGACCAGATGGTCAGGAGATTCACGCTGTTTCTGATCCTGCTGGGCATCGTGTTCTCCTACACATCCTACACGACCCTGCTGGTGCGCTCATTCCCAGACAGGACCGCGTTGGACGTGTTTAGTTCCATGCCTGGCATACCCGCCCTGACTGTGCTGCCAGCGACGCCGGCACAGGATCAGGCGCGCGCGCTGCCTTTGCTATCCTCAGCTCTAGGCACAGGGGACCTGCAGACTCCTTTACAGACTCCCTTACAGAGTCCCTCACAGAATCCCTTGGAGGATTCACTTCCGCCGTCAGGCATGCGCGACAGGGTGCTCAGCCAGGAACGTTATGGTATCGTGCTGCGCGCTATAGCGGGACGCGAGCCTTTCATTGACACGGTATCAACGCCGGGGCAAAAAGCGAAAGCCGATGAGCTGTTTTCGACCCGGGGGTATGCGAAGCTCAAGATGGAACTGCGCGCCGCGGGTGTGCGGGATATTCTTGTGACCCAAGACATGCGTAGCGGCCTGGTCTGGGCTGCGGAAGATGATGGTATGCTGTTCTTGCTGGGCAAGGCGCCTGGCCTGGAGAAGGTGATGGACGAGCCGCCCTACGAGCTTTGGCACGTGCAGGCGGCAGATGCGTTGCAGGCGACCGACGAGCCGTTTGCCGGACTGCCCGTCGATACACAGGCTGCAGGAGCCCAGGGGGGCGCATCAAACCAAGTATCAGACCAGGCATCAAGTCAGGTCGCTGGCCAAGAGCAGCAGCCCAAGGTGGTCGTATGAACACGCTCATCACGCTGGCGCTCTCGTTCATCTTCTTGTACCTAGGGACCGTATGGTTGGCTCTCTACTACCTGGGATTCGAGAGACAGCCCATGCGCAGGTATCCTTCTGTCACCATCGCCGTGCCTGCGCACAACGAGGCCGACAATCTGGATGTGTGTGTGCGATCCATTCTCGCGTCCAACTATCCGAAGGCGAAGCTCACCATCATCATCATCGACGATGGCAGCACGGATGCCACCCCTGCTATAGCGGCTCGTCTTGCATCCATGCGAAGGCCACATAGTGAGGCAATGGCAACTCCCGTAGGCGGGGCTGATGGCAAGGTGCATGAGCGGGGCGCGAAGATCCGTGTGCTAAGAAAGAACAAGGAGGGAAAATCCGTCGCGCTCAACGCAGCGCTGGCGATAGCCGATACAGAGCTCTTCGGCGTTCTGGACGCGGATTCGACCATACATCCTGATGCGCTGCGCAATCTCGTGCCGCTTATTGAGCAGGGTGACGCCAAGGAAGGCAGCGTCGCGGCGGGCATCACCAGCATCCGCGTGCGCAATGACCAGAGCGCCTTCGGTGCGGTGCAGCGCATCGAGTACCTGATGGCGGCGCTGATGAGAAAGATTATTTCCACCATTGGCACGCTCTGGGTGACGCCAGGGGTGCTCAGTGTCTATCGCACCGATATTCTGCGACAGGTGCATGGCTTTGACCATGAGACCATGACCGAGGATCTGGAAGTGGCGATGCGCCTCAAGGAGGCAGGCTATTGCATTGAGATGGCGCATGACAGCATCACCTACACTGACGTGCCTGAGCACATGGACGAGTTCTGGCGCCAGCGCATCCGCTGGAGCAGGGGGTTCATCCAGAATCATCTGCGATATCGCAACATGGTCTTCAATCGTAAGTACGGCACGTGGGGATGGTTCCAGCTGCCCCTCAACATCATCGGTCCTCCGCTGCTGCTGCTCTCGCTGCTGGTCATCATCATCAACACCGTCCAGGGTCTCTATGAGTTCGTGTTCCGTAGCATCATCATCCGGGATTATTTCCTCTCGCGCATCCTGAATGTGCCGACACTCAAGGAGCTGCTGCTCGGTCAGAACTTTCGCATCTTCCTGCCCATCTTCATCAGCTCCTGTGTCGGGCTCTACATCCTGTATGCCGCACACTCGTTTGGCACCGAGCGGCTCAAGCAGCCTGGTGCGATACTGCTGTTCCTGATGGTGCTTCCGTATGTGACCCTGGCATATTGGATCTCCGCGAGTGTGCAGGAGCTCTTCCAGCTCAAGAGGCGATGGTGATGGGGGGATTGAGGAGGGGCTGTGCAGGGATGACAGTGCCACGAGGCGACGATAAGCGTTCAGGTGGTGATGTTCATGCTGATGCGATGTGACAAAAAGAATGAGGGTGGTGAGACTCATGAGGATGCATAAGTATCGTCTGTTTGTGGTAGGCTTCGTCGTATTCGCCTTTTTCCTGGCGGGAATTGTCGTCGGAAGGATCACGGGGACGCGAGGGGTTGATGACGTGACGCGCCTGTTGCGCGACAATGAGCTTAATCAGCAGAGCTTTCTGCTCGAGCAGGAGCTGGTGACCGCGGTCCCTGATTGCGCGGTGGCAAAGCAGCGGCTGGGCGATCTGAAGCGCGACCTCTTCGGCATCGGCCAGCGCATCATCACGGCCGAGCCGGGCGGTCTGCTCGGCGATGATTTCGGATACCTGAAAGTCAAGTATCATCTGCAGCAGATACGCACCTTCCTGCTCATGAAGCAGTTCGCGCAGCGCTGCGACATCGGGCCGGTGGTGCTCTTCTACTACGGTGATGACGTGGCGAGCAGGGCCCAGGGCAAGGTGCTCGACGAATTTGGCGCGCGCTATCAGGCGACCGTGCTGGCCGTGGAATACAACTTCAGCGAGGATCTGCATTTCATGGAGTCGATATTCAATGTCACGGGAACGCCGACGATAATTGTCAACTACCAGGACAGGCGCAAGGGTCTCGTGTCGCTTGATGTGATTGAGAATCTCACTGCTGTTGAGAAAAGGACCTGAAGAGGGATGGGTCGCGATATGGCTGAACCGTACCCCCGTTGGTCTACTCGCTAGCGCTTGCTCAGCTCGCTAGCAATTGCTCAGGCCGACCGATGATTCTCCCGGTTCACAATGGTTCCGCCAGGTCAGCAACTCCGGGGAGAAGGTGCTCGGTGGTGAGTAGCAGCAATAGGGGATAGTGACACGATACGCGCTCCACGTGCCGGCGTTGTCCGCACGCTGAGTGGGGTTGCTGGGGTTGATGGCCTTGGGCTGGTCGCGGGCGCGGATGGAGAACTCATATTCCTTGCCGCCGATCAGGGGGCCGTTGCAGCTGATGGCAGTGTAGGGCGAGGACCAGCCGCGCTCTGTGTTGTCTGTGTCGTGCAGCACGCTGCCGCCGCAGGCTATCTCGTACTGGTCCGTGTCAGAGGCGAAATTCTCCTGCCACATGAACGACAGCGTGCCGCCAGAGGCGCTGATGCTCTGCCAGCGGGTCGCTGGAGGAGGGATGATGTCGCGGACCGCGACCGTATAGGCGAGGGTCCTTCCCGACGGGGTGATGCTCTCCAGATGCGTGTACAGGATGCGCTCGTCGCTCGTATCGTCGATGCGCGCCGTGGTGCCGGGGCTGGTCAGGCGAGAGACGCAGGTCGTGGCGTCATCATCGCCTGTCTGGCCTGATCCGTCGCGAAGGCAGGCGAGCAGGGACCGGTAGGTGTCTGCCGCGATGCCCGCGGCGCTGCTCACGTCGCGGCCGATGTCCGGCGACTGCTGGGCGAGCAGTGTGACGTGCTCGCTGCTCAGGATGGGAGCGTCGCGAAGCTGCGCGAGCGTCATGGTGTCGTCGACGAAGCCGCCGGTCTCGCCGCCGAAGAACTGATAGTACTGCAGGCCATGCAGCACGTAGCCAGAGGTGATGAAGACTTTGCGGTCAGGGTTCGAGCGATAGATGCCAAAGTGCACCAGCGAATCATGGAGCAGCTGGTTGAATGCGGCGACCGACTGGACGTTGTTGATGGAGGGTTTCATCAGGTCCGCGACGCCAGGGCCCGCGTTGTAGCCCACGAAGATGAGCTCGAGATTGTTATCGTAGCGCTCGGCCAGGGCTTTGAGTTTGCAGGTGCCGCAGCAGATGTTCTTCTCCGGATCCGTGATGGTGTCTGGGGTGATCCCGCACGTGCCTATGCAGCATGCGCCCTCGGCTCCGCTCAGTCCGGGATACGCGTTGGGAGCGATTATCTGCATCAGTCCGTAGCCCATGCTCGCGTCATGCGGGCTGACCGGGGGGTCGCCAGGGTTCCTGCCGCTGTTCGCGTCCAGGCCGTCGTTCTCGCGTTTGATGATGGCTTTGATGAGCGCAGCGTCGATGCCTTGCGCAGCGGCCTGCTCATTGATGTAGCGTGAGAATCCTTTGCTTTCCAGGTCCTTCTCGAACTTTCGCAGCGTCTCTTCTGAATCATGGCGGTCGTATGGCGCCGTGAGGTCGAAGATGCCAAGGGAGCTTCCGGTGGAGGATGACTTGAAGGATATCCGTGGGTCGTCCGTGCGCAGGAACGTGTAGATGGCGAGTGCCAATGTGCTGGCGACTTGTTCGTCCAAGGTGCCGCGGGCGTTGCTGCTGGAGAGGAATGTGATGCCGTCGGACCCTGGAGCGACGAGGTCGAGATGGATGCCAGGAGGATACGACGTCGTGGCGCTCGTGGTCGGGCTGCCCGTGCTCGTCGACGCGCCGACGGGAAGTGCGCTGCCAGGGAGGATGCTACCAGGGGTCGTGGAGGTGCTTGCGCTTGCGGGCGTGCCGGCTCCCGTCGCTGTAGTCGCGACTGCTGCCCGTGGAGGGTCGCGGGCCAAGATGAGCTCGGGACCTCGCTGCTGGGGCTGAGTGGAAGGGAGCAGCGTCTGATACGCGCGCCAGAGCTGGTCCGCGGCGCGAAGTTCGCGCGAGGCGATGGACGGATTGACGGCCCCGCTGACAGGGTCGGGCGCGCCATAGTAGATGCCTGCCCGGTCGATGCCGGTGCCCAGGCTCAGGCGAAGGTGCGGGGAGGTGCTGACTCCTTTCTGGTCGACCGTGATGCCTAGCGAGGCCAGTGATTGTTTGAGCGTGGCTGCTACCTGGTCTGCCGCCGGGGAGCCGTCGGTGCTTAGCGTGATGGTGGCAGGGGTCAGGGTACCAAATCCGATGGTGCCGGTCGTGGCGCTCGCGCCGCCGGCGGCGCTGCTCACCACGTCAGGACAGACGCGGGCGGCCGCCTGCAGCGTCCCTTCGGGCGTGCTCAGGTGCGCTGCCAGCGTGCTGATGGTGACGCCTGCGGTGGTGACATGGGCGAAGGTGCCTGAGCCAAGGTAGATGCCGGTGTGGCCGATGTGGTGAGGTCCTTGCGGGTGATCGCCGTTGAAGAACAGCAGGTCGCCTGGCTGCAGGCGCGACGCTATGACGCCGGGGTCAAGGTGTGTGCCGTCGTCGATGACCAGGCGGCTGCCTTGGGCGGTGTTCGCGTCCATGAACAGATATTGTTGATATGCAGGAAATCCTATGTCGATATCCAGCGCCCGGTACACCCAATGCGTGAACGACGAGGGTGAGAACGCGCGGGGCGTGATGCCGGCAGAACCGGGCCGCGCGGTCGGCGCGTAGCCGCCGACACCTGCCTGGTCTGACGCTGCTTTTGCGAGGGTCGCCGCGCAGTCGGTCATGCGCTCGATGCGTGTCGCGTCATCGTCTGTGAGCGTGTCCATCGGGGCAAGGCGCGCGATGATGAGGGGATCGCGTGACGTCGCGATGGCTACCGTATCAAGCGTCACATCATAGCTGGAGGGCAGGACGCTCGCGTACTGTTCCATGATATAGGATTTGCTGTAGGGCTCCATGCGTGAGGAGAAGCTCTTGCTGAGCGCGTCGCGGATGGCGGCTGTGTCCGGCACGCAGCTATTGCCCTGATAGGAGAATACAGCGACGCCTGAAGCACTCGAGCAGCTGCTGGCGATGCCTGACGCGTACAGGTCGTCCAATGCTTCCTGCATGGCATACCCCGCGGCCTCACCGAGATACCAGCGGGCGTTCGCGGATGCGGCGGACGTGGAGATGGTCTGCAGCTGCAGGGTGCCTATGGCGCAGGCGCCGTCCGGGCAGACCTGCTCGAAGTCGCGCTGCATCAGCACGAGGGCGATGAGGATGATGCCGATCATAAGCCAGTTGACGATGACGATGAAATTGCCGGAGCGATGGAGGCGCCAATGGCGAAGGTGACGAGCCCATGTTCTCTTAGCGCCGCTCCCTCTGGACGGCGAGCCGCCGGATGCAGACACGCGGTCCTTTGGCACTCGCGTTGCGGACGATGTCATTAGCACACCTTGTTCCTGCAGAAGATAGGCTTCCTGCGTTCGATGTTCTCCCAGTAGGTGAACTGTACTTCTCGGCAACGCTTGGTGATGGGATTACAGCCGGTCGTGCTGTGGATAAAGACATACTTGCCGTTGGGATCCTGCGAATAGACATAGTTACCTTTCGCGTCCACCCCCCAGTAGCCTCTGCCGACGTACATGCCGGTATGGCCGTATTTTCCGCTGCGGATGCTGAAGATATCTCCTGGCTGCAGGCTGTCAGGGGCTCTCCACACACGGGTGACCTGGTCGCTGTTGCATTTCTCATTGCCATTGCCCCAGGGGATGCTGGCCGGGCCTCTGCTGTAGCGAAAGACATTGCTCACGAAGCTGCCGCACTGGGTGCTGCACTGTCCTGCGCGGGCCCTGCTCGCCGAGCATGCGCCGGTCGAGGCGTAGCTCGTCCCAAGGTAGCCGAAGGCGTACTCTACGACATCAGCGCAGGTTCCTGACGGTGTATATCCCCAGTCCGTCGGCATGCCCTCTGCATTGAATGAGCCGCTGCCCCCAGTTGGGACGCTGAATGTCTCCAGTCCCTCTGCAGTGTTGTACTCGGCAAGGCGCGCTTCGCCAAGGTCATTGAATCCTAGTTCCAGGGCATCCTCTTGGGTGAGCAGCGCGACGACAGAGACGCGGATGACGTCGCCATCGTCCGCGGCCACATACGCCTGGCTGATGGGGGTGGCGAGCGTGTAGCCTATGGAGCCGGACGGGAAATCGATACGAAGGCCGTAGTGCGAGCGCCAGGGGTCGGGCAGCAGGGTGGGAAGGTTCACACGCAACCAGTCGGTCATGGCGGCGTCTCCTTTGTTCACCTTCTGGAGGATCTCCGCGAGGCTGGGGTCGGTCGTGCTGCTGCCTGTGGCGCCGCTTCCTGTGCTGGTGGTGGCCGTGCTGGACGATCCTGCTGTTGTACCTATTGACGCTGCTGCCGACGGGGTCGCCGCGGTGGTCCCGACGCCGAGATTGGCAGGTGAGCGCAGCAGGTCGAGCAGGACCAGCGAGAGCTGGGGTCCGTCAGAGGTGGCAGAGTCAATGCGCTGCGTCGCGGGACGGAAGATGCAGCCCTGTGGGCCGATGAACACGAACACGACGATGATGAAGAAGGTCCACTTGAGGATGCCCATGAAGTCTATCAGCATGTCAAAGCCGGTGCCGCCTCGCTTGTTCATGTGAAGCCTGTGTTGGTGGCGCATGCCCTTGGGGGATGGTGTCTGTCTCATGATGCGTTCGGGATGGATGATGCTCCGGATCTCTTGTGCTTTCTCTTCACTTTCTCTTCAGTATGATCATTGCTGGTTGATCCTTGTTATTGCAAAGCACGGGGTTGAATACCCCGTCCTTCAGGACGTGCTTTGCAATTCAAAAATCCGCCTGCAATGACGAGGCGCGGTAATACCGCGGCCTTCAGGCCGCGGTTAGCGCCGAGTGGCGGATTTTTGTTATCTCTATAGTTACTGTCCAATAACATATTTAAAGCCCGCGGCACTTGTCGGCTGCATGGCCCGCTCAAGCGCGTGGTATCTCGCGCTGCTCT
>MNWW01000059.1 GCA_001871415.1 Candidatus Woesearchaeota archaeon CG1_02_57_44 | reverse complement strand
GTGAAATCCGCGTCAGAGGAATCATTGTTCTCATTGCCGGCAGCGTCGCTCACATTCACGCGCACGCGCACGCTCGCGCTGTTGATAGCGGCCGCAGGCCAGCTATAGGTGCCGGTGTTGTTCTGTGCCTCTTCGATGAGCGTCCAGGTCGCGCCTGAATCATCGCTGTACTCGACAGCGAGGCTGCCGTTGCTGATTCCCACGTTGTCAGCGGCTGTCCAGGCGATGGTCACGGTGCCGGAGATGTTCTCGGCGCCATTCGGTGAAGTGACACTGACGGTCGGCAGCGTGACATCCGCGATGGTGACATTGGTCGTCATGGTGTCATTATAGTTGCCGACGCTGTCTGTGCAGTTCGCCAGCAGCGTGTAGGTTGCCGGCTGCGCGAAGGTCACCGACCTGTTTGCCCAACCGCCGGTGACGTCCATGGCGCCTTCCAGGGAGCTGTTGACATAGAGGTTGCAGGAGGAGATGTTCGCATCGGCGACCGTGGCGTTGAAGCTGATCACCGCATCCTCGCTGCCTGCGGTCGGCAGGATGCCGGACACCTCTGGCGTCTGGCTGTCGACGATGAGTGTCCGGGTCGCTGAATAGCCCAGGTTACCGTAGGCGTCCACGCAGGACACGTTCCAGCTGTAAGTGCCATTCGTGCTGTAGCTCGCCGCATAGCTGACCTCGGTGCCGTTGGTGGCCGTGAAATTGCCGATGTCGACTCCACCGACGGTCAGGTTGCAGTTCTGCGTGGTCGCGTTGTCAGAGAACAACGTCACGTTGATGACCGGATTGCCCGCGATGAGCTGGCCTTCGGCAGGCGCACTGATATTGATGCTGTCGATGAACGGGTCGAGCACCACATTGATGACCTGATCGTCAATGGTCAGGTTGACCGCCCATTTGGTCGTCATGTAGTCCGGCAGCATGAAATCGAAGCGCAGCTGGAATGCCGTATTGATGGTCAGGTTGAAGTCCTGCCAGAAACCATCCGCGGTCCGGTTATCCCAGAGCGTGCCGTTGTAGAGCGATGTGTTCCAGGTTATCCCCGCATCCGTGAAGGTGCTGTTGACCGTCAGGTTGCGCAGGACATCGGAGATGGTGACGTTGCCGCTGGTGATGTTCACGTAGGCGCTGCACACGGTCCCGGGTATGCAGTAGTAGGTCGCCTGCGTTGCGGTGAGGTTGACATCACCATACCCGTTGGTATCGATGCCAGGAGCCACGCCGGAGAAGTGCGGCACCGTGACCCAGAGCATGTTATCCGTGGTGTTCACATAGCATGTCGCGGTCGGATCCGTCTTGCTGCAGGACATCGGGTCCGTGACATTGAAGTACTGCAGATAAGGGTCGACCGTGTATTCGGCATAGTCGCCTGGGATCTCTGCGGTGCTGTTCAGTGAGATGTTCCAGATCACGTTCCAGCTCTCGTCATACAGGAAATTGAGGTTTATGTGGAATGCACCGCTCTCGTCGGTGGTGGTGTCATTGTAGGGAATGCCGATGAGCACCTTATCGTAGATGTCCGGGCCCTGGCTGCCGAAGCGCCAGACATTCTCGAGGGCCGAACCTGCCGTGTTGCTGTCGATAGGTTGGTCGTTGTACTCCGCGTCCGGCGGACCGCTGGCAAGGAGATCGACGTTGACGTACTGGACCACGACGCCGGTGTCTGTCTGGGTCAGGCGCAGGGAGAGATCACCGCCGAGCATGGCCTGCAGCGGACTGAACTGATCGGCCTGAGCGGCATTGAACAAGGAACATTCTGTCCGGTTGGCGTCTGGCCTATTGCAGGTGCTGTTGGAGATGAAGAAGTCGATCATGACCTTGTCGCCCAAGGAAGAGCCGTCGGGACGCTCCATGTTGAAGCTCTTGAGCGTTATGTTGTAGTCAGGCGAATCTATCAGATCCGTCCCATAGAGCGTGAGCTTCTTGGGAGCATACTGCTGGCTGAACACCTGCAGCTTGAGCCTTGCTCCCTGCTGCACCATCATGGTGAAGTTGCCTGTGCTGTCCGTCTCGGTCATAAGGCGGATGTCTGTCCCGTCCGTGGTGGTCAGCACCCCGTCCACGTGCGCCTGGCCTGCGCTGCTGTTCTGGTTGCCATCGCGCAGATGGAAGGTCACCTTTGAGACATTGCCCAGATAGCCGAAGCTGCCGCCCACAGACTTGGACGTCCCCGCAAGGGGGTAGAGCGAGATGTTCATCTGCGTGTTGGCCGAGACCGACACGTTCTGATAGCCCGCGAACTGGCCGGCCGTGTCGTTGCCATACGCGAAGAGCATGTAGTCCACGCCCGGGCCGATGAGCGTGAAGTTGTAGAAACCGGTCGCGGAGTCAATGGAGTCTGTCGATCCTAGCGCCTGCGGGATGTCCTGGGCAGGAGGCACCATGCCGTCCACCCACATGTTGGCCGCAAGGCCCTTGAACGTAGGCGCAGAGGTGTTGCCGACTGTCGTGAGATAACCGCTCACCACGAACGGGATGGTCGTAAGGTTAAGGTCATAATAGATGGCCCCGCCAGTCATTGCCGAGAGATTGCTGGAGAGGATATCATAGACGCGCGGGGGGATGTTCTGATTGAAGTTCATGACGATGAGCGTGTAGTTCCTGCTCGTCGGCAGGGAGAGGTTGAAGTTCCACTGCTCCTGATTGATGTACATATGAGTCGGATAGCCCAGCTTCTTGTCCATGATGACAAGAGAGAAGTTCTGCGCTGTGCCGCCTCCTGTATAGGCGGTCACATAGACAGAGGATGCGTTCACGAGGCTGAAGGTGGAGCCGTTCAGGTCACCACCGAAGCAGGAGGGGCCGCCACAGTTGGGCACGAAGACATCCTGGGGGAATTCTGGCAGAAGGGGACCGACGCGCGAGACATTCTCGCCGTCGCCACGGTAGATCATGTTCACCTTATAGACCTGGTTCTCCGTGGTAATGTTGACGATGAAATCGCCAGTGTCGTTGCTGGTCGCATTCCAGCTCTCCGTCACCTGATCCTGAACCATGATGGATACATTGATAGAGACATTGGCCAGCAGCTGATTCGTGCCAGAGTCCTTGACACGGCCGTGCCACTCGAAAGCTGACGCTACGGGTACGATGAACAAGGCAAGAAGCACCAGGGAGAGCGCCCTGAACGAGACGCTAGAAATGGCTGTATCTGGAGTTGTGCCTTGTTTGCCCATAGTCTGTACCCCCCTCATATCCGATATGAATATGCGAATAGCTTGTGGAGAGGGGCAAGTTTAAAAAGCTTTTGGTGCACCTAATGGACCGTGGTACCAGCAGTGAAAGATTTGTCGACGAGAATCATCCAGTGCGATGTCACTATGGGTGACACTGCCTGGACAAAAGCAAAAGGCCTGATGTTCACCAGAAGCCCTCGCAATGGGGATCGATGGAATCCGTTCTGCATGGTCTTTACGTTCAGCAGACCTATCATCATACGGCTGCATATGTTCTTTGTGACCTATCCCATCGATGTGCTTGTCCTCGACGCTGAGCGGCGGGTGATGGAAAAGGCGACGTTGCTCCCGTGGCGGTTCTGGAACAGCAGGATGCGCGGGCAGTATGTGCTCGAGGTGCCGCAGGGGACAGCTACGCGCGTACCACTTGGAACACGACTATCCTGGGACGAAAAAGGCCTGCGAATGGAAAAGATTATATAAGGAACCAGGCAATAAATCGCGCATGGACATCCGTCAGACCCTGCGGGACCAGTGGGCGCTCATCATAAGACCGACCACTGCCTGGCAGGACATGCAGCCGCATGACAAGATGACCAGCATTGTCGGCGCGTTCCTGAATTTTGCAGTATTGGGACTCGTTGTCGGCATCTTCCCCATGGTCAAGCAAGCCGACGGCACCATGGTCAGGGAGGCCATGAACCCGCAGTCACTGCTGTTTGGGTTCCTCGTGTTTGGCATACTAGGATTGATAGGGTATATGCTGGCGGTCTGGCTGCTGGAGGTTGTGTCTGATGTTATGGGAGGAACAGGGGATCATGAGCTGTTCGCCTACTATATCATGGTCATGCTGCCGCTGTTCGTTGGCACGCTCGCGGTCAGCCACGTGCTGGCGTATCTCGGCGCCGGCGCCCTATCCCTGGGCGTGTTTGTCATCGGCATCGCCTACCTGATGGTCATCGTGTATGAAGGATTGTTCAATGTCAGGGAGCTACCGAATTGGGCCGCGCTGCTCCTGATGGTCCTGCTGTTTCTGGGAGGATATGGCCTGAGCGTTTTGGTGTGAGAATTTCTGAACGAAACCTTATAAAGGGGCCTGGTTTTTCGTCCTGCCACCAGGGGGCGTAGTATAACCTGGTTAGAACAGGTGGCTCCAGAATGGAGCGATGAGCCGCAAGGCGATGACTAGACAATCGCACGATGAAGATACCACCTAATCTGCGTTCGAATCGCAGCGCCCCCAGTTTTTCTCTTTGCGCAGAATCTGAAAATGGAGCTCGATGCTTGTCCGCGTTTTCATGAGGGAATAAGCAGAGCAGTATTGGTCAATTATCGATCAACGCCTGGTCAATATCAGCTGTAGGCCATCACGAGCAGTATCACCGACGCGACCATCATGCCTGTGTATGGCAGCCATCCCCAGCGCAATACCTTCGCGCCGTCAAAGGGGCCGAAAGGCAACATGTTGAAGACGGCCAGGAACGCGTTGGCGTACGCGCCCAGCCAGAAGACCGGCCAAGGCACTATCTGGAGGAGGAGCAGGAAGAGCGCGGCTAGCAGTATATTTGCCGCAGGACCTGCTGCTGCGATATGGCCGTGCCTGCGCTTGTCCACATTGCCATGGATATAGACCGCTCCAGGCGCCGCGAACACAAAACCAAAGAACGACATGATGATTGCTAGCGTGAGCATCTGAAAGTCTGCCCGGAATTCTGCCCAGCAGCCATAGCGGCGCGCGACCACGCGGTGTGCAAGCTCATGACCAATGAAGCCGATGCCCACGGTCAGGGCGAACGCGAGGATGATGAGGAATCCTGCAGTAGAGAAAATAGAAAAAAATCCGACCTGGGCAATGGCGAACGCCAAGGACACCACAACCCAGGCGACCAGCAGGTCACGGAGTTCTTGTTTCATGGCAGACCTCTATGCCCTGCTCACGAGCATGACCGGGCGCTTCTTGGCGCGCATATAGGTCAAACCGTTCCTGAACTCTACCTGCCGGTGGATCATTGTCGTACCTTCCACCTTCACGTAATCCCACATAACTGGATCCACACTATCCACCCCCGCAGCGTGGTAGTGTTTGGCGTTATATAAAGATATGGAAAGGTGTGACAAGGCATGAATTGGCACTACACAGATTCTGCAGAGTAATGCATGGCATGCAGAAGCGCATACTCCCTCAGGACAGGCACGCCCAATCAGCGGCCTTAAGCTCCACCTAGCATAGGCCCTGGGCCCTGCGTCACATAGGTGTAGATGAGGAACACCAGCAGGGCGATGAGCGCCAGAACAACAAGGGTGTGGAATTTCATAGCAATGCTGGTGATGAGCGAGTATTTAATTATTGCTCATGTGACTGTTAGGCAGAAGAGTAAGAAACAAACATCTATCTGCCCGCTTCACTGTTGTCCTCGACTGGGAAAGAATTGAACCATACCAGTACCGTGTCAAAACCACTGACTGGAAAAAATTTTAAAGAACCCCCCAATCCGCCAAGCCATGGGCTCAAAAGGCGGTTTTTTACAGCGATTTTTCGGACCAATCTATCGTGAAGTGCTCACGCCCTTTGGGCAGACCATCCTGTTCGTCATGGAGCCAATCGGCAGGACCATCGGCAATATCGTCAACTGGATCCTGCTCCTCGCGACCTACGTCATCGGCATCGGCATCGTCGCGCTGCCAAGCAAGCTCCTTGGCAAGCAATACCTTGACCTTGGCGACAAGGAGAAGGAGACCTACTATACAGCCATCGACATCCGCACCAAGAAGCTGGATGAATACAAGAATCAATTTTGAGGAATGACGCAATGTATATCCTAGGCATATCCTGCTACTACCATGATTCCGCGGCAGCCATCCTCAAGGACGGCATCATCATCGCGGCAGCTGAGGAAGAGCGCTTCACGCGCAAGAAGCATGATACCAGCTTCCCCCTCAACGCCATCAACTACTGCCTCAAAGAAGCGGGCATCATGGGCAAGCAGCTTGATCATATCGCGTTCTATGAGAAGCCCATCCTCAAGTTCGAGCGGCTCATGGCCCAGCACTTCCAGGCGTGGCCCAAGAGCTTCCCCTCATTCCATAAGGCCATGCCATCCTGGATGGTCGAGAAGCTTCGCGTGCCCAAGACCATCGCCAAGAAGACCGGCTACAAAGGCGATGTGCTCTTCATTGAGCATCACCTTGCTCATGCGGCCAGCGCTTTTCTGCCCAGCCCGTTCGAGAAAGCGGCGATACTCACGGTGGACGGCGTTGGCGAGTGGAGCACCACCACGCTTGGCGTCGGCGACGGCAATGACATCCACCTGACCAAGGAGATCAAGTTCCCGCACTCACTCGGGCTGCTCTACAGCACGGTCACCGCATTCCTGGGATTCACGGTCAACAACTCAGAATACAAGGTCATGGGCCTTGCCCCCTACGGCAAGCCAAAGCACGTGGACAAGTTCCGCAAGCTCATCAGGATTGCCAAGGACGGCAGCTATGCACTGGACATGAGCTATTTTGTCTATCATTACAAGATGACCATGCCCGGTCCAAAGTTCATCGAGCTCTTCGGCAAGCCACGCAAGCCAAGCGATCCGATGACGCATCATTACGAGGATATCGCCTCCTCGCTGCAGGTCATAACAGAAGAAATCATCTTCGGCCTGCTCAACTACCTGCACCAGGAGACCAAGCTGGACAACCTGTGCATGGCAGGCGGCGTGGCCCTGAACACGGTGGCCAATGGCAAGATACTCGATAAGACCCCCTTCAAGAAGATATGGATACAGCCCGCTGCCAGCGACGCGGGCACGAGCTTGGGCGCAGCAATCTACACCTACAACACCATCCTAGGCAAGAAGCGCGTGTACAAGCAGACCCATGCGTACCTCGGTCCTGAATACTCCACCACAGAGATTGAGGATTACCTGAAGGCCAACAGCATCATCTATAGCACGTTCAAGACGGACAAGGAGATGATGGATACCACGGCCAAGCTCATCGCGGAGGATAATGTCATCGGCTGGTTCCAGGGCCGCATGGAATGGGGCCCGCGAGCGCTTGGCAGCAGGAGCATCCTGTCCAACGCCAGCAATCCGGACATGAAGGAGATCCTCAACCTCAAGGTCAAGCATCGCGAGAAATTCCGGCCCTTCGCCCCTGTGGTGACGGTCGAGGACGCGAATGACTGGTTTGAGATGAAGCGCGACGAGGTGCCCTACATGCTCTTCATCTTCCCTGTCAGGAAAGAGAAGCGCAAGATAATACCATCAGTCACGCACGTGGATGGCTCAGGCAGGATGCAGACCATCAGCAAGGAGCAGAACCCGCGCTACTACGGCGTCATCAAGGCGTTCGAGAAGATAACCAAGGTGCCAGTGCTCATCAATACCAGCTTCAATATCCGGGGCGAGCCCATTGTCTGCACGCCCCACGACGCGTACCGGTGCATGATGGGGACGGGCATCGACTATCTGGTCATGGACCGCTTCCTCATCAAGCGCGACGATAATCCGAAGGACATGTGGGACAGTGAAGCGCTCGCGACAGACTGAATGGTGGCAGAACCTGGCGCTGCTCGTTGGTAGCGTCGTGGTGTTTCTACTCGTGCTGGAGGTCGCGGTACGGGTGGCCTTGCCGGGCAAGGTGCAGGGCTGGCCGCCCGGGCTGTTCGTGGAGGACGATGCGCTAGGCTACAAGCTTGCGACGAAATTCTCAGGTCTGCAGCGCAGTCAGGAGTTTGATGTCGCAGTAACCACGGACGCGGATGGATGGCGTTTCGACGGACAGCAAGCGGTTCCATCCTCAGCGACAGCCAACCACAGCATCCTACTCCTTGGCGACTCATTCCTGTTCGGCTGGGGCGTTCCGTGGCAACAGAGCTTCGCCTCGCGTCTGCAAGAACAGGTGCCGCCGGGATGGCAGGTGGTGTCAAGGGGAGTGCCTGGCTACAGCACCATCCAGGAGCGGCTCGTCATGGAGCAGGAGATAGCCGACGGGATGGTTCCCGACATCACCCTGGTGCTCTTTGTCATCGATACTGACCTCTGGGACAACGCAGCGTTCAACGCCACCGGACCCGCAGGGTACTATTTCTACCGCGGGCAGATGTTTCATTCACCCTTGACACTGATGAACAAGCTTCGCGCCTTGCTGTATGAAAAGAGTGAGTCGTATGTCTACTTCGGACGCCTGGCGCGCAACTCTGCCCTTGGCAGGAAGCTGCTGGATAAGGGAGGCGCACGGTCCTCGCTGAGCATCCTGCAGATGGATGAGAGCGACGCGCACTGGCAACAGACGCTATCGGAGCTGACCTTGATGCGCGAGGAGGCGGCCATGCGCGGCAGCGTATTCGGCATCGTCTTCGTCCCGACCAAACTGCAGGTCTATCCCTCGCTGCTGGAGCAGGCTCAGCAGGCCTATGGACTCACGGGCCACTATGACAGGACCCTGCCGCAGCGCATCCTGTCAGACTGGGCGGCGCGCGAGAACGCGCTCTTCATCGACCCGATGCAGGAGCTCTCCGGCGACAGGAGCAATTACTTTGTGGCGGACGGGCACTGGACCTCCACCGGGCATGCGATCGGGGCATCCGCGGTTGGAAAAAATTTAAAAAGCAGCGGCTTACTTCGGTGAAACCATGGCACGTTCCCTCTTCAGCGAGTTCTGGCAGTTCCTCAGGAAGCGCAAGGCCTACTGGCTCATCCCCATGCTGCTCATGCTCATCATCGTGGGAGCGCTCATCATCTTCAGCCAGAGCAGCGCGCTCAGCCCGTTCATCTACGCGCTGTTCTAGGCAGTAACATTCGGATGCGGCCGATGTCCTTTGCAGACAGCGTCCTGAGCACATTTTTCGCCTGCACCATAAATGCCGGCGCCTTTTCGTACAGCTCCTTACGTTGCGCTATCGATACATCCCGGCCTACATGATACTGCGCGTCAATCCTTGCATTCATGGACGCCTCAAGGAAATCCAGGTCATCATCGGTAAAAAAATTCTTCAACTATACACGCGCGCACGCCAGTGTACACGCATGGATCTCTGAGCGAATGCCTATCCTCACCAGCACCGCGTACAGCGAGAAATACATGGCATAGTAGGCGGCAGCTATCTGCCATGATGGGACGGTCAGTTCGCCCAGGGCAAACAACGCCTCTTCCGCTTTCTTGACATACGCGTCCGCAAGATTCCCATTGGGCTCTGACAATAGCAGCCCACTACGCTTTTTCCAGCACCACGTGATCATCGCTGCTGATGACTGCTCGGATAAACTTTCCCGCATCGGCTATCACCACATGGTCCTGCAGGACTTCCCTTACCAGGGCGTCAGACCTGATGCCCCTTAAAAAAATATCCGGAGAATAAACCGTAAGATGTACACCGATACCGTATGTCTTCCCGATGGCGGTGAGTCTTGTCTTGTCCGCGCTTCCGGCAATGAACACGTCAAGGTCAGAACCTTTTTTCTCGCTCCCACGGGCATAGCTGCCGAACACCAGGCAGATACCCTGCATATGGGGGGTCGCCTTATCCGTGATTTCGTGAATTATCGGATTATGCTGCAGAAACGTGATGGTCTTGTGCTGCTCAGCCAAAAGCAGGTACTCCTTTGCCAGGGCATTGTGCTGCAGCCTGAACAATCGTATCTTGCCCCGTGTGGTCGATGCAAGCACGCCCCTGCTTTCCAGCGACTCAAGGTTGAGCTGCGCTGCGCGCGGGCTGATGAACAGCAGCGTACCGACTTCGCGGATATAGTATTGGCGGTCAAAACCGTGAGTGAAGAGTGCCAGAATCTGCAATGTAGTCTCTGTTATACTTAATTTTGTAGACATATGTATAATGAAATATACAGTTGTATTTATTGCTTGTGGATTGGTCGAGAGGCTCAGAACCCTTGCGCTTGCGTCTCTGTCATCCTGAAGAACTCTTTTGTGACCACTATGGCCTTCTTCTCATCAAACGCCTTGCAGGTATAGATGATGAGCGAGAGGAACCGGGCATTGGACCAGATGTACAATGATATGCCTGAATCAATGAGCGGCACGAACGCGTCATAGCCCTGGTTCTCCTCTTTGCCCTCGCCGCCGGGCGAGAAGATGACCGGCTCGCCGTACATGCGCAAGCCCAGGGCTTTTGTGACGGTGTCGAAGTAGTCTGCGATGACGATCGTATCGACAGGAATCGCGTAGAAGCCCTCCAGCAGAAGCCGCTGACGGGTAATCGCAGGAGCAAGGTCTTTCATCACGACGGGAGATGAACGATGAGATAACAAAAATCCACCACTCGGCGCTAACCGCGGCCTGAAGGCCGCGGTATTACCGCGCCTCGTCATTGCAGGCGGATTTTTGAATTGCAAAGCACGTCCTGAAGGACGGGGTATTCAACCCCGTGCTTTGCAATAACACTACAGCTTCCCTATCGCCTCAAGCAGACGACGGTGTCCTTCGACAAGGCGCTGAAATTCCGCTTGCGTCTCTGGTGACAGGACCATCGCGCCCTTACCTCTCG
>MNWW01000032.1 GCA_001871415.1 Candidatus Woesearchaeota archaeon CG1_02_57_44 | reverse complement strand
GAGGTAAGGGCGCGATGGTCCTGTCACCAGAGACGCAAGCGGAATTTCAGCGCCTTGTCGAAGGACACCGTCGTCTGCTTGAGGCGATAGGGAAGCTGTAGTGTTATTGCAAAGCACGGGGTTGAATACCCCGTCCTTCAGGACGTGCTTTGCAATTCAAAAATCCGCCTGCAATGACGAGGCGCGGTAATACCGCGGCCTTCAGGCCGCGGTTAGCGCCGAGTGGCGGATTTTTGTTATCTGGTTTATTCTGGTCTTATTACAATCCTGCTCGTATTGTGTCCCTGTTCGTTGACAACTGCCCGCAAGGTTTAATAAGCCATAGGGGCACTATCCCTTCATGAGCAGGGTATGGGAGCTTCATGCCGAGCAGCTGCTGCGCGTCTACGATGTCGATTCTCATAAAGGGCTTTCTCCTGATGAGGTCGCGGCCAGGATTGCCAAGCACGGCCGCAACATGACGGATGAGATCAAGAAGGTCCCTGCCTGGCGCATCCTGGTGAGGCAGTTCAAGAGCTTCATCATCTACGTCCTGCTCGCCGCAGCGCTCATCAGCTTCCTCATCGGCAACCACCTGGAGTTCATCGTCATCAGCTGCATCGTCGCGTTCATCATCCTGCTCAGCTTCCTGGAGGAGTTCAAGGCGACGAGGGACATGGAAGCGCTGCGGCAGCTCACGCCCCGGAAAGCGCGGGCGCTTCGCGGCACGGAACAGGAGCTGGCGGCCGCAGAGCTGGTCCCTGGCGACATCATCCTGCTGCGCAGGGGCGACCTGGTGCCTGCGGACGCGCGCGTCCTTGAGGCCATGAACCTTCGCATCGACGAGAGCACGCTCACGGGAGAATCCGTGCCCGTGAGCAAGAAGGCCCTCGCCCTCCGAGGAGCTATCTCGCTCGCTGAGCAGGTCAATATGGTGTTCGCCGGCAGCAAGGTCACGGACGGGGCGGGCACCTGCCTTGTCGTAAGGACCGGCAAAGAGACTGAGATTGGTAAGATCGCCTCACTGCTGGCTGATGTCGGTGAGCAGGACACGCCCTTGCAGCAGAAGCTCGACAAGCTCGGCAAGCAGTTCAGTCTTGGGGTCATGGTCATCTGCCTGCTCATCTTCCTGCTCGGATTATTCCGCGGCCAGCCCTGGGAGGCGCTCCTGCTGCTGGCTGTCAGCGTCGCGGTCTCGGGCATACCGGAATCACTGCCCGCGGTCATCGCGGTCGCGCTGAGCATCGGCATCAAACGCATGGCGGCGCAGAACGCCATCGTCAAGAAGCTGAGCGCTGTCGAGACCCTTGGCACCTGCACGGTCATCTGCACGGACAAGACCGGCACGCTCACGCAGAACAAGATGGTCGTCGAACATGTGTACACCTACCACCATGAGGTCGATGTCACGGGCCAAGGGCTCTCGCCCAAGGGGCTCTTCCTGAGAGAGAACGTGCGTATCGACCCGAATCGCCACAAGGGCGTGGCCAAGATGCTTGAGATAGGGTTGCTCTGCAACAACGCGGCCCTGCTGCGCAAGGAAGGCGCATGGCACATTGACGGTGAGAGCACCGAAGGCGCATTGATTGTCCTCGCGCAGAAAGCGGGACTGAGCCGTGAGGATGCGCATGAGCGCTGCCCGCGCGTCAAGGAGCATCCTTTCGACGCTGAGCGCAAGTGCATGAGCGCGGTGCACATGCTGCGCAAGCAGCCGCTCGTCTATGCGAAAGGCGCGCCGGAGATCCTGCTGGCCAAGTGCGACCGGTACTACGATAATGGCAGGGTGCATCGGATGACAGCGTCCGTGCGCCAGCACTATCTGGAGAAGACGCAGGCGTACGCGTCACAGGGCAAGCGCGTGCTGGGGCTCGCGTTCAAGGAGCACAAGGGCAAGAGCTATGAGCTGCGCCATGTGGAATCGCAGCTCGTGTTCGCGGGACTGGTCGCGATGCGCGATCCTCCGGAGGCGGGAGCGAAGGAAGCAGTCGCAGAGTGCCACGCGGCAGGCACGCTGGTGGTGATGATCACCGGCGACAACAGAGACACAGCGCTCGCCATCGCGCAGGAGCTTGGCATCCATCGCCGCGGCGACGGTGTGCTCAGTGGGCCGGAGCTTGACGACCTTGACGACAACAAGTTCTCCCAGCTGGTCGGGCATACCACGGTCTATGCCCGCACCACCCCCAAGCATAAGATGCGCATCGTCTCAGCGCTGCAGGAGCAAGGCCACATCGTGGCCATGACCGGCGACGGGGTCAATGACGCGCCAGCGCTGCGCAAGGCGGACATCGGCGTGGCCATGGGCAGGACAGGGACCGATGTGGCCAAGGAAGCGGCTGACATGGTCATCAAGGATGATAACTTTCGCACCATCGTCACGGCCATACGAGAGGGCAGGACCATCTACACCAACATACGCAGGTTCATCTACTACCTGCTGGCAGGCAATTTCTCGGAAGTGATACTGATCCTCATCGCGGCGCTGCTCGGCGTCGCTCCGGTGCTCACGCCCATCATGATCCTGTTCGTCAATCTCGTGACCTCTGATATCCCGGCGCTCGGCCTGTGCATGGAGCGGCCGGGAAGGCACATCATGCATCAGCGTCCGCGCGACCCGCAGGAGAAGATACTCAACGAGTACCTGTTCCTGAAGATAAGCCAGGTCGTGCCGCTCATTGTCGTTGGCACCATCGGCTTGTTCATCTACGAGCTCGCGTTCCTGCATCAGTCGTTGCCGCACGCGCAGACTGTCGCGCTGGCCTCGCTGGTCTGCTTTGAGCTCTTCCACGTGCTCAACGCCCGCAGCTTCACGCACAGCTCGCTGGAAGGATACAACCCGTCGGTGCTCTGGGGCATCGTGCTCTCTGCCATGGCGCTGCTGACCGTCATCTACGCGCCCTACTTCCAGGGCATCTTCGGCACGGTCCCGTTGGAACCGGCGAGCTGGGTGCGCATCGTGCTGGTCAGCAGCAGCGTGCTGCTGCTCGTGGAATTGCAAAAGACGTTCCTGGCCGCGGAGATGAATGAGCGCGACAAGCTCGCGCTGCAGCAGCGGGCGACATAAGATATTTATGGCATGGCATTTTCACCTCAACAATGTCCCCTGCTCCGGGCTTGCATGCCACCATGGACCTTTCGTCGCTTGATACGCTGCTCGCGCGGGGCGGAAGCGTCCTGTTGAGCGCTGATGGCGGTGCGCGGGAAGTGCGCCTGTATCCCGACGGCGGTGAGCAGCGGGCGTTGCTGCTCGCCCGGGCTGGCGATCTTCCTGAGGCGCTTGAGCTCGCCAATGACGCGTACCGGGACGGGGTGTGTGTCGAATTTGATGCGCCATCCGGTGCGGGATACGACGCTGTCGACCTGGTCGATCGGCTCGTGCTGGAGGGGCACAGCGTGCAGGCAACGATCCGGGACGGAAGGGTTTGCTTGGATATCGAGCCTGACATTGGAGTCGTGTACACGGCCACCTATCCCTGCGCGCAGCTCAGAGCAGCGTATCCGCTGCTCGGTCGGCGGCTGCAGAGCTATGGTTTCTTTGATGGCCGGTGACGCGCCACTATCAGCTGCATCATAGCATACATTACAATAGGATACACTACCATATCTGGTGCAATCATGGACTACCCTGCAAAACATGACGCGAGTATGATGCAGCATTCATGACCAAACATGATGCGGCAATGATGCAGCATACATCATACAACGATGATAAAGACGAAACGGCCTTCGTCGCTGCTGAGACTGCTCTTTCCTTGGTCACTGATGCATCGCAGGTGGCTGTCCCTGCTGCACAGGGGCCTGCACACTCTGCAGCGCCAGCATCGCCTGCTGCTCGCTCCAGCCAGAAGCAAGGAGCTGCTGGTAGATGTACTGGTCGGGCATGCCTGCCATGCGGGCGTCCATCACAAATGCCAGCACCTCTGAAGGAACGACAGGCGGTGCCTTCGGCGCTTTCGGATTGCGTCGCCTCTTGCGGATGATTGCTGCGGTCAGCACCGCTGCCAACAGGCCGCCGATGATTGCGGTGTAGATTAACCAGTAGTCCCCCAACCAGATGGCCAGCACCGGGTCATGGAACTTCACATAGAGCCTGTCTGTGGAGAGCAGGTCCCATTGCACCGTGTGCTCGTCGAGCAGCTTGCCATTGGTGTCGATGATGGTGCCAAAGGTCTCCAGCGTGAAGGTCATGGTGATCATGCCGCTCATCATGGCCTGTGCCAATTGCGTGGATTCGTCAGTATTGTTCTGCGCTGCCGCAGGCAGCGGAATATTGAGCACGTAGGTGATGTAGGGAAAGCCAGGATGCACTTGCGCGTCTATGCCTGCCAAGTCCAAAGGCATCATGCCATCGCTCTCATCGTTCGAGAAGAGCTTACCTGCTGCATTCGTGTCGATGTCCCTCATGGAGTAGGTGATGCTCGTGTCTGTCTCGCTGATAGTGACCTTGTCAATGATATCCGCGCTCAGGTTCATGCCTTCCTTCATCCCCTGCTTCATCATGCCCATCAGCTCTTTGGTCGAGCTGAGCGTGAAATCAAGGTCAATGTTCCCGGAGCGCTTGAGCGTCACCTTGGTGTCCATGGTGATGCAGCCAGCAAGCAGGAGGCAGAGCAATACCATAGCGGTGAATCTGCGCATTGTTGGTGTTCCGGGATGGCAGCTTTATAAACCTTGCTCTGATCACGGCGCATCCTGCCAGTAATTTTTTGAATCGGCAGGATATCCCGAGGGCTGTGACATTGCCAGAACTGCTCGCGGAGGTCTATGACCTGCTGGATGCTGGTTTCGTCGCTCCCGATGTATTGGACAGCTGTCGATCAGCAATAGATGAGCAGCTCCCTCACTATGCTGCCTCTGATCTCAGCATCGACACACTGCATCACCTTGCCAAGGCGGCTGTGCACCTGGCACGCCGTGATCCAGGATGGCTCAATGGCACCGCCGGCGTGCTGGTCAGCTACTGCGAGGCGGGCATAGCACGACTGGAGGGCGAGCCGGGCATGCGCGAGCAGGTGCGGGTTTCACACCTGCATGGATACGCGGCCGAACTCGCGGTCATGGAAGCCCAGCGCACGCAGGCGGATTCCTGGCTTGGACGCTCGGTCCAGCACGCGGAGCGCGCGAGGAGCACGGCAGAGCAGCACGCCCCGCAGTGGCTCGGCCACGCGACGCATATACTGGGCACGACGCTGCTGGCAGAAGCGTGCATCAAGGAACGGCTTCCTGCTGCAGAGCGGGCGGTGGAAGTGTTCTCCACAAGCATCGATCTGATGCCCATAGAGCCGACGATGCTCGCCAACGAATACAGCCTGCTCGGCAGCTCGCATTTCCGGGTGTATCACCTGTCGGGCGACTCCGCTGCACTTCACGAGGCCACCATTGCCAATAGGCGCGCGGTCATGTGGTCATGGGACGCTCACCCCGGGCACGCGGCTGAAGCTGCGAGATATCTCGCCACCTGCGGGATGATCCTGCGGGATGAATGCGAAGACCCGATGGGGACAGCGCTCGCCATTGAAGGAAACTCCTACGCGGCGCTATTGCTGGCGTCAACGGACAGGGGCGCGGCTGAGCGGCACCTGCATCATATCGAACGCGATGCGAAGGCGCACTATGATGCATCGCTTCGGGCGCGGGATGCTGACCTGTCATTTCTGCACGAATATCACGCTGTGGCCGGCGCGGTCATCGATCAGATAGCGCAGCCACGGGACGCCGCCTATCTTGCCCTTCGGCTTGGCGCCTTCTGCCGGGGCATCGCTGAGCGACGGGGCTCTCAGCGGTGGGGTCGACGGGCCCTGCAGTCCTATGACACCTTCCTTGATTACTGCAGGGGACTGGGTTGGGATCTGCACAAAGACCTCACGCTCCTGCAGCACTATGACGACGCGTCCGCGGTGCGCCGCGAGCTGCGCAACTGGGTGGACCCGTTCACCGGGCATTGATGGGCCTGCATGGTATGCCCTTATACTGGTGGTATACGCTTATCCGGGTGGAGAGGGGTTGCGCCAAGAACTCATTACTGCCTCTATCTCACGTTCGCGCCATCCGGCGCGTCGACGGATGCACCGGCGAGCGTCTTATCCTCGCAGGTAATCTTTCCCCTCACAACCTGAAGCGGTATCTTTGCGAAGTCCTTGATGTCCAGGTCTGCCACAGGCGCGGGCGTCATATCAGAGAATGTCAACGGTGTTCCGACAGGAGACTCGCTGGAGTCCACGAGCATAACCTTGCCGTCGTGGTCCGCGGCCAGCAGCATGCCATTGCTCTGCACCCCGCGAAGCTTCGCAGGCTTGAGGTTCGCGACCACGACGATGCGCCGTCCGGGGAGCGACTCGACAGGATAGTGCTTCTTGAGACCCGCGACAAGCTGGCGCTGCTCGCTGCCAAGGTCTATCTTCAGGATGACGAGCGCGTCAGCGTCGGGATGGTCCTTGGCTTCCAGGATGGCGGCAGCGCGCAGGTCGAGCGCGGCGGCCGGGCTCGTTCCTGTCGTCGCTGCTGCTTGCAGCTTAGTGAGCTCAGGGATCTTCTCCAGCAAGGGCTCTGCCTGATTGATGGTGCCCGCGAAGTGCCATCCGATATCGCGGAACGTGAGGTCCTTCTCGCCGAGGATGCGCTCATAGCGTTCCGTCAGGTCGGGCAGCACGGGCTTGAGCAGGATGGTCAGGATGCGCGCGATATTGACCGCCTTGCTGACGATCGCTCTGGCAGCGTCTGGATCTTCCTTGACGAGTTTCCATGGCCGGGCCTCCTGGAACTGCTGGTTGCCGATGCCCGCTATCTCAAGGATCGCGCGCAGCGCGTCGCGCAGGTTGATTGATTCGTAATGCTCTATCGCCTGAGCGACCAATGCATCGACCTGATGCGTGGTCTCATCCTCCTGCACGGCGTCCACCTGGGAATCAAGGAATCGATTGCAGAATGAGGCCGCACGATGCAGGTAGTTGACGATGCTGTCGAGCAGCTCGGCGTTCACGCGCTCACGCAGCTCCTGCAGATTGTATTCGATATCAGCCAGTTTCGCCGGCGTGTTGAGGGCATAATAGAACCGCAGGTACTCTGGCTTGAGCATGTCAAGGTACTGGCGCGCTGTCAATAACGCCCCTCTGCTCTTGCTCATCTTCTCCTTGCCCATGTTCAGGAATCCGTGCACCTGCAGGTGCGTGGGCAGGTTGAATCCCGCTTCCATGAGCATGGCCGGCCAGAAGAGGAAATGGAAGTAGATGATGTCCTTGCCGATGAAGTGCACGATGTCCGTGTCGTCGGACTGCCACCAGTCCTCGGCTGTCCCCCCCTGCTGCCTGCACCAGTTCGCTGTCGAGGCGATGTATCCTATGGGCGCGTCCAGCCAGACGTAGTAGTACTTGTCTGTCTCGCCTGGTATCAGGAACCCGAAATACGGACCATCGCGGCTGATGCACCAGTCCTGCAATCCATCATCAATCCACCTGAAGACGAAGTTCTTCACATCCTGCTGCAGGGAGGCATTGCCGTCGAGCCATGCGCGCAGCTTCTCCGCCATGGCCGAGAGCCTGAAGAAATAGTGCTTGGAGGTGCGCCGCTTGGGCGCGCTCCTGCAGACCGTGCAGTACGGCTCGACGAGGTCCGTGGTCGCGTAGGCAGCGTTGCATTTCTCGCACACGTCGCCGTACTGGTCCTGTGCTCCGCACTTCGGGCAGGTGCCCTTGACATACCTGTCGGGGAGGAAACGCCCGCACGACGGGCAATAGGTGAGTTCGATATCCTTCTGGTAGATGAGCCCTTTCTCGTTGAGGCGCGTGAAGATGAGGTCTGCATAGTGCTTGTTCTCGTCGCTGTTGGTGCTGTAGTAGCTGTCAAAGCGTATCTGGAAGTCCGCGAAATCCTGCTGGTGCTCTTTGGCATATTTCGCTATCAGCTGCTCGGGCGTCATGCCCTGCTTCTTCGCGTTTATCTCGATGGGCGTTCCATGCGTGTCGTCGGCGCAGCAGTAGATCGCCTGCTTTCCCATGAGGCGAAGGAAGCGCACATAGATATCTGTCTGGATATACTCGACGAGATGGCCAATGTGGATGGGACCATTGGCGTATGGCAGCGCGCTCGTGACGAGGACGCGCTCCTTGATGCTTATCGGCGTGCTGATGCTATTCACCCGTCGAAGGCTAACGGGGCGTCTTTTAAATAGGTTTGGATGGGTCTCATACTAATCCTCATTTTTTGCAGAAATGCACAGGTATTGCGCTAGTGCCTAACTAGATTTGACGGCCCTTGGCTGTGTGGCATGTGGGGTTGTGGTAGGGTCTGTCTGAATAATAACATCTCGCCTTGGTTCCTGTGGATTCTGCTGGTCTACCGAGTCTGGACCTGCTTTTTCGTGGTTTTGTTGCATTTTAGCGACATAACGTCCACTCTATTGCTCACTTTTCTGCGGAAAAGGCATCGCACGATGGTTGTATGTGTAATCTGAACGCTCTTTCCTGACTTTGCACGTCCATTGTCTGTCTTCTACGGAAATGGGGCGACATGTGCTGCTGATCCCTGGATTCTCCTCCCTTGGAACGCTTCTGGTCCATCACGTGCGCTATGCCCTGTTTTTTCCCCTGACCTGTCTATTATCCCTTTTTTCCGACTCTGACCTGTCTATTATCCCTTTTTTCCGACTCTGACCTGTCTATTATCCCTTTTTTCCGAAATTATCGGTCCTTTTCCTGCCAGAAGGGTCTTGTGTGGTATGTCAGTATTGTATCCTCACTTTTATTGAAAAAATCGCCGATTTTTGCATTAATGTCCTATTATTTCTTTTTTTTAATTATCTTGCTCTGACAAACGCAGGGGTTTTCCTTGGCGTGTTGATTTGCCAAAATTTTTGCTGAACTTGTTGGTCCTTTCCCTTATTGACGCGTTTTTCCCATGGGACGCTGCTTTTATCGGCAGAAGGTGATGAGTTCCCTGACATCGCCGGATGTCTCGGAGAAACATCTCGGAGAGACAGGTGAATGACAAAGAAGCTGCGCAAACCAGCTGATCTGGCCGGTCTGATCCGTTATCTGATCCGAAAGGCCGGGTCATGGGGTTTTATCTCTAATTTATTGTTCTAGGGCCTGCATCGGGGTGTTTTCTGTGGTTGTTCTGGGTGTCATAGCCATATTTTTCAATGAAAGTGAGCGCAAGGTCTCTGGGTGGTCACTATATTCCCCCCCCCTCGGCACAAGCCGCATGTCGCTCGTGTAGGCGTGGAGTGTCAAGTGCTGTCGCGCATCATGGTTAGGCACTATCTCGGTTACCAGAAAACCTGGCTTCGGAAGTGCCCGGCGCTATGTGCGGCGCAAGTGTTGGTGATGTGACAAATCCCTGAAAAAGTGAGTGCTGGCCTGTGTTTGGCCATTTCCTGACTGCTGGCGATTCAACCTGATGCGTTCATGCCCATCTTGCGCATGAGTTTTTGCATCTGCTTCGGATTCCCTGCGCCCATGCCCTTGAGCTGACGCACGAGCTTCTTGCTATGGCGATACTGCTTGATCAGTTCTCGCACAATCGGCGCTTCCACGCCTGAACCTATGCTGATACGTTCTATCCTCGACGACGAGATGATGCTTGGGTCCTCGAGCTCCTCTTTTGTCATGGACTGCATCGCAATCTTCCATTCCTTGAGTTTTCCTTCCTGTACAGCGAGCACGTCTTTTGGCAGTTGCAACTGACTGAACCCGGGTATCATGTCCATGACCTTGCCGAGCGGGCCCATCTTGCTCATGGCCTCCATCTGCTCGTAGAGGTCGAGCAGATTGAACTCGCCCTTGAGGAATCGTTTACCCAGGTCTTCTGCGTCCTGCTTGTCCATGACCTCGTCGACCTTCTCGAGCAATGTCTCAAGGTCGCCCATGCCCAGCATCCTGCCGACGAAGCGCTTGGGGTCGAACGCTTCCAGGTCCTCGAGCTTCTCGCCCACGCCGATGAACTTGACCGGCGCTTTCGTTATCGCGCACGCGGATAGCGCGCCCCCACCTTTGGCCGTGCCATCCATCTTGGTTATGATGACGCCTGTCACTGCGCACGCGTCGTGGAACGCCTGCGCCTGGCGCTCGGCGGTCTGGCCTATGTCGGCGCTGATCACGAGCAGGTTCTCCTGCGGCTGCAGCGCATTGTGCACGGCGTTGATTTCCCTGATGAGGTCCTCGGACAGCGCGTCACGGCCAGCAGTATCGACGATGACGATGTCGTACTTGGCCAGTTCTGGCTTGAATCTCCTGAGGATGGACAGCACGTTCTTGTCCTGCTTGTCTATCATACACGGGACATTGAGCTTTCCTGCCAGCTGCTCGAGCTGATCCATCGCGCCGGGGCGGTGCACGTCGAGGCCGAGCACAGCGACGCGCTGTCCGCGCAGGGAGAAGAATCTTGCGAGCTTGCCCGCGTGCGTGGTCTTTCCTGAGCCGAACAGGCCGACGAGCATCACGATGAACGGCTTCTGCGTCACGGTGATCTTGTGACCTTCACCGCCGAGGAACGCGACCAGCTCATCGTAGATGACCTTGACCAGATAGTCTTTCTTGCTCACGCCTTTGGGCGTGTCCCTGATGCGTGACTTGATGCCGTTGGTCAGGTCCATGACTAATTTGACATTGACGTCTGACTGCAGCAGCGCCCGTTGCAGATCCTTGGTGAGCTCTGCTATCAGCGCGTCATCCACGAACATGGCGCCGGATATCTTCGCCAATGTCTGGCGCAGGGAACTGGAGAGCTTCTCAAGCATAGGCTTTAGGCAACAACGTCGGTATTAAAAGATTTGCCCCCTGCAGGTGCATAAATTGATGCCTGCGTAATTGATGAGACGTGCTGGCGCGGGTAGCGGCAAAGGTTAATAAGCACCGAGGGTTCCGTCTCGCGGGGT
>MNWW01000045.1 GCA_001871415.1 Candidatus Woesearchaeota archaeon CG1_02_57_44 | reverse complement strand
ACCCCCAACATAGTGCCTAATTTACGAGTAAAATAGTAGTTCATTTTGAGCCTGAAAAAGAGAATGAAAAATCAACAGATCAGGTAAAAAATAACAAAAATCCACCACTCGGCGCTAACCGCGGCCTGAAGGCCGCGGTATTACCGCGCCTCGTCATTGCAGGCGGATTTTTGAATTGCAAAGCACGTCCTGAAGGACGGGGTATTCAACCCCGTGCTTTGCAATAGGCATAACATACTGGACCCCGCAATAGGAAACCCAGGGAAATCCTCACTTTTTCGCAAGAGACAAAACTGACAAGAACATGACAAGATTACCGTACCGACCAGGACTCACTCGCCCCCCCGCCGAATGAGCAAGCCAACGGCAGGCCAGGGTTCCCGCAACAATGATTCAAACAACAAGTGGCAAACAAGTGCAGACATACCTGAAAATGACACTCAACCCACGAGAAACGTGATAAAAAGGCATCACAGCACACCTAATTGTTGATTTTCCAGTAAAAAGTGAGGGTTGCTGAAACAGCCAGAGAAGCGCACATCAGCACAAAATAGCAGATAGACAGCCCAGAAGCTATAATTACGGGCATTTCGCGCCCCTACTGCGCTTCACGGCAGTATCACGGTAATTGATTAACGCACGGTCCTTTTTGGAATCCCCTTGAGAGCCTCAAAAATGGCCGTTGCAGCCTGTTTTGCGGTCGTTTTTGAAGTATCCTGCTCAAGGCATCTGTGACCTGCTTCTATGGCTTCCTGACCGCAGATGTCAAAGATCTCGGCCTGAAGGTTCTCCCTCACCTTTTCCTCAGGATATCCCCGTTTTGTGAGCCTTTTTTTGAGTTCTGGAAGCTCACAATGCAGCACAATGCAGCAAAAGACCTTGTTTTCAGGCAAATAGTGAGCCATGTGACTCTCAATAATGACGCCGGAACACCCCTCAGAGCGTTTATGTTCAGCAAGAGCCAATGCCGCAGCGGCAAAGATATCCTCGTCAATGACCTTACAGGCCCGCTCCTGGTCGAATCCTGCTGCTTCAAGACCTTGCACCTCAAGATCAACCATGCCAAAAAACGGCACACCCAGCAACCCTGATAGGGCTTTTGCCACTTCAGTCTTTCCCGTCCCAGGAGTTCCCGTGATACAATAGACGCGAAATGTGTCAGGATATGTTTTCATGGCAATACAATCCAGAAGGAAAATCTTCTATATAAAGTGATGGCGCATAATCCTGGACTAAGGCCAATATGCCCTCATAAGGGAGTCTGTAACGCGCAAGCCGGACTAGGCTAAGACACTCATTAGACAATGGATGAAATACTCCATCAAAATACTGTGAAAAGTGAGCTTAGGCACTATGAAAGACATTCTATCAGGCCTGCGGAAGGCGTTCTGAAGCTTCGAGACCTTCCTGGCCGCGACGCAAGCCGAGATAGCTGCCCACCTCCCGCCCCGCTGACACGTCAACCTCATGGCCGATGAGCACCAACGGCAAGAGTGCATTGTCTTGCTGTCGACGAGAGAGCATACAGACCACGGCGAACATCAATCAACCATGAAGGAGCATCACGCAATGAATGTGTACAGTTCACTCTGCAGGATGCTAACTCTGTGCCCGCTGGCAACCGGTACCTAACGCAGTTTTCTCGACGAGAAATGACGCACCTTGCGCCCCAGTGGAGGCAGAGGCGGCACCGCGAGCGATTGCTTGCGCTTTCCGGCTTTGACAGAGCATTCCCTTCCACCCGCCGCTTCGTCGGATACTGCGGCATCTGAGGCAGGATGAGAACCTTGCTTTTCCGTTGTAGATCCTGCACCTTTTTCCCGCATAATGCGCACCCTGCGACGCAGGATGGCACGCTCGGGAAGACGCGTGTACGACAGATATGCGGCCATGGCCACGAGCACTACTAGCACCACAATGTACCACCCGACGGCCTGCAGCTCTGTTGCCATGCTGTCGAGGCCCTTGCCAAAGATGATGCTCTTCTTGAGCAGCGTATCGGTCAGGACAAAGGGATTGAAGTGCGAGAGATTAGCGATGACATCAGGCATGCTCTCGATCGGCAGTATCAGGCTGCTGAGCAGCAGGAAGACACTGGACAACGATATCGCCCCGAGCGTCGCGGTGTCCTCGCTGTTGAAGATGTTGCCCACCAGCATGCCACACAGCGTGAACATGGACGATGAGAGCAGCAGGGTCAGCAGAAGGGGAATTATCGCCTGGGTCACTGATTCCTGATAGAGCCAATGACTCAGGGCAATGATAATGACAACCTGCACAATGAGCAGGATCATCATGGTCAGGAACATGCCCACCAGCGAAACGAATGGCCCGGTCGGCGTGATATAATTGCGGAAGAACGCGCGCGACTTCTTTTCCAGCAAGGTCATGGACGTGGCGAGCAGAATGGCCACGAACATGACCACCAGCGCGATCAACGACGGAAAAATGTAGCTGAGATGCGTTTTCTCCTCCACCACAGGCTTCACCCGCGTTCGCACAGGCATGACAATGCTTTGCACGTTGGTTATCTGGATATCATCGATCGCCCCAGCGATGCTGCCCATAACGCCGATGACACTATCCGCCTGCATGACCACAGAGTCTAGCAATCCAGCTACTGCCTGCAATGACGCTCTCACATCGTCACGGGCAGCGCTCGCAACGTCCAGGCGTTCCCTGGTGCTGCCAAGCTCGGCGTTCAGGTCACCAAATGAAGTCCGCATAGTAGTTAGTGACGAGGAGAGGTTGCTGACATCGATGAGCTTTCGTGACTCGTTCAGGAAGGTCTCATTGTAATCATCAACATGCGCACGCAAGAATGCTATGCGCTGACCTGTCGACGAGTTCGCGCTCACGGTCCCGGCCATGTCCTCCAATGCCGTTGTGATGTTGAGCAACAGCTCCTGCGTAGTGTTGAGCACATCGGCCCCCAGGGCTGCGACCATCGCGGTCTGGTTCGCGAAATCACGCATCTGCGCCTCCAGAGACGCTGTACCAAAGCTCTCCTCGCTGAATGAGATGTTCATCATCCCGAGGGTCGCGTCCAGTTCACGTATGGTGGCGGCCGCGTCCACTGCCTGTTGGTGCGCAGCCTGCAGGTCTGGCAGGGATCGCGTGATGAGCGTCGCCGTGCCGTTCAGCGTGTCTATCAGCACGCCCGTCAGGTCCGCGCTGACTTCGTCTGTCCTGGCGAGCACACGCTCGGATGCGGATGAGATGACACTGTAGACAAGATTGATCTTGCTGTAATCAGCGTAGAAGATTACCTCCTGAGTCATATTATTATAGACACCAAGACCAGGAGGGAACGCGATGCAGGTGTGGATGCGCCCCAGCTTGATGTCATCAATGCAGGACGCGAGCGTCGCGTACTGCTCAATGGGATAGCCCTCGGAGATCTTCTCCACATACGACGACGTCATGTCCGTGACGTCGCTCGCATACCATCCCAGCCTTATCTTGTAGGGGTCGCTCGTATTGAACGCCATACCCACCAGGAACATCAGGAACAATGGCCCGAGGATGATGACTAGGGCGGATGACCTGCTACGCAAGAGCACCTTCAGGTTCTTTTGCACAATGGCCAACACCTTACGCATCGCCGAGCACCTCAAAGATCTCATTGAGCGACGCCTTACGCACCTTCAGGTCCATGACCGTCTCTTTGCGCCTATCCAGCATCCTGAGCAATTGCGGCAGCAACGTCTCGGCCTTCCTGCAACGGATATGCAGGCGGCCTGTATCTTCGACGACCTGCAGAACCAACCGATTCTTTCGCAGCTCTGTGATGATACGCCCATAGTCGCCAGGGCTGGTCTCCAGACGTATCTCCTCATGACGTGAGAATTCTTTTTTCACGTCACGCAGCAGGCCCATGCCCACGATGCCTGACTTGTTGATGATGGCGATGCGATCGCAGATGGTCTCAATCTCCTCGAGCAGATGACTGGAAACGATGATAGTTGTCCCGCGTCGATTGACCTTCTTGAGCACGTCCCACATCTGCCTGCGCAGCTTGGGATCCAGGTCCGCTGTTGGCTCGTCGAGGATAAGAATATGCGGGTCATGGATGAGCGCGCAGCCGATGTCCAGTCGCTTTTGCATGCCGCCGGAAAGATTCTGCGCAATAGCGCTCTCGTGCGCTTCCAGCTCAAGCAGCGAGAGCAGGGTCTTGATATTGGCCTCCAGGGCAAATGTGGAGAGACCATACATGGAGCCAAAATAATATAAGTTCTCACGGACCGTCAGTTTCGGATAGAAGCTTGGCTCCTGGGCCGCGAACCCGAAGAGCTTCTTTACCTCATCCCACTCTGTCGCGACAGTCAACATAGGCAAGTCCTTGTGAGAGGCGCCCGCGGAAAACAGCGATGTGCCCAGCACGTGCACTTGCCCTTCCTCCGGACGCACGGAACCCATGATGATATTGAGCAATGTGGTCTTGCCGCATCCTGAAGGACCGATGATGCCAAAGACCTCACCTTTGCTGACACTCACGCTGATACGGTCCAGCACCAGACGACGGCCGTAAAGCTTGGTCACCCCTTTTACGTCAATGAGCAGCTCACTCATAGGACATGCGGGGCGCGGGATTGTTTATAAAAGTAACTGCAGGTTTTGTCACGGTCTAGCGACAGCCCGCGAGGAGGGCAAATAGGGTCACTGATGGTCATTGGAAAGAACGCTAGAACCACGCCATGCCCGACTAGACAGAATACAGAATAAACCAGAATAGACGTTCTCAGGAGGAGTATTTACGGTCCATAACATAGTCCACCAATAGATACATGCATACCAGCACAACCGCGCCAACAGCGTACCAGGGCCAAAATGATGCCGCAGCTCCTGTCGCGACAGGTCCAGCAGCCTGCACTGCGTTCGCTCCTGTGTCAGCGGCCGCCTGCATGGCCACAGGCACGCTTTTTACCGCAATACCTGCCCCTGCCAATCCGGATGGAGCGATGAAGCGCGCAATGCCAAAGCCTACAACCGCCGTACCAATGATAGAGAAGAGCGCCTTCCTGAGCATGCGCCCGAGCTTCTCGGTCTTCTTGGGCGCGATGACAATGTACTTTGACGCAGCCTGCCAGTGGCTCACTTCCTTACCCTTATCACTGTAATGATATTCCGGAGCGTCAGCGAGCCCCGATTTCTTGAGTATACCGAGATTGTAGTGAACAGTGGAAAGCGGCATTGCCAGGGCTTGCGCAATCTCTGTCTCTGTCGCGCTCTTGACTTGCGATATGTGATCAAGGATGCGCCTGGCCTTCTGGTTGGTCAGCACGCTCGCGACTGCCTGCGCCTGGCCTTCGTCCAGGGATACCAGCACAAAGGTTTCCTCTGCCATGCCCGGCAGGAGACTTGCTATCTATAAAAGCGTGCTGATGACCGCAAACAGGATCGCACCTATGAACTAGTCCGTGCAAAGCTAGAGAGCAAAGCCCTGACTACTGCCGGCAGAACAAGTTCACCTCAGGAGCAATGCCAATATAGAAATACCAGCGCACCTATCCTGATAGGAGGGGGATGCGCATGCGATGTGAGATGTGTGATAAAGAAGCCACACTGAAGGGAACAGTAGAAGGGAGCGAATTGTCCCTGTGCGAATCCTGCAGCAGGTATGCCAAAAACACCCGGCTGCTGCAAAGACCAGCGCCAGTGATGAAGCGAAACAAATCAGCAGCTGCGCGATCCTTCGCGCGCGCACCCGCGCCAGCGGCGCCAGAAAAGCGCATTGTCGGCGACTATGCCGAGCGCGTGCGCAAGGCCCGCGAGAAGCGCAACTGGACACAAAAACAGCTCGCGGAAAAACTCGCGGAAAAAGAATCACTGCTGGCAAAGGTAGAGCAAGACAAGACCGTGCCAAGCTTTCGCGTCGCTGAGAAACTTGAGCAGACACTGCACATCACGCTCATAACAGAAGTCGAGCTGCCAGGCGTCGCTGCCACAGGCAAAGCCGTGGCGCTCACTATCGGCGATATCCTGAAAGTGAAGTAGGTCCCTAGGATACTACCAATATATTCGGGTCGTCAAATGTCGTCTGCCCTGGATACTCCCTGAATATCTTCTGCCCGAATGGATACGACGCTGAATGAAAGAGCACTGCCTGATGCGATGGCGATTCGTCCAAGAACGCCTTGACCTGCTCGTAATCATTGCTGCTGAAGACACGCACGGCAATGACCTGCGCGCCTGTCGCATCAGCCATCGCAACGACCTCGTCCATGCCCGCGAACGTGTGTATGGTGACATAGGTCGCGTTCAGGTCGACGAACTGCTCGATGGAACGAAAGTAACGTGCAGGGGTCTTGTAGTACCAGAGCGCGTACTGCTCATCAGACGCGTTCATCACCACCAGCGGCTCGTACACCGCAATGGACAACGGACGGTCGCCTACCTCTATGCCTTCAGGCGTGCGCGCGAACGGCGGGCTTCCCACTAATGGCAGGTTATGACCAATGGCATCAGGCACATACAAGTCAGTGAGGCAAATAACGCTGATGTTACGCTCGCCAAGATACGCCGCCGCCTGCACCTTGCCCGGATGATCGCAGCAGCCGACCACGACATCCGCGTGGTCGCGTATCGCCTGCTCGACCAGCATATTGACGCCGTGCGTATCAGGAAGCACCGCCACATCCGGTGTCAGGAAGAACGCTGTCGGATATGATACCTTATCTATCGGCACCTCGAACATGAAGACACCCTGCTCATTGGGAGCGTACCATTTGCCATTGGACCTCACCACCAGTGTACCTGTACCAATCACATGCCGCAATGGCAGCTCAGCTTTCAGGTCATTGATACGCGCGCCCTCGTGCCAGCCGATGTCCGGATGCAGTTCCTCGGGAGTCCATGACAAGCGCTCACTGAAGGTCGTCAGTGTCCTGTTTGTGCTGTCTGGCGCCTGATACAGCTGCCCGCTGAGCCAGTCGCGCGAGACTCTGTCGGCCTGTGAGAGCAACGTATCATTCTCCACGAGCAATAGCGCTGTCTGCCCGATGAGCAGCTCATGCGGGTCTTTTGGGACCGCCACCACTGGCGCGATAGGCTGTAGATCGACATCAAATCCCAGCGGCAGACCATAGGCGATGCGTTTGTCAATTACCGCACGCCAGGAAACATTCAGCGCATCCCAACGGTCTGCGGCCTCAAACAGGAATGCCCTACGACTTCTGCCGCAGCCGATACTCGCAATCGCCTCCAGAAGGATAGCTTGCTCTTCTGTCGTGGCATTGATGCTTGCCTGGTCATAGTATGCCAATGCTGAACATATCATGTCAGGGTCGCCTCGCAGCCTGCCCAGGACCAGACGGATGTCGCCTGCTGCGACAGGAGGCAGACTCTCATTGAGCAGCGGCGCGTAGAGTGATTCGACAGTCAAAAGCCCCAGCCCAGAAGCCACTGGCACCATGGAGAAATCCACAGACGCGTAGGGGTCCACCTGATAACGATGATCCCGTATTGAGCGGTTTATCTCGCCAAGATAGGTTATGCCTGTATGCAACTGACCACCTATGACCATGGCAGGCGCTTCTGTGATATTGAATTGCCCGGCCAACTCGGTCAGGATGCGCTCACCTGTGTATTCCAGATCAAAGGAAAGCACGACCGCGTCATCAAACGCGCGGGTCACATCTTCCAGGACAAATCCCTGGCGCTGGGATATGGGACTCTCGTCAAAAAAGAACAGGATAGGCGTGTAGACATTCGAGCATTGCGCATCATACTCCTGCACCAGCGCGTAGAGCTGCAGCTCCAGCAGGTAGTACTGCCTTCGCAGATAATCAAAATCCTGTTTCTTGAAATAGGAGAGCACACCGTAGTTCTGCAGGTCGATACCCACCTTCTGCGTGGACTTGCGCAGCTCGGTGACGCGATCGCCCAACAGGGTGCAGCGGTCAAGGCCGTATGCGATATTCGCCTGATCATGCAGCAGGTAGCTGTCGGTCGCGAGCTGCTGCATGCCAACAACGCGGGTGACCTCCTCAAGCCGGTAGAAATCAAATACATAGTTCAAACCAATGCCCGCGAAGAACACCACCAAGGTTATCGCGAGGCTGCCCAGCAGCACGGTCTGATGCTTATTCATGAAGGGCTGCAAACAGGGGAGAGTATAAAATAATTGGCATGCGCTTCAGGATGGCATCAGTGCTCCCTGCTGATGCATCACGGATAGCGGTCAGACGTGGCGCGTACTGGTAGTGGTCACGCGCGACAGCGAGGTGCCGGGTGAATGCGTGTGTCGCCTGCATGACCTGACCCATCGATTCGCCCACGGACGCATCATCCCCTGAGTGGATGTCCACGATGAGATCATAGTAGACATCCCTTGCAGCGTCAGGCGCCTTGTAGCGCAGCAAAGCCTGCATATGCTGGCCGGGGCGCCTCAGTTCCCTGAGCATTGCCGTCATCGCATCCTTTGCATCCCGGGCATCCCTGCTGTGGACTACCACCTGCTGCATGTACTCCTGGAGCGCGAAGAGGCCCGTCATGATGCCGGGAACGCCTTCCTGCTCCATCATGGCCGGATAATCAGCGTCCGCGTCCAGAAAATGCTTGTTCCCCCTGAACATCCTGTATGCAGAGGTCTCAAAGTTATTGGATAGCCCCTGCTCAAAAGGATAGCCATCAGTCTCGAAAGAGCAATCGTCCAAGGTGCGTAAACGCAGCCCGAGCTCCTTGCACGCCTCTGGACGGCCGTTCTCGAACGGTTGATGATCGACCCCGATAAGCAGGATGTCATCGACTGTATCGTATCGGGGAGTGTAGCGCTCATCTGCCATCACCTGCCTGCAGGCACGCCGGAGGCAGGGGTCAATGAAGCGGTCATCACTTAGCCCGGGCATGGCATCATCGAATCGCATGACGGGCGGGAAAAAGTCCAGATAAAATAAGCCGATGGTCACTGAATCAGAAATCCGCTGCTCAACGCTGACCGCGGCCTGAAGGCCGCAGTATGACGCGCCTCGCTACTGCGCGCAGAGTTCTGGTCCTTGCGATGGTGCGCCCTCAAGAGCGGGGTATGGACCCCTCGCAAGAAATCAAGAAGCGATAGAGAGAATAGAAAAAACAAATATCGCAGCCTAGGCCGCGTCCTTCAGCCCGCCTTCCTCGACAAAGAACGCGCAGGCCGCCTCTGGCAGATTGGGGCTGTCGATGAGCTTGGCCACACGGCTGCCCTTCTTGCCCTTGCGCAGGTAGATGCGATACGTGCTCGCGTGCGCAACCACATGCCCGCCGATGGCCGCAGTCGGATCGCCGAAGAAAACATCGGGCCTGGACATGACCTGGTTGGTCACATACACGGCCACGTTGTGCGTGTCGGCGGTGCGCAGCAGATTGTGCATGTGCCTGTTGAGCTTCTGCTGCCTCTCCGCAAGCGTACCCCTGCCGATGAACTCAGCGCGGAAGTGCGCGGTCAAGGAGTCCACGACGATGAGCTTGACGTTGATTCCCTGCTGCGCTATCATCTCCTCGGCGCGCTCGGCCAGCAGCATCTGATGATCAGAGTTGTACGCGCGCGCGACCTTCACATTGCGCAATATCTGCTCAGGGTCAAGCCCCTGGCCTTTGGCTATCTGCACGATGCGCTCAGGCCTGAAGGTATTCTCGGTATCGATGTAGAGCACGATGCTCGCAGGATCCATCTTCTGGACCATCACAGACAACGTATGACCTATCTGCGTCTTGCCTGAGCCGAACTCGCCGAAGCACTCCGTGATAGCACCGGTCTCTACACCGCCTCCCAGCAGCGTATTCAATGAGCCCGCGCTCGTCGATATGCGCTCGACCAGCTCACGGCGCTTGAGCACATCCTCACCAGACACAAAGCCCATGTCCATGTTCTCTCTGGCAGCCTTGATGAGTTTTCGCGCAGCGGCATCCGTGATGCCTGACGCCTCGACCAGCTCGCCCGGGCTCGCCACGGCAAGACTCATCATGGTCGTATAACCAGCTATATTGAGTTTCTCAGCAGTCGCGGCGCCGACACCGGGAAGGGCGGTTATATCCTTCTTGGATTTTGCTGCCGACTTCACAGCTGGCGTCTCTGCCTGCGCTTCCTGCTCTTCTTGTTCTTCGTCCATCTCTATCAGCTCTGCTACCTGGGCCATTGCGTTCACCTTTATAATTATTGTTCAATCGTCGTCAAAAAATCCGCAGGTTGCCCTGCGGTCAAAAAACATCCTCATCCGGCTCGTCACCCTTGAGGACAAGATACTCGTAGGCCTTCTGGAGCACCAGCATGGCCTTGGGCAGGTCTGCCGTCCTCAGAGAACCAGACTTCCAGTTGCCCTCCTTGTCCTTATAGCGGCGCTGCAGCGAGACGCTGTAGTAGGCGACCGGTTCGCCATCCTTGCGCACTGCCTCATTGCGCCAGATGCTCGCGCTCACCGCGCCCGCACCGAACTTCTTCTCCGGCGGATTGCCGGAGCGTTCCTCAGAGCCCTCCTGGGCTTCGCTTTCGTCTTGCTTTACTTCCTTCGCTTCCTTCATTTGCTCCACCTCTTGCTGTTCGCATCTTCTTTCAACCGCGCACGCACCGCACCGCCAGGACCGCAGGGACGAACAATGTCCTTGTGGACCGGATGATGCGCCGCGGGCACGGGAGGTCGTGGCACCCTAGCCTCAATCGGCGTGAGCATTAGGTCGGCCAGCTGCTTTATATGTGCTGCGGGGCTCTGACCAGTGGATTGTGGGAGAAACCGGAAGGCTTGCGGACAGCGGTCTGCATTTAAGAACGAATAATTAAGAACGAATAACAAAAATCCGCCACTCGGCGCTAACCGCGGCCTGAAGGCCGCGGTATTACCGCGCCTCGTCATTGCAGGCGGATTTTTGAATTGCAAAGCACGTCCTGAAGGACGGGGTATTCAACCCCGTGCTTTGCAATAAAAAAGATGCGGTAGAACACCCATATCCATTCCTGCAGACCATAGCAATGAGAACCAAAAAGCATAATAACCACAAACAGTTTAATAACAATATGGTCAACAAATTAACGACATTGCCGAAGGCGCCAGTAGCAGGCGCAACCACCTACGCAGCACTCATACCGTTCCTACCGTGCCCAGGCGAGTGGCTGCATCTCGCTGACATCTCCAGAGCGCTTGGCCAGCCGCACCCAACAGTCAGACTGTGGCTCGCCAGGCTTGAAATGCAGGGACTATTGCAGAAGACCCACAAAGGCAGGATGAGCCTATTTCACGTGAACCTGCAAAGTCCCCTCGTGCTTGACGCGCTTGCCATTGCCGAAAAACTCGCGCTCATCAGGAAGCTGCGAGAGTCCCCCTTGCTCGCAGCAGTAGTGGATGCCATCCACGCGCACGTGCAAGAAGATTCCCTCATCTTTGGTTCTGCAGCAGAGGATATCAAAAAAGCCGGCGATATTGATATGCTCATCCTCGGCAGCGCAAAACAGTCAGCACTGCAGGACGCGCTCGCCTGGACCAAGAAGAGAGCGCATATCATCGCAGTTTCCGGGACCGGCAAAATCTCTCCGGGTTTGCGCGCGGAACTCATAAGAACACACCTGCTCATCCAGGGCACTGAACGATTCGTGCGGTGGATGCATTGGCCAGCGTCAGATGGTGCAAACAACAGCGTCGGGGAATAAGGGTCGGTGAGACCAGCCAGCAGCTGTGCCAGGAGTACCTGCAGAGCGCTCAGGAAACGCTGCAAGTGCTTGAGCAGATCGGCAAAACCTCCAACATGTGGCTTGCCACTACCAAATACTATTGCGAGTATTTCGCGTTCACCGCTGTGCTGATGAAACTGGGCATACGCTCAGAGATCCACGAATGCACCATCGCATTGTGTTCTATGCTTGAATCAGAAGGCATCATCAGGGCAGGCACATCCACCACACTCGAAGAAGACAAGGAACTTCGCATCGACAATCAGTACTACCTGAAGAATAAGGATGTCGCCGCAGACCATGATGATCTGCTGGATTTTGTATTGGAGATGAAACGCGTCTGCGAGACACTGACTTCTGAACAGACGACATCCGTACGAAATCTGGTATCGCACTTATAAGCTGCGCTCCCTGACTGTCCACTGATAACCTCAGATGAGCCAGAAACCCTTAAGAGCATCAACCATTGATTCAGACGTCATTCCCTATCCACCCGCAAACTATAAATGCGCAGGGCAATCCCGGTATCCCATGCAACAGAACTATGATGAGCTCGTCGCCAAGGTGCTCGAGTCCGGCAAGATCAACCAGAAAGAGCTTGACCAGAAAGTCAAGGAGAAAATCGAGAAGCTTTCAGGCCTCATCTCCAAAGAAGGCGCAGTCCACATCGTGGCCAATGAGCTCGGTATACGGCTCGCGCCAGCAGCGCTCGCCAGCACGCAGCTTAAGATAGCCAACATCCAACAGGGACTGCGCAATGTGGAGACGGCCGGCAGGGTCACGCGTGTGTTCGAGAAGCGCGAATTCTCCCGTGAGGGCAGAAGCGGAAAGCTCGCATCCTTTGTCATCGCAGATGAGAGCGGCAGCATACGGGTCGTCATGTGGGGGGACCTCGCCGAGACCATCGCGAACATCAAGGAAGGCGACATCGTCAAGGTATCCGGCGCCTACACCAAGACCAATAACCTTGGCGCAAAAGAGCTGCACTGCAACGAGCGCAGCAAGATAGACATCAATCCAGAAGGCATCGACATCGCTGTCACAGGGCCGCAACGCAAATGGGTCGCGGACCTTGCTGAGGGAGACCAGGTGGAACTGGTCGGTAGCATCGTGCAGGCGTTTGACCCACGCTTCTTTGAGATATGCCCTCAGTGCAACAGACGCGCGCGGCCAGGAACAGAAGGATTCGCCTGCGACACGCATGGCGTCGTGTCACCTGCTTACGGCTGTGTGCTGAACGCCATGTTCGATGATGGCACAGGCAGCATCCGGCTCGTCCTGTTCAGGCAGCAAGCCGCGCAATTGCTCAAGAAGGACGATGCAGGACTGGAAGCGTTCCGCGAAGCGCCGGAAGATTTCATCCCGCTCAAGCAGGAGCTCATCGGATCCATCATCAAAGCGCGCGGCAGGGTGAACCGCAACAAGCTCTATGACCGCCTTGAGGTCATCACCGACTTTGTCGACCCCACCCCGAATCCGGAGGAGGAACTCAAGATAATCGCTGAGCTGGAAGCGCAGCTCAAGGAGCGCCATGGAACTTCCTGACCAGGTAAAGAAAAGCATCGAGGAGCAAAAGAAGCAGTGCCCGTTCTGCAAGATAGCCAAAGGCGAGATACAGGCCAAGACCGTCTATGAGGACGAGCATATCATCGCCTTCCTTGACATCAACCCCGCGTCCAAGGGCCATTGCATCCTCATGCCCAGGGAGCACTATCCTATCCTCCCTTACATGGACCGCGAGGATTTCGAGCGGCTCTTTGGCATCGCGGGCGAATTCGCTGAGGCAGTGCAGAAGGCCACCATCGCCGACAAGGTGCAGCTGTTCATCGCGTCCGGCTACGCGGCCGGACAGATGAGCAATCATTTTCTCATCCATGTCATACCGCGCAACAAAGCTGACGGGCTGGATATGCTAAACGCCACTGGCACCACGACGCAGGATGCCGAATCCCTGCAGACCATCGGGCGCAACATCCTCGCCATGGCCGAGAGCTACTTCAAGCGCAACCCCGCGTCGTGGCACAAACCGCGCGAAGCGCCAGCGCAAGTCAGGACATTCACCAAAGAGCAGGTCATCAAGATAGTAGAGAACAATCCCCAGCTCAAGGAAGCCATCATCAAGACCCCCGACGCCATCAAACAGCAGATAGACAGCAACGAGCAGCTCAAGCAATTGTTCAGCACCATCAGCATCAACGATATCATCGAGCACTTCCGCGCTGAGGCAGGGACGCTCTCGACTGTTGCGCAGGAAGCAGCAGAGACCGATGACGCAGGTGATGTGGTCGACGATACTACGCGCGACGCACCTGCGGACAGAAGAAGCGATGAACAAGCGGCGCCACAATCGCTTGAGGATGCCTCATCCAGGCAATCTCCCCCGGATGACGATAGTGAAGAAGATCTGACGGATGACACACACCCAGACGATAAGCCCCGCAGCAAAGAGGAGGTGAACCTTGATGACATCGCAGACCTCTTCTAAATCCTCTGCCAGCGCGGACATCGCCATCCTGTATCAGGATGAGAAGGCTGTTGTCCGAGGAACCAACCACGCCGCTGCCATAGGACAGGTCACTATCACGCCTCCGACCGACACGGGCAAGGGCGCTGATCTGCCACGCGAGGACATCATCCACATCTACACTATCGCGAATCTCGCGGCGACCGCGCTCTTTGAGACGCTTGGCGCTGGCGGCACCAATATCATAGCGACCGACGCCGCGCTCGCAGAGACATTCAGCGTCACTGTTCTTCCGCGCAAAGAGGGCGATGGCCTTGACTTCCGCTGGCCCCCGAAGCAGCTGCCGCCGGAGGACATGGACGAGGCACAGAAAAAAATCAAGAGCGAATGTCTGCTCATCGGCAAGAAGCGCGTTGTCAGCGCGCCCAAGCCGCCGGCCACCACCGCGGCGACAGCTCCGAGTGTTGCCGAGGAGCAAGTGCCTGATGAGGCTCCCGGTGGCATCCAGCGCATGCGCTCACCTGACGACAACTACCTGATGCGCCAGCTCAACAGGATACCGTGAACAGCCTCGTTGGTCCCATCAATCTATAAATCCAGTTCTTCCCTATCCTTGCCCGATTCAGGGCGCGCATCAGGGGTCACCACAGACTCCTGACCCTCTGCCGCGGGCGTACCCTGTGACGCTGCGGTCTCATATATGCCCTCCATGCCACCAGCAGCAATCCTGAATCGCACCTGCCGCTCAGGCAATGAGCGATGCTTGCGCAGCAACGCGGTCCTATCACCGGCGTCGTCACGCCGCAGCTCCAGGAGCGCCTTGCTGCCGAATCGGATGACATCGCCTCCCACCACGACATCCTTTCCTGTAGAGAAGTCCTCGTAGACCTGGCTTGTCGCCAGCACTGGGATATCGCGCCTCGCTGCGAGCAATCCAAGATTATAGACCATCTTGCCCAGCGCGCGGTACAAGCCCGTGCCATGCTCGCGCTCCCTTGTCAGTTCCACGCGATAGGGCATGACGATGCTGTCGACTATCACCAAGGCGATACGCCCTGGTGACATGCCCAGGATGCTGGTTATGGCAGCTGCCTGGTCTTCCATGCTCGCCGGGCGGAGCAGCAGGAGCTTGTCCATCACCGCGGGGTCGGCGCTCCCGCCTACCTGGCTGAAGCGCTCTGGAGAGAAATTACCTTCTGTATCGATATAGACCACTTTGCCTTCCCGCAACGCGCTCACGCACGCGTGCATGCACAAGGTCGACTTGCCTGACGCGGGCGGGCCATAGACCGTCGTCAACACACCGGACTCGATACCGCCGCCAAAGAGCTGGTCGATTACCGGGCAGCAGGAAAGACGGTTCATGTGGCAGGGAAAGACGCGCGGGTTTAATTATGCTGGCATGACATGGTCGAATGTATTGCCAATCGCGCCGAATGGTTTAAATAATGCAGGGCCCTTGAATGGCTCATGGTCGCAGCAAGGGGCAAAGTACCGTATCTTCGATGTTCTTGCCAGCGTACGACAGATGCTATCCTGCGAGCGTCCAGGGTCCATGGCGAATCGCGGCAACAGAAAAGAGGCGGCATCGATCTGATAGGTAATAATCTTGTCAGCGCCATCATCGCGTTAGGCCTATTAGTCTTCATCTTCGCAGGCATCGCCCGCCTGGCAGGCATATTCTTCAATCACGGCACTGCTGAGGGCACTGTAGAGAGTTTCGATGGCATGACCGCAGATATCGAGAGCTACCTGCTGGGCTCAGGCCATGACGGCGAGAGCATCGATTCACCCTTCTACCTGGACGAGAAGCTGGCGTTGGTTGGATTCTCCAAGGGCATCGAAGAGGCACGCTTCACCCAAGGATGGTTCGGCCTTGATTGGGAGACCTTTGTGCGACCTTCGAGCTGCGCTGCGGACGCCTGCCTGTGCCTGTGCAAGAACGTGAAGCCATTCAATACCGCGTGCGAAGGCCTCGCTGTGGCCAGGCAATGCCTCGCCCTCCCCGGCATCCAGCGCATAGTCGCGCGGCATGTGGACAAGAACACCGGCGCATCATACCCGGGAGGAGGCTCCTACACAGAACAAAACAGCGGCAGGCGTGAGAAAGAGAAAGTGCTCGCCCTGGTCGGCGACACCTGGGGGTCCATGGGCGGTGGCCTTTCTGCCAGAGCACGCGCGTTCACAATCACCAGGGCAGGCAATGACCTTGTCTTCACTGACACGGGCGACCAGGTCAGCAGCAGCTGAGACCTTCTCCCGGAGAACGCACCAGCAGAGTGATTATTCTCATTGTCGTCATCATCTCCGCGCCCATACAGACAGATGACGCCTGCGCGTGGCCTTCGCTGCCGGCAAGACCGCCAGCACAGAGCCGTACCGACACCGTCCTGTTCAATTAAAAGATATTCATTCTCGGCTGTTCAGATAGGTTGTTCTTGAAGTGGGGGGCCAACTGCCTCAATTTGATTTTTCTTTGATTCTAACAGTCAAACATTTAGTAGTGATATTTTGATGCCGACAGTCTAAATTGCATTAATTGAAGCGTGCAGTCAAGCCAGTAGTTTGAGTTTAAGGGTCTTACTCCTGTTGTTCAGACCAATGAACTCAAGAGCAGTAACATTACTTCCAACTACTTATAATTAGTTATAATTTACTTCTAATCCCACATCTCAAAGCACATAACTGAATGTGCTGGGCCATGACATATGTCACTATCCTTAAATTTCTGGCTTTTGAGGACATTGTTGGGGTGGTGTCCTTATGGAGAAAGAGCTTGTGCGTCGGGAATTCTTTAAACTCAGGCTTGCTGGCCACAGTTATGCTGCCTGTCAGCGTATTCTTAAAGCAATTTTTTTGTTTGAAGCGTCCGTTAGGACGCTTAAGCGTTGGTCACAACGCTTGGATATTGGGGGTTGGGATTTGCGGGATTATTCCCGCAGGACTCATGTCATCCATTACAAGATTACCCCTGTTGTT
>MNWW01000071.1 GCA_001871415.1 Candidatus Woesearchaeota archaeon CG1_02_57_44 | reverse complement strand
GATTTCAGACCTTTGTATCTCCCTCGCGCAGAACGCGACAGACCCGGTCTTCCTCGGATATCCCTTCGGTCTTATTGAAGCGAACCGTCTGGCGCGCATCGAGGATCCGCAGAGGGAGGCCGAGCGTCTGCGGTTGCTGCAGCCGCGCATCACAGAAGCATTGCAGGACAGGGACGCGCATGACGTGCTGGATGGGTTGTGAGTGGGTCTGGGATCAAAGGTCATGCGGCTTCGCGTTGTTGACTAAAATCACACAATGCTCTCTGCGGGTATCTCTATTATTATATAGTATTGCGCATCCCTCTGTCGCATGCGATGGTACTGGGCCATTCTGGTGCTGTTTGTCTTGGTAATGCTGAATCTTGCAGGGGTCTTCGCCCCGCTCAATCAACCACTTAGTCATGTGATTACCAGCGCTCCAGGAGTCTCCTGCAGCAGCGCTGCTGACTGTGCGATGCGGCCCACTTCCTGTGATGTGTGTGACTGCGGCGTTCCGGCGAACAAGGACTATAAACCCTTCTGCCCCTTCTTCCAGGGTCTGGGCTCGTTTGTCCAATGCAAGCGCTGTCTCTTCGCGGGAACGCCCGCATGTGTCAATGCGACATGCATGCTGGAATTGTCCCCCTAGTTGTCCGGTGACAGGACCCTGCCGTGGCATGTGGCATCGCAACATTAATATGCTCGCGGGTGTCCGATGTTCGTATGGTCATCAGGCCCTTCAGACTGAATCTGTCCTCTGAGAAGCGCAAGCTGCACCTGCGTATCCTGGTCCTGCTGCTCCTGGCGACAGCCGCGTACGCGTTCTCCTGGATGCAGGGTCATGGGGTCATTGCTGTCCCGGCGCCAGTGGTGCGCGTCACAGACTTCTTCGTGTTCGTCTTCTTCACCATCCTGGCGATAACCGTGCTGTTGCGCTTCACCCTGGCGCGCCTGGAGGGGTTTTTGCAGACGCAATTGCCCATTGAACAGAAGATCCTGCTCAGCAAGTTCTATGAGCTGCTGCTCTACACCCTTGGCGTCGCGGTGATACTATGGCGGCTGGGTGTCGGTTTCTCCAACCTGACGCTCTTTGTCGGACTGATCACGACGGGCATCGCTTTTGCCATCCGCGATGTCATCATGGGTTTTTTCGCGTGGCTGCTCATCCTGACAAAGAAGCCGCTGCAGATAGGCGATGGGGTGCGCATCGGCGATGACGAGGGCGAGGTCATCAGCATCGGCACCTTCTTCTTCACACTCCGCACGTCCACTGGATCAAGGGCGTATGTCAAGATACCTAATACCTTCATCCTCAGCAAGTCATTGCTCAACAGCGGCAAGGGCAAGCTGCTGCGCACCATCAGGATGCCTCTGAAGCGTTTGCCCAAGGATATACAGGCGCGCATCAAGCGCCTTGACCAGGCTATCGGTAAGCTGGTGGGCTCTGACAAGGATGTGCTGGTGCGCCTTGACCTGGACAATGGTTGGTTCCTGAAAGTGACATACCCTATCCCTATCAGCGATGAGGACCTGCGCAACGCGGTCCTGCTAACAGTCAACAGGGAGATGGGCGCGCTGATGAAGTGACATAGTGCGCGCGAGCCAGCTGGTCTGCTGGTCAATACTTCTGCTATCTGTCCTTCAGTTTTATAAATTCGGCAGTGATTGCGCACCTCATGGAAATCTGCCTCGACTGTCCGGTTGATGTCAAGCTCAGCTACTGCTGCGGCGTTCATCCAGAGACCCATGTGTCAAAGCCATTAGTGCTTGACACGGGCGAGCAGGTCTGGGCCTGCCCACAGCTTGGACCTGACGCGCTCTGCACGGTCTATGAGCACGGCCGCCCGAGCATCTGCTCGCGCTACCATTGTGAGCGGTTCGGCGAGACGGATCTATATACCTTGCTGCGAGGGTCAGCTGAAGACGCCGGCATTGATGTCGGGGCAGTACTGAGGTGTGGCAAGTGAGCAATTACGAGCTGAGCGTCAGCACGACGTTTCCCGAGTATGCCCCTTATAGGGAATGTCATCACGAGCTGGACTGTTACCTTGACATGCTCATCAGCCCGGGTGGGGGTATCCCTATCTCTCCGGGGGAGCAGGCGGTTCATGCCTGTTACCGTGCCATCATGCGCAGAATGGCCGATGTCGGGCTGCTGCGCAGGGGGGATGATGGTTTCTACCTCAGTATCCCGGGTCAGCTGGAGTTCACGCTGGAGCGATGGACGCGATTCGACACGGTCAGATACAATCTCGAGCTGCGCTTTGTCTCTGAGCCCATGGTGTTCCATTAGAGGCGATCCTGGTCGTTTATTCTATGGGCCTTCCATCATAGTATCCTTCTGGTAAATTACCATTATATAGTGGTAAACATTAGATATCTTTATATATGGGTGATTGTTCGCTGGTGTGCATGGCAAGCTCAGATCTTGACGCTGGTCACCCAGATGGTCAGATGCGCCAGCCCCTTACCTTTGATGATGTTCTCCGCCAGTACGATGGCATAGAGCTTACAGAGGATGAGATGGCAAGGGCGTTGAGAGCTCTTTCGGATCCTACGGACGGTCCTGATGCAAGTAATCTTCAGGCCTTGGTGGAGTTGGCAAACGAGGTCACTGGTGATAGCCCTGAAGACGTGGCGCGCGCCATCGAAGTCGCGCTATCATCCGACCGCCCTGTCGCGCTGGGTCAGCAGATGCTCTTAGACCAGGCAGATTCCATTATGAGGTCGGTCTATGATCAGGTGGTAGGTAATCCCCGGGGGATACGCGGATCAATATCCTTGGCGTCAGGCAGGGAATCAAGAGTTGGGCTCAAGACTGTCGAATATCTGGTCACGACCTTAACCTACGGCAGCGCGCCCTTCAAGATTGATGCCCTTCATCTGGATCTTACAGTGGAAGAGGCGCGGACGAGAGCAAGGAAGAGGCGTGATCCTGTTGATGGAAGATTTGGCTATGAGGCAGGAAATATCAAGCATGCTCTTGCGTTCGAGGTAGGCCCTCAGCTTATTTCGCTCCTGCCTGTCATCGGCAGGAATGCAGGCGTGATTGTCGCGGGATGCGAAAGGAGGTGGGAGACAGGCCTTCGTGACTATTCGCAGCGGCCAAGCCTCAGTGACTACTTGGCCGAGGCTGTTGACTACAACCGAGACCCTCGGCAGGAGCACCTGGAGGATAAGGGTTATGACCCCGGCATAATCCCTAGTGAGTTGGCGCAGGCTCTTCGGGTAGTGCAGCAAGACGTGGCGCAGAAGATTAATCAACAGGTGTTGGCGATAGAGCGCAATGTGCATTAAGGGCGCTGCATCGGACTGCCAGGCAGGGTCGCTTCTGGGGCTGTTCGATTTGGACGCGCGCATCGTGCAGGCCGGACATGCCCGTGCGTCCAGGCAGGCTCCCGGCACAAAACCTTTTTATATCCCATGGCCCGAAAATGAGCCATGTATGATGTCATCACCATGGGCAGCGCGACCGTCGACGTGCGTCTCACCGTCGAATCCGAGCTCATCAAGATAACCACGCCAGAACATACCGATACGCTCATCGCCTATCCGCTGGGAACCAAGCTTATCATCCAGGACCTGGTCTTCACCGTGGGCGGTGGAGGCACCAACTGTGCTGTCGCATTCGCGCGCCTGGGCCTCAAGGTCGGATGGCTTGGTATGCTTGGTGATGATGAGCACGGGCATCTGGTCCGACGGATACTCAAGCAGGAAGGCATTGATGTCCTGGGTGCGGTCAGTAAGACACGAAAGACCGGCTACAGCGTCATCCTCGACAGTCTGGAAGGGGACCGTACTATCCTGACCTTCAAGGGTTGCAATGACTATCTCTTGCCAGGGCTCATCGACACGAAAAAGCTCAGGGCGCGTCATTTCTATTTCGCCTCCATGATGGGCGACTCCTGGAAGGGCATGGAGGCGGTGGCCGCCTACGCGAAAAAGAAAGCTATTCCCATGACCTTCAATCCCAGCAGCTATCTAGCCAAACTGGGCACCAAACACATCAGCAAGGTCCTGGACGCTACCACTAACCTTATCCTCAACAAGGAAGAAGCCGCGCTCCTGGTGGGCGATGGTCCTGTCAAGGACCTCCTGACGCGCCTGCATGCGCTGGACCACAGCGCAGTCTGCATCACGGACGGCAAGGCAGGATCCTACGCATATGACGGCAAGTCCTTCTGGAAATGTAAGGCCAGCAAGAACGTCAAAGTCGTGGAAGCGACAGGCGCAGGCGATGCCTTCGCAGCGACCTTCACTGCTGCCCGCCTGCTCGCAAAGCCCATCCCGACCGCCATGCAATGGGGCACAGCCAATGCGCAGTCTGTCATCCAGCATAAGGGCGCAAAGGAGCTGCTTCTCAACCGCCGCCAGCTCATGGCCGCGTTGCGTAATATTCCTGTCAGGACAAGCGCCTTGTAGGCGCGCAGTGATGCAGGACCTCGGACCATGGATCTCGATAGCCCTTTCAGATGGCGATAGTGCCTTCAGATAGTGCTTTCAATCAGGCCGTGAGAGAAAGTGCTTCTCAGGCGCTATTCCAGTCTCGTTCAAGTGTGGTAATCCAAAACCTTTAAATACTCGGATAACGAAGGTTTTTCATTACTGTCTGTTCCAGAAAAAGAGCAAAAAGAGGTGTATGGTTATGACTAAACACATTGTATGGTTCCATGAGATTGGCAAGGATGACGTCCCGGTCGCAGGAGGCAAAGGCGCGAACCTCGGAGAGATGAGCAAGGGCGATTTGCCGATCCCGCCAGGATTCATTGTCACAGCACCCTGCTATGGCGATTTCATCGACCGCACAGGCATCCGCCAGAAGATCCTGGATATGCTCAAGCCATTGGATGTGGACAATACGACGCAACTGCAGGATATCGCCAAGACCATCCAGGACCTGATACAGAACACTCCTTGCCCAGAGGATATCAAGCAGGAGATTATCGATTTCTATGAGGCGATGTCTCTCAAGAAAGGTGCGAACGCTGGTGAAGTGCTCTCTCCAGAGTATCCCTTCGTCGCGTGCCGTTCCAGCGCAACGGCGGAGGACCTGCCCGAGGCGTCATTCGCCGGTCAGCAGGCGACGTTCCTGAACGTCAAGGGTCCACAGGATGTTGTCTATAATGTCCAGGCATGCTGGGCATCGCTCTTCACCGCAAGAGCCATCTACTATCGCCAGAAGAACGACTTCGATACGTCCAAGGTGCTCATCGCGGTCGTGGTGCAGAAGATGGTGGATTCCGAGGTCTCCGGCATCATGTTCACGGCCAATCCAGCGACCAATGACGCGAGCGAGATAGTCGTCGAGTCTGTCTATGGCCTCGGCGAGACCATTGTCTCGGGCAGCGTGAACCCGAACACCTTCATGGTGGACAAGAAATCACTGACCATCAAGAGCGCTGTGGTGCGCGAGCAGGATTGGGAGCTCATCCGCGGCCCTGACGGTGGTAACATCAAGCGCGACATCGACGCTGACAGAAAGAAGCGTCAGATAATCGACGATAAGACTGTCATGGAAGTGGCGAGGATAGGAAAGCGCATCGAGGAGCACTACGGCAAGCCCCAGGATATCGAGTGGGCAATGGAAGACGGCAAGGTCTTCATCGTGCAGTCGCGCGCCATCACCACCCTGCAGAAGAAGGACGAGCAGGATACGGACGCTGACGCCAAGGAGGCAGAGGAAGAGCTCGCCAACGGCAAGATACTGGTTGTCGGCCAGACAGCAAGCCCTGGCGCCGCTTTTGGCCCGGTGACCATCATCCATACAGCGGAGGAGCTCGACAAGGTCAAGAAGGGCGACATCCTGGTGACCGAGATGACTAATCCGGACATGGTCCCTGCCATGAAGCGCGCGGCGGGCATCGTCACCAATGAGGGGGGCATGACCTGCCACGCGGCGATCGTCTCGCGAGAGATGGGCATCCCCTGTGTCGTGGGAACAGAGCATGCGACGCAGGTGCTCAAGCAAGGGCAGATAATCACGGTGGACGCGACGCACGGGCATGTCTATGCGGGCGAGCTCAAGATAGCGCATCACCACGACCATATCACCAGCGCCGCAAGTCAGGCGGCTCCGCTGGAGACCGCGACCAAGGTCAAGGTCATCTGCGACCTTCCGGACATCGCTGAGCGTGCTGCCAAATCAGGCGCTGACGGTGTAGGCCTGGTGCGCATGGAGTTCATGATTGCCGATGGAGGCGTGCATCCGGCGCAGTACATCCGTGAGAACCGCGACGAGGACTACATCAAGCTGCTCATGGACGGCATCGGCACTATCGCCAAGGCATTCAAGGACAAGCCCGTGTGGGTCAGGACCTCTGATATCAGGACTGATGAGTACAGGGCGCTCAAGGGGGGTGATCAGGAGCCACATGAGACTGATCCTATGATCGGCTGGCACGCCATCCGCCGAGGCCTTGACGAACCAAGGATTCTGAAAGCCGAGTTCACGGCCATCAAGCGCCTGCACGACCAGGGCATGAAGAACGTGGGCATCATGGTGCCCTTCGTCATCCGCACCAATGAGCTGCAGGCGGCAAAGAACCTGATGCGCGAAGTGGGCCTTGAGCCGCTGCGTGACATCGACTTCGGTGTCATGGTCGAGACGCCGGCTGCTGTGTGGGTCATCGAGGAGCTCTGTCAGGAAGGCATCACCTTCATCAGCTTCGGCACCAATGACCTCACGCAGCTGACCCTGGGGCTTGACCGCAACAATGAGCGCCTTGCCAAGCTCTTTGACGAGATGCATCCGGCTGTTCTGGGCGAAGTTGACAAGGTCATCCGCGTGTGCAACCGCTATGGCGTGCAGACCAGCATCTGTGGCCAGGCAGGAAGCAGGCCGGAGATGGCCAAGTTCCTTGTGAGTAGAGGCATCAGCAGCATCAGCGCGAACATCGACGCGGTTCCTGCCATCAGGCAGATGGTAGCGAAGACTGAACGTGACCTGTTGCTTGACCTCGCGCGAAAGCTCCTGCAGTCAGGGGCAGGCGCGGGTAACGGTGGCAGGGGCGGCGGCAGAGGCAACTGCGGGTGCTGCTAGGCGCCCAATATTCTTTCCTTTTTCTCTTATCTTTCTCTCCCTGATGTCCCTTTTCTGACCTGTTTCTTTCTCTTCCCCGCACCATGCGGCGCAATCCATTCATATTCGCTTTTACTGTTCACGAATACGGCGCCCAGTCGAACATCTCCTCTTTTGGGAGCTCGCGCAGGATGGCATTCGTGAGCGCGCGCTGTTCTCGTGGGGACCGCAGCCTAAGGGCGTGCTCATCACCTGTAGGCAGCTGGTGCAGAGCCAGAAGGACTTCTTCGAGGCGCAGCGGGAGAGGGCGGATACCTAGACTATGTGTATATGATTGCAGATGGATTGTTTTGTGTTGGATGAAACTCAATGTCTCCGTCGCTTCCCGACCACCAGCACCGCTATCAGCAGCGCGATGGCATACCCGACGAGCGTCCATGCCTGCGCGCCGAGGCCGCCTGCCCCGATGGCATTGGCGCCGTAGAGCAGCACCTGTCCGAAGCTGTACTGGCCGATGACCAGCGGATTCGCGTTGGTCGCCAGTTGCGCGAGGTGCGGCATGCTCTCGACCGGTGCCATGACATTGCCGAAGATGAACACGACGAGCGCCATGAACGTCGTGGCCAGGATGCTGGCTTGCACGCTGGGCAGGGCATAGGCGAGCAGCATGCCGATGAGCACGAACACGGTTATCAGCAGCAGCGCGAACAGCGCCATCCCTCCGAAGTGCGCGAACACACTCACGCCCAGCATGGTCTGCGCGACGACGAAGAGCACCATGGCCTGCAGGAAGATGATGGCGATGCTCGTGAGCATCAGGCCCACCGGAAACAACCACTGCTTGACCGGCGCGAGCGAGTTCCTGACCGCCGCCGCGTCATGCACTTCCATGAGCGTGGCGATGTTACCGAACAGGAGCGCGATGAACATGAGTATCATGGCGGCCAATTGTGGGAACGCAAGCTGGATGTTCTTTGCGCCTGGCAGCAGCACCAGGTACTGTGACGTTATCGGTTTGATGAGCTTCTCGCCCAGGCCAGGATGCAGGTCTGCGAGCGAGGCGAGCTGCTGGTCCATCTGCGCGCTGACCTCGTCGATACGCACGACGCTCTCGTCTATCTTAATCAGATATTCCTGTGTCGCCGCGAGATCTTCGTCGAGAAGCAGCTTGACCAGATCGAGTTTGCTGATGATATCGTCCATCTGCGCGACCGTGCCCGACACCTTGCCGTTCGTATCGTTGAGCAAGTCATCGAGCTCGGCGAGATGACCGCCGAGTCCGTCGAGCAGGCTGCCGAGCGTCGGCACTTCAGTTACACTTGACGCGATGGTCGGCGCCGTGATATTTGTGGTGAAAGGGTTATTTTCGCTGTTGTTTCCCATCGTATAGGATCCGTTGATGGGGCTCGAATTGATCGGATCGGTCAGGTTGGATGCATTGAACGCATCAGAGATATTGACTATCGGCAGCGTCACATTCGACAGCGCCAGCAGGGAATAGTTCAACGATACTTCCCTCAGCGACGCGATGCTCTGACGCGCCTCGCTGACAACGACGCTCGTCGCGTTCAGCTGCTCTTCCAGCGTTCCCGAGATATTATGGGTCTGCTCCTGCAGGTCCTTGATCTCGAAGTACGCTGGCAGGAAATCGTTCCGGACCTCGGTCAGCGTCTGGTTCCGCGAGATGAGGTCCTGCTTGATATTGAGCGTCTCATTGCGTATCGTCAGCACGTCCTGCTTGCGGTCATTGATGAATCCGAGCAGGTTCTGGATGTTGTTGAGGATGCTCTCTGTGGTCTCGATGCTGACCTCATCGGCCTGCTCGCCGAAAAAGGATTTTATCCCTTCGATCAAAGACAGTGATAGTCTCTTGCGTACGTTATCATAGACATAGGTGATGCTGCCTGTCGGAAAATCCGTGGTGTTCGATTCTGTGGGTAGGTTGCTCACCTCAAGGCACAGGTGCACGTCCTGGCGCTCGAGCGCGGCGAGGCATTCCGAGTCGTTCATGGGCACCAGCTCGCCGTAGCTGCTCACGTTCTGCGCCAGCTGCGTCAGATCTGTGCTGCCGTTGGTGATGACGCCTATCTTGATGCCGGTGACATCCTCGCTGGAGAAGGCGTAACCAATCAATAGAATCAGTATCAGCGGCGCGATGATGAGCAGCGAGACGGTCATCCAGTTCCGGAACATGACGCGGAAGTTCTTGCGGAATTCATTGAGCAGTTTCATGCTACTGCCCTCCTGAATTCTTTCTCCAGTCCTTTGAGTTTCTTGCCAGAAAGTTCCATCGCCACCGCCCCGTCTTTGAGGATGAGGGCGCGTCCGCAATAGCGCTCTATCTCTGAGATGATGTGGCTGCTCATGATGACAATGCGGTCTTTGCCGAGCTTCTTGACCACGCCCCAGAACTGCTCGATGAGCAGCGGATCCAGGCCAGCGGTGGGTTCATCCAGGATAAGCAATTTTGGCTCATGCACGAGCGATATGGCGAAGTCCAGCCGCCGCTTCATGCCTCCGCTGATACGTTCTGACAAAGTGTTTCTGGGGTCCCACAATCCCACGGCTTTGAGCAGTTTATCAAGCCGCTCCATGTCCTTCACACCATACAATCCAGCGTAGTAGCGCATGTTCTCCAGGGCTGTCTGCTTGGCATAGAAGCTGTTGTCCTGCGTCGTATAACCGACAACCCGCCGCAGCTGCAAAGGGTCCTTGGTGATATTCTCACCATTCATCAGCACGGTTCCTGTATCAGCCGGGTGCCATCCTACCAGTATCTTGAGCAGCGTGCTCTTGCCGCAGCCAGACTTGCCGACCAGGCCGATGATATCGCCGCTCTTGGCCGTGAAGCTGACGCCGCGCAAGACCTTGTTGTTCCCGAAGGATTTGGTGATGCCTGAGACCGCGAGGGTGAGATTATCGCTCTTTTCTCGCTTCTCCTCTAGCGATACTGTCGTCGCATCCTTCCTCGAAACCATAAAATGATGGTTGTATCAGGTATATAAATGGGTTTCGTAGAGAAATAGTTAAAATCACTCCAGATGCAGGGTGCAGTTCTCGACCAGCACTCGCGGAGCTCCCGCGGAAAGGTCGACTATCGTGACGCTGGTGTTCTCATAGCCAGCTTTCGCGGGCAATCTTTCGTGGCCTTCTTTGCGCAGCGCCGCCATGATGGCGACATTGATGCGGCTGTGCCCGACAAGCAGCACGTGCTTGCTGGCATAGTCCTTGCGCAGCTTCGCGAGCAGTGCTTGTGCCCGCGCATACAACTGCGGATTGCTCTCACCGCCAGGAGGCACAGCGCTCCAGTCCTTGCCATTCTTGCCCTCTCCTTCCCAAGCGCCGAAGTCGCGCTCGCGAAGCGACATATCGAGCACGACAGGTGTTCCGGGATGATGCTTTGCGACTTCCCTGGCAGTGTCCTGCGCGCGGGCAAGGTCGCTGGTGAGAATGACGTCAAAGCGCTCAGACGCCAACCGCTCACCGAGCCGCCGCGCCTGCTCCTTCCCGACATCCGTCAGCTTCCCTGGCGAATGTCCTTGGATGATGCCTGCGGCATTGCCTTCGGTGTGGCCGTGGCGCGTGATAGTGAGGCGCATGAGATGCTGCAACCTTGGCTCGTATTTATGCGTTGCGGGGCTGATATGAAGAGAGCGCATTGATGGCTGAAGAGAAGGTTGTTCACCTCATGGCGAGGAGCACTTCAGGCGCGAGCTTTCCCGTCGGGACATATGGTGTCGTAGTGTAGGGGGCGAAGTCCAGGACGCGTTGCGCCCATGCCCATCCATAGATGGTCTGTCGTTGTGCGGTATTGAAATGCGGCCAGACCGCGCCCCAGATATTGTCCATGATGTTGAATCGTGTCCCGAAGCTATCGTGGAATCCGAAGTCTCCGCCACCGAAGCTATGCCCGAGCTCGTGGAGGGTGACGAACGCGCAGGCGACTCCATCAAAGGGGAGTGCGACTTCAGGATTGACGACGATCGACGGATGACCATAGTTCATTCCGCCCCAGGTGGGAAGGAACTGGGAGGTGTATCCGATGACCTTATGATACTCTCCTCCGCCGCATTTTGCTCTCTGTTCAAGTTCTTCTGGTGTGGTGGATTTGGATGGAGAGAATACCGTGTCTGATGCTTCGATCGTAGGGTGCAGCTCGACTCCTGCTCTTGCCAATTCAAGGTTGACGATCTCGATGACATTGCCCAGCGTTCGCTCATATCGCGGATAGCGTTGCCGGAATTTCGGGTCTGCGACGCACAGCACGCTCAGCTCGCAGACTTCTCCCAGTGGAACAGAACTCTTCATGGGCCCCGAAAACAAACGCGACCTTA
>MNWW01000039.1 GCA_001871415.1 Candidatus Woesearchaeota archaeon CG1_02_57_44 | reverse complement strand
TTTCTCACCATCGGCCAATACCTCAAGCCGCGCAACCGCTTCCTGAAGGTGCACGAGTACGTCAAGCCAGAGACCTTCGACTTCTACAAAGAGCAAGGGCTGGCGTTAGGATTCCGATATGTCGCCTCTGGCCCATTCGTTCGCTCCAGTTATCGGGCGGGCGAGCTGTTCGTCAAGAGCCTGCTTGCGAAGCGGACTTCAGGGTAGAATCATCCGTCATCGCTATGACTCCTACCGTATTTTTTCCGATATCTGCTTCTTAGGAGACCGCACACATATAAAGGAAAAGGGCTTCCTCGCCCCTATGGGTCTGAATGCAGTCATAGAAGATGTGAAGATAGGATCATATTTTCATCCTGGCGATACGATGCGTATCCGTGACCAGCACATGTGCTACGTGCATTTCGATATACATCGGCAAGGCAAGCTGCAGGCTGTACGTATGGTCCAGTTCGACCAATGGCATTCCGCGGACGTCTATGATGATTTCGATGACGATTCCGTGGTCGGCGGCTATGCGAGTCTATTCAACCCTGGAGAGCATCTCGTCTTTCCCGGACCCTTCTACCAGGACTTCCGCAGCTATTGTTGTGAGAGCTGGCCTATGGACGAGTTGTCCCTCGTGCAGGCGCTGACACGTGAGCGGGTGCTGACGCCCTGGATGAACGTCGAGCGTTTGTAACTGCTCAGCCCGGAGCTGTGTTCATGCACGTACTTTGCATCCTGACGCATTTCTCCCGAGTGGCCGTGCTGACGGTGTACCTCTATTTCCCAAACACAAACCTTTTTAAACACTGCCGTCTTGAACAAGTGACAAAAAGAGGTGGTCCTTATCAGGAAAGTCATCAAGACCTTTGGTGTCGAGTATCTGCAGATACTTGACGAAGAGGGAACTATCGATGAGTCCCTTCGACCTGATCTCACTGAAGACCGGATAAAGGAGATCTATCATCTCATGGTCCTTGCCCGCATGTTCGATGAGAAGCTCTTCAAGCTCCAGCGCATGGGAAAGATAGGAACCTACGCGCCAATCAAGGGTCAGGAAGCCGCGCAGATAGGGACTGCGTTCGCCATCAGCAAGGATGACTGGACGGTCCCGACTTTCAGGGAGTTTGGTGTCTACCTGGCGAGAGGCGCTGACAGGGTCAAGCTCGTGCAGGTCTGGAACGGCGATACGCGCGCGTTCCATGGTGATGCCAAGAACCTTCCTGTGGCTATCCCCGTGGGAAGTCAGGCGTTGCATGGCGTGGGCATCGCATGGGCGTCCAAGATGCGTGGCGAGAACAAGGTTGCGCTCACCTATTTCGGTGATGGAGCGACATCCGAGGGTGACGTGCTTGAAGCGTTCAACTTTGCCGGGGCTTTTGGCATTCCGGTCATCTTTGTCTGTCAGGACAACCAATGGGCCATATCGACGCCCAGAAAGGTGCAGACCGCCGCTGAGACTATCGCGCAAAAGGCCATCGCCTTCGGGTTCAAGGGCCTGCAGGTGGATGGCAATGATGTGCTGGCCGTGTACGCTGCCACAAAAGAGGCCGTTGAGCGGGCCCGGAAAGGAGAGCCCACACTTCTTGAGCTGCTGACCTATCGTATGTCTGACCATACGACATCAGATGACGCGTCCAAGTACAGGACAGAGGCCGATGTCCATGCGTGGGACAGCAAAGACCCTGTCCTGCGTCTGGAGAAGTTCTTCAGGAAGCAGGGATGGTGGACTGACGATTATGGCGCGTGGGTGCGCTCTGAGTGCGAGAAGGAGATAAATGATGCCGTGGAGAAAGGCCTTGCCATCCCGCCGCCCCCGCCAGAGGACATGTTCAGCCATATCTTCGCCGAGATGATTCCTGACCACAAGCGCCAGCTTGAGGAGCTGAAGGCCGAGCTGGGTGATGCCCAATGAAGATGCACATGGTCGCGGCACTGAACCAGGCCCTTGATCAGGCCATGGCAAAGGACAAGAGCGTGCTGGTGATGGGCGAGGATGTGGGCGTGGACGGCGGCGTGTTCAGGGTCACCGAGGGCCTCTATCAGAAGTATCCGGGGAGGAGCATCGATACGCCTCTGGCCGAGTCAGCCATCGTCGGTGTCGCTGTAGGGCTGGCGCTCAATGGAATGAAGCCCATCTGCGAGATACAGTTCTCTGGCTTCACCTATCAGGCGTTTGGTCAGATAAAGCAGCATCTCGCGCGCTTCAGGCAGCGAAGCGATGGCTGCATGACCTTGCCCATGATCGTTCGCGCGCCATGCGCGGGCGGCATCAGGGCGCTGGAGCATCACAGCGAAAGCCCGGAGGCGTTCTACGTGCACTGTCAGGGACTCAAGGTCGTCATGCCCTCGGGCCCGTATGATGCCAAGGGGCTGCTGCTGGCGTCCATCGAGGATCCTGACCCGGTCATGTTCTTTGAGCCAAAGAGCATTTACCGCGCCTTCAAGGAGGAGGTGCCTGAGGACTACTACACGATCCCGCTGGGCAAGGCGAATCTGGTGCGCGAGGGAAGCAAGCTGACTATCGTCACCTGGGGCGCCATGCTGCGTCTGGTCCAGCAGACCCTGGAGGCCAATCCCATGGACGCGGATGTCATCGATATGCGAACGCTCGCGCCGCTGGATATGGAGACTGTGCTTACAAGCATCAAGAAGACCGGCCGTGCCATCGTGGTCTCTGAGGAGACAAGGGCAGGCAGCATGGCGGGCGATATCGCCGCGAGGATACAGGAGGATGCCATCATGCACCTGGACGCGCCGGTCATCCGGGTGACCAGTTTTGACATACCCTTCCCACAGTTCGCGCTGGAGAAGTATCATCTCCCCAATGTCAAGCGCGTGCAGGCGGCCATCGCAAAGGTGATGTCCTACTAGCACAGGAGGGATTGTTGCCCCTGCAAGGCGAACCCCCCTCCCCCCCTCACACGGATCAATAACACCTCATAGGAATGGTCATAGCATAGGCGATAGACGCTATCAACACCATGGAATTCATCTTCCCGGACGTAGGAGAAGGCATCAGCGAGGGAAAGCTGGTGCGCTGGCTGGTCAAGGAAGGCGACGCCATCAAGGCAGATCAGGAAGTCGCGGAAGTCGAGACCGACAAGGCAGTGGTCGAGATACCAGCTCCTGTCGCGGGCATCGTCGGCAAGCTCATCCATCAGGAGGGCGACATCGTCGAGGTGGGCAAGACCCTGATGACCATCGAGCAGGAGGTAGTATCAAAGCCTGCTGCGCCTGCTGCGGCCGCGTCGCCAGAGACTTCTACAGGGCCACCTGCCCAGCAGGCCCAGAGCGTCCCGACACAGACATCCTCCTCCTCCTCGGCCGCTTCCTCCTCAGCTCCACCAGCCCAAGTCCCAGTCGTGGCGAGCCGACATTCCGATGACATCCTCGCCGTGCCAAGAGTGCGCATCCTCGCAAGGAAGCAGGGCATCGACCTTGGTGCGGTGCAGGGCACAGGGGTCTTTGGTAACATCCGGCTCGCTGATCTGCAGGGTCAGGCAGGTTCACCCGCGCTCAATGCAGCAGGGCAGCCTGTTGCAGCTGCGAGTCCTGCAGTTGCCCATGTCGCGGTTGCGCCCGGTGAGCGACCCCTGTCAGGTGCGCCCTCCTCTGCCCAGCCTTTGGCTGCGTCGCATCCAGAGGTGCTCGCGTCGCCATCAACCAGGCGCCTTGCGCGCGAGCTCAAGGTGGACATCGGCATGGTGAAAGGCACGGGCGAGCATGGCATGGTCACCAAGACGGACATCCGCGATGCTGCCAAAGGTGGCATCGCCAGCGCTGTTCAACCTACAGTCCAGGCAACGGCTTCTGCGGACATGAGCGCGCGGTCCATCTCAGCTCCTGTCCGCAGCCCCTCCAGCGCTGACCTCTACATCCCCATGTCAGCGACGCGCGCCGCCATCGCGCGCAAGATGACCGAGTCAAGCCACGCGGCCGCCCTCGTCACCCACATGGACGAGGCGGATGTCACGGACTTGGTGGCGCTCAGGGAGAAAGAGAAAGAGCGCCTCGCTCAGCAGGGTATCAAGCTCACCTACCTGCCCTTCTTCGTCAAGGCCGTGGTTGTCGCGTTGCAGCAGCATCCGTACTTCAACGCCATGCTCGACGAGCCAAACCAGCGCATCGTCCTGCACAAGCAATATCACGTCGGCATCGCGGTTGACACCGAGGAGGGGCTCATCGTCCCTGTGGTGCGCAACGCGGACCGGCTCAGTATACTGGAGGTGGCTGCGGCTATACAAGACCTGAGCGGGAGGGCAAGGACGCACAAGCTCAGGCTCGACGAGATGCAGGGCTCGACCTTCAGCATCAGCAGCATCGGCTCTGTCGGTGGCACGCACTTCACGCCGTTGACCAATTATCCTGAGGTATCTATCCTTGGTATCGGTTCGATACGCGACCGGCCCGCGGTCAGGGACGGCGCGGTCGTTGTCCGCAAGATGGTGCCGCTCAGTCTCACCTACGACCATCGGGTGCTGGATGGCGCTCAGGCCGCAAGGTTTATGAACACCATAGTAGAGCTCATGCAGGATCCGGGATTATTGCTCATGGAGCTGACGTGAATGGGGATGCTGGACGAAGGGGTGGCGCGCTGAATGGTCGTCGGCGCATTGACCGTAGACACGGACGTGGTCGTGATAGGCGCTGGTCCCGGCGGCTACGTGGCTGCTATCCGCGCGGCGCAGTTGGGCTTTGACGTCACGCTCATCGACCAGGACAAGCGTCTGGGCGGCATCTGCCTGAACCATGGGTGCATCCCCACAAAGGCATTGATCCATGCGAGCAATTTCTTCTCCACGCTCAAGGAGCTTGACGCCATGGGCATCCATGTCAAGGACTATGCCATTGATCATGCGGGGATGAAGGCATGGAAGGACTCCATCCTGCAGCGCTTGGGTGATGGCATCAGCTCGCTCTGCCAGAAGCACGGCATCGAGGTCATCAATGGCATCGCGGGCTTCACGAGCAGCACCATGATGCACATCGGCGGGCAGAGCGATGTGACGGCCGTGAATTTCAAGCACGCTATCATCGCCACCGGCTCATTGCCTGTGGAGATACCGGGTTTCCCCTTCAGCCATCCGCTCGTCATGTCCAGCCGCGACGCGCTGGCTCTCACCGAGGTGCCACAGAAGCTGGTCATCATCGGCGGGGGCTACATCGGCACAGAGATGGGGACGGTCTATGGCAAGCTGGGCTCAGAGGTGCATATCGTGGAGATGGCTGAAAGGCTCATCCCGACCCTGGACCCGGAGATAGTGCAGGTCGTGGCAAGGCGATTGGCGAAGTTCAACGTGACGACCCATCTGAAGTCTGCTGCCAAAGGTCTTGAGGAGAAGGGCGGAAGGGCAGTGGTCACTATCCTGCAGGATGGCAAGGAGCAGAAGATAGATGCCGACAAGGTGCTGGTGGTCGTTGGCAGAAGGCCAAACACCGCGTCACTGGGCCTGGAGAAGACGAAGGTCACGCTCGACAAAGGATTCATCAGGGTCGACAACCAGATGCGCACCACGGACCCGCATATCTTCGCCATCGGCGACTGCGTGGGCCAGCCCATGCTGGCGCACAAGGCGAGCCGTGAGGGAAAGATAGCTGCTGAGGTCATCGCGGGCCGGCCGAGCGCCTTTGACAACAAGGTCATCCCGTTTGTGGTGTTCAACGACCCGGAGATCGCCTCCGTGGGCATGACCGAGGCAGAGGCCAAGCAGAAAGGCATCGCCATCAAGACAGGCAGGTTCCCGTTCTCAGCACTAGGCAGGGCCATGACCCTGAATCAGACCGACGGTTTCGTGAAGTTCGTGACTGACGAGAAAGGTCTGGTGCTTGGCGTGCACGGCGTTGGCCCGGGCATGTCGGATATCATCAGCGAGGCAGCATTGGCTATCGAGCTTGGCGCGACAGCCGAGGATATCGCCCTGACTATCCATCCGCATCCGACGCTCAGCGAGAGCCTGATGGAAGCAGCAGAGGCAGTGCTTGGCGAGAGCATCCATATCTACCAGCCGAAGAAGGACGCCGGGCAGGCTGATTCCGCAGGCAGGAAGTGAAGCTCATGGCTGATTCACGCTGTCCAGCGACGTCGTTCTGACCAAGGCCAGTTGTCACGTTATCAGGCTGGTGTGCTCGCGCAGCTCATTGACCGGCACTTCGACGATCTTGCAATGGTATTTATGCTCCTTGAGCGCTCTTTTCTGCCCTTCCACTGCCAGATCATGCCGCGTGTACACGCCCATGAGCCGCGCTCCGGCGTGCAGCACCCAGACGTGTCTTGTCAGTATCCCTGCCATAGGGCAATTTTGGAATTGCGCAAGTTCAATAATATTTCGGTCGCAAAAGGTCGTACCGGGTAGCTTGTGTGCCGCAACCATTAAGAACAACAGACCATCCCATTTCAGCCATGCACGAGATGGCCTTTGTCAATAAGATAATCAGCGAGGCATCGCACCACGGGGCGATTAAGGAGGTTCACCTGGAGATAGGCGAGCTGGCCCATGTGCCGGGCCAGGATATCGTGGACACCCTGACCCGGATAGTGGACTGGAAAGTCTCCTGGACAGAGAAGCCGGCCCAATGCAAGTGCCGATGCGGTTATCGCGGACCCCCGCGCATCCTGGACAGGGGGCACGACCACTTCTTGATAGAATGCCCTCCCTGCGGAGCAGTGCCTGAGCTGACCGATGGCACGGATATCGTCATCAAGAGTGTGGATGTCAAGGATGGTGATGAATGATGTGTCTCGCTGTGCCAGGGAGGATAGCGAGAATTGACAAGGATCTGGCGACCGTCGACTATGGCAGGGAGCAGCGCGTGGCGAGGATTCTGGAGGGCGATTTCAGGCCCGGCGACTACTGTGTTGTGCAAGGGGGCATTGTCGCCCTGAAAGTGCGAAAGGACGAGGCCGAGGAGTCATTGCGCCTGTATCAGCAGGCTATCGGCGAATGAGCATCCTGATGGATTCTATCACACAGTCGCGTCTGTTGGGCATGGTTTGGCGCGCAGCGCATTGACGGTATCCAGGACCTTCCCGGCATAATGGCTCAGATTCTTCAACTGCCGCTCATCCAGCTTCATGCAGGCCATGCCCCAGTGCAGGGCAACAATATCACCGACAGCCACGTCAGGGAGCATGGCGTCCAGGTAGATCGCGGTCCTCGTCTCTTCAGTGCCCAGTGCCAGCAGGCCCTCATGTTCGATCAAGGGTCGCGCGCGCACCAGCACAATGTTCTTGAGCACATCCACGACCCTGCCCCATGATATCCTGCAGTTCTCCATGTTCTGCAGCGTGCTGGGGACACTGCCCGTGGTATTGCCTACGCCGACGTAGAGGACATTGAAATCATGGTGCGGGACGAATCCTTCAGGCAGATCTGCGATGAGCTTCTCGGCCAGCGACAGCGGCAGCCCGCGCCTGGCCAGATGCTCGATGATGGCCGCCATATCTTGCTTGTTGAATCCGTCCAGCAGACTATTGCCCAGCCAGTATGCCTCTGTCACGTCATGGTCCAGAAGCGTTCTGACAGCTTTCTCCGCTATCGCATGCAGGTACGGATAGAGGCCTTCGAAGCGATGGACTGCTGCCTTGACCTCCGGGGCATTGTCCTTCTTGGAAAGATAGCGCAGGAAGGCATCCTGCGCCTCCACAGGGCCGCAGAACCGCAGGGTATTGGTGATGTAGGAGAAGCGCAGCGCAAGCTCTTCACCATCCATCCTGCCGGAATCTTGTGTTCCTGCCATATGGCTCATGCAGACCATTCAGCTGTATCAAGCCGTACCATGGGCAGCCAAGCGACCAGCATAACGCCAGCGAGCAGCAGCAGCATGCCAAGCGCCTGCGAGGGAGCTATGGCTGTGCCAAAGTACGCGGCCTGCAGCAGCGCAGTGATGGGCGCGCCAAGGGTCAGTATGGCCGTCGCGGTGCTGAGTCGGACCGAGGCAAGGCCGTTATAGAAGCTGAAGACGTACAGGAACAGCAGTGCTGAGGTGATGCCTATCCACGCCCACTGGGCGCTGCTCATGGCGGTGATGAGCCCTATCTTGCCGCTGGCAGTCAGGAATGGCAGCATGAACAGTACGCCAAAGCTCATGCGTCCCCAGGCGACGATGGTTCCGGGCATGCTCTGCAGCGTGCGCTTGGCGATGGCGTTCTCCGCTGCCCAGAGCAGCGTCGCTGCCAGGACGAGCCAGTGGCCAGCTGACCACGCGAAGTCAGGCCTGATGAACAGGTACGTGCCTCCAAGCAGCAATGCCATGCCCGTGCCAAGGCGCCAGTCCCAGCGCTCACGCAGGAACAGCACCGCGAATAGGGTGGCAAAGAGGAATAAGGTCTTGTGGATGAAGCCTGCGGTGCTGCCTGTCGTCATCTGCAGGCCTTTGAAGAAGAGCAGGAAGGGTATGGAGCCGCCGACAAGGCCGATGAGCATGAGCTGCCTCCACTGTCCTGCCTTGAGCCGCATGAGCTGATCGCGCATGCCGATGCCCAGCAGGACCGCTGATAGCAGGAGTGCGACGAGCAGGTTCTTGCTGAACGTGAACACACTGCTGTCAAAGCCCTTGACGGCCCAGCTGTTCAGGAAGATCGAGAATCCTGAGACGAGCGCTGTGAAGAGTATCAGTCTGATTCCTTTATCCATGGTCTCACCTTTTCCGCGATTGCCGCGGCATCACCGTGTTGTGGGATGCCGATGATTCTTATGTCTTTTGCCATGCCCAGTGCCGCGAGCAGGTTCAGGAAGTAGCCAACGTCAAAGTCGTGCATGGTCATGATGTTCCTTGCTTTCAGCTGGGCGATGTCCGTGATGAGCAGGGGTTCATTGATGCCTGCGACCACGTCCAGTATGGTCAAGGTCCCTTCTGGCGCGTCAAGCAGGCCGTCAGGGCTCGCCAGGTGGACGAATGAGGCGGAATCCCGCAGCAGCGCCGCGATATCGTGCGCGAATGAGTCCATGGCGAGATATTCATTGCCGAATACGTAGACGGTCGGGAGATGACGCGCTCTGAGCCCATCACCGCTTGATGCGTCAACCCTCATCTGCCCTGTCCGCGCGCCAGGCCTTGACGCTTGATCCCCCATGTTGCCTCACACCCAGTTTACTTCCAGGAAGTGGGCTGAGCAGGAGAAGCAGGGATCATACGCGCGGATGAGCTTCTCTATCTCGATGATGATTGTCTCCTTGGGCAGCTTGAGCAGCTGGGGAACGAGCTTTCGCACATCCTCCTGCATGTTATAGAGGTTCTGCGCCGTTGGTGTGACGATATTGGCGAAGGTGATAGTGCCATCATCAGCGACCGTGTACTCATGCCACAGCGTGCCGCGCGGCACTTCGATGGCAGCGATGCCATTGCCCGCCCTTGGCGCGGGCCGGGTGTACTCCTCCGCAGGAAGATGCATCTGACAGATGGCTATGGCGTGCTCGATGGCCTGCACAAGCTCGATTGCCTGAGCGAGGTTGTTATCAAAGGGATTGACGCTGGGAAGCTTCAGCCCTGATTGCTTGAGTGCCAATTTCGCTTTTGGCAGTAGCTGGTCCGCGTTGTTGTTGAGTCTCGCCAGGCTGCTCACGAAGTAGCGTTTGCCATCCTTGACCACGAAATTGGCCGTGCTGTATGGCTCATGATGCTCTTTGATGAACGCATGGTAGTCGTGCTGCTCAAAGGTGCTCGTGGGCGAAAGGAAGCTGCCATCAAGCATCGCGTAGATGTCGTCATGCAGTGAATACCAGTTCCCGTCCGTGGAGAAGGGCTGCTGCTTGAGCGAAGCGAACAGCTTGACCGTCGCTTGGGCGCTCCTCATGACTCCCTGCAGCTCTGCCGCCAATTCCTGCAGCTGCTCCTTGGACGGCCATTTGAGCCATCCGCCGACCTGCGCGCTGACCGGATGAAGGTCCCTGCCGCCGATGGCAGAGACCACATGATTGCCCACTTTCATCATGCCAAGCGCTATCTTGAGCTCTTTCTTGAACTCGCCGGCCATGGCCAGCGCTGATTCATAGCCAAGGTAGTCAGGCAGCGCGAGGAAATACAGGTGCGTGGCGTGGCTTCTGATGCGCTCGCCCAGCGTGAGCAGACGTCGTAACTGCATGGTTCCTAGACTGGGGGAGAATCCGATGGCGCGCTCAATGGCGCTGATGCTGGCGATGACATGGCCGCACGAGCAGATGCCGCAGATGCGGCTGGTCATCTCTGTCGCTTCGAAGTACTGCCTGCCCTTGACCAGGCCTTCGAAATAGCGGCTGCCCTCTGTCGCGGAGAGCTCGCAGACCGTGACCTTGCCCTTGTCGATGCCAAGATTGAGCTTAGCGTGGCCCTCTATCTTGGTTATGTGGTTAAGTGTTATGTTCGCCATGGATCACACGCTCCAGCATGGGAAGCTTCAGGCCGACGAAGGTTCGCATCCTGTCCTGGATGAACTTATCATCAAAGCCCTTTTCCCGCAGTATCTTTATCATGAGCCCCAGATTCATGTCCGTTGTCGGACCTCTGCAGCCCCAGCATTCCATGCCGCCATTGATGCACACCGCGTGGCAGCCGCCGACCGTGATGGGTCCAAGGCACGGCTTTCCCTGGTCGAGCAGGCAGGCATTGCCATTGCGTCGGCACTCTACGCACACCGGGCTGGTATACGCGGGAGGGGCCTTGCCCAGGAGCGCCTGCTTGATGAAGTTGATGATCTGCTGCTTGTCCGGGGGGCATCCGGGGATGTAGAAATCGACCTTGATGTGCTCATCGACCGGGGTCGGCTTGACATCCTGAAGGTGCGCTTCTTTCCTGTAGAGCAGATGCTCATAGTTCTCCTTGAGTGAGAATTGCCTGTATGCGGGGACGCATCCTGTGCAGGCGCAGGCTCCGAGCGCGACGAGCACCTTGGCATTGGCGCGAAGCTTCTTTGCGACCTCCAGGTCCTCAGCGTCCGCTACCAGTCCTTCAAGGAAGATGAAGTCGAACTGCTCATCAGGATTGACCTCCTTGATGAACGGGAATGCTTTGAGGTCAACAGCATTGACCAGGTCGAGAATCTCGTCCTCATTGAAGATGAAGCTGAGCAGGCAGCCGGCGCAGCCGGTGATGCCATAGAATCCGACTTTCGGTTTGGCAGGAGCAGTATCCATCTTGGCGGAAGCCATCGCTGCCTTGGCATCCTGTGAGAATGACGCGACAGCCTGCGCCTTGCTGGATGCTTCCTTCACCTTCTTGGCGCGCTTACTGGTCATGGTCAGTCCCCTTGATCTCATCATAGCGGAATACAGGTCCGTCGATGCAGGTGTATTTCCCCTTGATCATGCAATGGCAGCA
>MNWW01000030.1 GCA_001871415.1 Candidatus Woesearchaeota archaeon CG1_02_57_44 | reverse complement strand
CTTAAACATACATAATCTCTTAAGGCACTCCTCTGCAATTTTTTCAATTGATGTCACATCTTCGACAGTGATCTGATTCATTAAATCAGCAATAGCAATCTTGGACTGTGCATTCATCACACCCTCACCAATTCTCCAGCCATCGTCAATCTGATCCCATCCGTCATGTCGAGGTATCCGTTCGCCTCCAGCTCCTTGACATTGCGATACAGCATGGCGCGTGAGATATCGACGCCTTCGGCGAGAGCCGCAAGCGTAGTGTACCTGCCTGACGCCACCGCGTCAAGGACCGTCTTCTCGCTGTCTTTCAGGTTATAGCCCATCTTGGGCAGGTACACGACGGTCTTCTTGTCGTCGGCGTTATAGGCGATCTTGCGCACTCGTTCAGCTCTGGCGTATGCTCCATACAGCAATCCCAATGCCTTGGTCTTCCTGCCGCCCGTGACATTGACGTATATCCAGTCTTCGCTGGGCTGCATCATGATGACCTCAGCCACCTTCCGGGCCGTGCCCAGCACGTCGTACGTGCCGACCTTGACAGTCTTGACGTCGATGACCCTTCCCAGCGAGTCCTGGATGAGCTTTAGTGACTTCTCCTGCTCCTTGTTGGCGTCATCATCCACCAGGAGGATGAGCCGTTCAGCGCCCAGTCGCGTCACAGCCAAGATGACCGGGTCTGCGGAATAAAGCGATGCTATCAATACCTTCTTCCCCATGCATCGCTGGTCATCAGGGGAGGTTAAAAGGTTTTCCATCACTTGATGGTAGATTATACTATTATTTAAATTATTCTACTGGAATATAGAAATATATATTAAACAGGATACATGACAGATGCTATCATGGACCAAGAAGCAGAGCGATTCATCGAGCAGTATAGGGCATTGGGCGGCGATATAGGTCTGGCTGAGAAGGCCGACAGCGCGAGAGTGGTGCGCGGCAAGCCGCCGTTCAAGGCAGAGGGCAGCAATTACTGCTATGCCATCCTTCCTGAGGGCTGTGAGGAGCCTCCCACTGATGACGGTGACTCAGCATGGGTGCACAGTCCAGAGCTTCAGGAGGAGGCGATTGCGCTCTTCCTGTGCCTGCCAAAGCAGGTCCTCGATGAGCAGGACGCAGAGGGCGACTATGACCTCGCGCACCATCGCATGTGGGACTATCCCAAGGTCATGCAGGCGATAGCGCGTGAGCCGGATGATGTGCGCCGCTTCGTCATGTCCCTTGCTGTGGCCATGAAGAATCAGCTGGCGTCCTCCACTTGGGACATGGCAGCGCTCATCACGCTCGTGGAAGCCGGGCGCATCGAGATACAGGAGTCTGATGACCCAATTGACGCTGACATCATACTGGTGAATGGTCCTGTGACCGAATCCAAGGTGCCCATGTATTGCGCGCCGTGGCTGAAGAAGAAATATCTGGGCGCGAAGCTGACGCCCAAAGAGGAAGTGAGATGAGATCTCCTGATGAGCCACTTCCCTCCCGTCCTGATGGGCAGGGGTATCAGCGAGCGGATCCAGACCTCTCCGTCGCGCAGGCCCTTGAGCTCTGCAATATCCCTGAGCACTACAAGTTGCTCTTGTCCCATCCAGAGCGCCTGGGTACAAGTCCAGTAAGCCAACTGGCATTTACAAGGTACGAAGGCTCTGGTTCAATATTGCTCGCAAAAGCTCTTGCCCGGACACTAGCTCCTGTCGCAACGATTGGCCTTCCGGGCATGGGCATCCAATGTCAGACGCTCACGGAACTGCTTGACTGCGTACCCAAGATGAATGGTATTATCTTTCTTGGTGCAGTACCACACTTCGCTGGGGATAACGAGTCACCAGATTTCTATAGGGCTGCGCAGTTATTCCTGCGGATAAAGAGAGAATCACGACACCGGGGCATCCCACTATTTGTGGTGCAGTCAGAGCAAATGGTTATCAGTGGGGATGAGTCAGTGCCATTCGACCTTCCCTCCAGATCCCAGCGCCTCAGATATCTGCGTCTGTTCCACCCACAGCTGTCCGCAAGGCAGGCATCATTGCTGGTCAACGCGGCCGACGAGCAAAGTTATGACGCCTTGGACCGTGTCATCTTCCAGGCGTCATTATATGCCGATGCCATCACCGCGAAGACATTGCGAAAGGCGATGCATGAGATATTTGGTGTGCCCGATGACTTTGATATGTTGCGTGACATTAAGCAGGGATTATCTGACCTGATAGGCAAGAAGGATGTGCTGCGGGCAGTGAGGCGCATCTGTGTGCTCAGGAAGGAGTCTGTGAGGGCGCAGGCATTGGGAATCAGGACCTCTTGTTTTTTTCTGTTCCATGGGCCTGCTGGCACAGGAAAGACATTCACGGCAAGGGCCATCGCGGGCGAGCTCAAGAGCCCGCTTGTTTTGCTCAAATCAGACAAGCTGAAGCAGTATCCTCTGGTCGTATTGCGACGGGTCATCAGTCTGGTTGAGACGCACCCGAACGCCATAGTCTTCATTGACGAGGCCGAGAAACTCTTCGGCAATCACAGATACGGCGAGGATACTTTTCTCGTGGGTGATTTTCAGGAGCTTCTGGACAGTGCATTCAAGCGCAGTTTCAAGGGGACGCTGATATTATCCATGAACGAGCCGCAGCGCTTCAACCCCGCGTTTCGCGACCGTTTTGTCGAGATAGAGTTTCCCTTGCCGACTCATGAGGAGCGGGTGCAGTATCTCACGGAGAAGACCCGTGAGCATATCCCCGGTCTGGATATCGAGATGCTCTCGCGTCGCCTCGAAGGCGGCTCCTATCGGGAGCTGGACAGGGTCTGGGAGGAGCTGATGGTGCAGTATCTGGAGCTTGGCTATATCCCTGACGATTCATACCGCGCTCTCATAGAGCCCCCCAAGGTCATGTTCGGATGAGACCGCTGTCAAAGCGCGAGCGCGGCAAGCGAAGCCGGAAGGTCAAAGACGGTCTTGAGTGGTTCATCGTGCGGGGATTCTGCAGCATGCTGTTGCTGTCCATCTACCGGTACCCGGCCGAAGGATGCTGACACCATGGCCATGCTATATCCTGACCCGGCACGGCTCTCCGGCAGTCTGACTATGCAGTGCTTCAAGGTGGCATTTCTCGCGGTCATCCTGCTCCCCCTCAGGCTTCTCTTATCATGCATGGGTGAGTCCTGATGGTCATCTGTCTGACCTATAGTCTTCCCAACGACCGCATGCGCTTCAGGCAGGACTTTAATCATCGTCTGGAGCGTGTCGCGATCATCCTGCACGTCCTGACCCGGCATGGCTGGGTGCGCATGGACGTGGTGAGGAAGCGTCGCAAGCGCTCATTGCACCTGTGCCTGCGCGCGGCGGACTTCGCGGCGAAGCGAGCGTCGCTCCTCCTCATACCACTTCCCCCGCGCCAGCAAGGCGTGCAGACGACACTGCTGGAGTGGCGATAGAAAGGAAGTAGTATGGGCTCAAGGCGCCATCCCATCCAAAGACCAGTGAAGCGAGAAAGCGGGCGGACCAAGGATGAGCGTGTGGCGGACAACAGCTTTCACTGCTTGCCCTTCCACATCCTCCCGAGCACCCACGCGAGCGCGAGCCCGACCACAATGAACAGAAGCCCGCCGAACATGAAGCCATACAAGAGCAGCGCCCCGTCCAGCAGTATCAGCGCGAGCGACAGCCACTTCCCTCGCATATCCACGCGGATGCTCATGCTTCATCCACGCTTCCGGTAGGAGCCTCATATGCTATCCCGTCCGAGAGATTGAATTTCCCGCCTAGGAACTGCTCGCACACGTGCGCGTTCGCTTTGGCATGCGACGTCACAGGACAACGCACCTGCCCACCAGCAAGCCCGACCAGCGGCACGAGATTATCGCCGATGTGCGGATCGAGCGTCCCAGAGTCGATGACCCCCAGCAGGAGCTCTGCTACTTTCTTGCCGACCTCTTCAGGATGCAGTCCATCGCCAAGGACATCGACTCCTGTCCGGACAGGCTCGCGCGGCTCATCAGCTGCTGCAGAGAACAATGCCATGCCAAAGAGCACGCTGCCGGGGCAGTCCGTGGGGCCGTAGGAATGACGCACGTCAACTGTGCTTTTGCTGACGAGCCGTATGCGCGCTGCTTCCGCCTGCTGCTCAGCGACCTTGTGCGCCGCAAGGTCCGACGACGCGGATGCCATCAGCTTGATGGAGAACAGCCTGCCCCGTTCCACCACCAGCAGTGGTTGCAGGTGGGCCCGCAGCGCATCGACACTGCCGAACTCATGCAGTCCGTGCTTGGGCACAATCTTGATGCTCACCTGTCCGCCGCCCACAGGATAGAATCCTCTGCGCTCGACCGAATACTCGATGTCCGCATATTGCCGATAGTACGGTAGCACCACATGAGCAAAATAATCATTGCTCATGCTCCAGGCGACATCGGTGCCACCGGTTATCCGTAGTATCGTACGCTTTTCCGCGAAGCAGCAGGGCAGCAGCACGGACTGCAAGAGGAGCGTCACCGACCCCGCGGTGCCGATGTCCACAGCAACGACGCCGCCGACGGGCTTGCCCGGGAAGAATTCTATCTCCATGCTGCCCTCAAAGAACCCGGCGCATTTCGCGTCGCAGAGTTTCATCAGCAGTTTGCCTGCCGTGACATGCTGCATCTTCAGGCCTGGCTTGTTCCTGCCCGCCCGTATATTCATCATCCGGAAATCCTTGCCCGTGAGGCAGGAGAGCGCCATGGCCGTGCGCAGCATCTGGCCGCCGCCCTCGTACCTGCTGCCATCGAGCGTGAGCATACAGCATACTATCACCACCCAGCATAATAATCTTTCCCGTCGATTTTTTGAAGTAACCTGGTATCCCACGCTCATGTCGGATTTCATCCGCAGTGTCAAGTGTGCCGCGGTGTACAGTCAGCTTATCCCTGCGCTGACCTTGGCGGGCCAGCTTGGCTTCAGCGGCCTGGAGCTGCACGCGCTTGAATCCCTCTATCAGTTCCCAGCCGAAGAGCGCGCGAAGGCCGTGGTCAGTTCCTGGGCCACGGTCGGCAAACCGGACATCACGCACCTGTGTGTCCATATGCCGCTGCCCGACAGGCTTGACACCATCGACGCGTTGCGCTACGATCTGGGATCGCCCGAGGGGGTGTATGTCGAAGGCCTGATACTCGACTCCATGGACGAGGGCGGGATGGTGGCGCAGGCCATCGGCGCGACCCAACTCTACTTTAATATCCATCTGCTGGGCCTGATGCAGGAGGGGCAGGACCCGGGCAGTATGCGTGCCCGAAGAGGCATGCGCGCAAGGAAGGCGCTGGGCGACCTTGTGTCCGCAGCCTCTTATTGCGCGTCCAGGTATGGTGTCCCGGCGAGCATCGTCCGCGAGAATAATCCGCCTGACCATGGCGGCATGCAGGGCGTGCTGGACCTTGACCCGCGGGACATGCTCGACTCCCCGGGAGACGTCCTGCTCAATATAGACCTGGCGCACTTCCGTATGTACGAGCATGCGAGGACCGGGGAGATGCGCAGGTGCGCCAGGCATCCGTCTGCCCCCCGTTCTTACCTGACCCCGACCATGTCGCGCTATCCTGAGTGCTGGGCAGGATGTGTCCTGCAGGTGATCGCTCCTCGCCTGGGCATCATCCACATCAGCGATGCGTCCGGTCCGACGAAAGCGGATGAGGGACTGCCCATCGGGCAGGGTGATGCGCCCTTCACTTCCTGGCTTGAGATTCTCGGCAAAGGCATCGTCCGCGATGTCATGGCTGTCTACGAGTTCAAGAATGGCCACGACGACTGGGGCCTGACGCGTGACGCTGACCAGAGACTAGCGAAGGTGTTGGGTGCAAGGTCCTATAGGACTGCATGACCTGCGGCCAGAGACGGTGACCATCCCCCTACGCATGATAGGTGCTTGTGTCATCACGGCCGCAAACTAATTAAGCGTGCGCGGCAGACCACCATTGTGGCGCGTCGCGTGCGAAAGCCAGCAGCAAGGCGCGTGCAGGGGGTATCATCATGTACAAACGCTTCAAGATAGAGATGGAGGATCCAGGTTCTATCCTGGTGATAAGGCTCAGCAAGGGAGACAATCTTATCGACAGTGTCCAGCGCATCCTGCATATGGAAAAGATTAAGGCAGGCTATTTCACGGCCATCGGCGCCGTGGATTGGATAGACCTTGGCCATTATGACGTCGAAGAGAAAAAATACACGAGCAAGCAGCTGGAGGCGCCGCTGGAGATAGCGTCCTGCTCAGGCATGGTGACCGGATTCAAGGGCGGCCACGTGCACGCGCACATCGTGGTCACGGACAAGGAGATGCGCGCATTCGGCGGGCATCTTAACGAAGCCAGGGTCGGCGCGACGTGTGAGATAGTGCTCAAGCCGATTGACGCGGCGTTCACGAGGACATACAATGACGGTGTCGGACTGAATCTGCTCACTATATGAATCATCATCCCCGTGCAATCAGGTAGCCGACTATCGCTGGTCGCGTGGCACCGCGTAGACCACGCCACGATGCACGACGACCCGTATCCGGTCCTTCACTATCGCAATCTCCTGTCCCTCGCGCATCACTGGCTCGACGCTGGAGTAAGATTCAGGGTGCAATACCTCCAGCCGCGGCGAGGATATGCTGACCTGTGTCTTGACGATGGGCAAGCCTTCTTTCGCTTCATCAGGATTCACTTTGTAGTGCCTGCCGGTGGCGATCCCTGTGCCATGCACGTGCTTATCCACTTTGGTGATGATGATAGGTTCGCGGGCCTTGTCTTTGACATCAGAGAGCGCGACGATATCACCGCTGTGGAATGGGGGGACCGTGATGAGGAAGGTCATGCGATAGAGCTTCTTGCTGCTGAGATGGTCCTGCGTGTGCAGCTTCGCGGTCTCGACCACATTGCCTCCAAATTTCTTTGCGAGGCGCTTTGCGACAGCTCGCGTCTTTGACGTGTCATCCGTATAGAGGTCTACGCCGCCGCCGCGGGGCATTACTTGCTTCGCGACATGCACTTGTGTCCTTGCTTCATTGGCCGCGTCTTCCCAGTCTCCGCGTAGCTGCAGTATGGCCTCGAAATACTGTCCTGTCTGCCGCGAGCACGTCGGGCAGACGAACCTGACCGGTGATGGCCCGGGACTCTTCACCTTGTGCGCGCCCCGGAAGCATGTGCCGCAGCGCGTGCATTGCCTGATGCGCGGCTGGCGCATCGCCGCAGCAGTGCCAGCCGCTTGGTCTTCTGGTGTGCCAGCCCCTGCAGACGCCTGCTGCATGGCCTCAGCGAGCGATTCGACTGGCTTGCGGCTCTGCTTCTTTCCTCCTTTCTTGTCCTTTCTCTTGCCAGGAGTGCCTGCGCTGTCCTCTTTTTGCTGGCACGCGTCGCAGAGCCCGCGTGAGAGCCTGCCGCAGATGGGACATTTCATAGTAATACGCGTGCGTGGGTGGCAATATAAAGCTTTGTGGGCCTGCCCGTCAGACCCATTTATATATGACAAACCTTATTAACAAGCCCGTCCACAATAGTCCTGTGCTCCCTCTCGTGGTTTTGGTCATCATCGCGCTCGTGGCAGGCGTCGCTGCCTACTGGCTCGCGCGCCAGAAGAACGCGCCGAAAATAGATACCTCAGAGCGTCTGTTCCGTCTTTCTCCTGAGTGGGAATCCCGCGAGGCCGAGCGTGATGCCAAAGCGCGCAGGAAGGACGATTTCCACAAGCACATGGCGCGCCACAAGGTCGATGCGCCGGTCAGGCGCCTGCAGGTCCTGATCGGCAAGGCGCTGGCGTCAGGGCACCCTGCACAGGAGATAGTGGACCATCTGATAGAGCAGGGATGGCATCAGTCCACCATCAAGAAGGCTATGGGCGATACATACCCGCAGCAAAAGAGAGGCAAGGTGCTGGGGCTCTTTTAGGCTCTTTTTTTAGCGTGTTTAGCGTGTCCCGGGGCACTGGCTTTGGTGGTGTGGCTGTCCAGACGGGTTCTTTCGCTGGGCTGGGGGGGATGGTCTGGCGCATGCTATGCCTTCCAGACAGCAATAAGCATCAGTAAAACAATATTTTGACGGTGTTTGAATAACCGAAATCTTTAAATATCACTAAGTGCGGAATAGAGTACTGATTTTGGTAGGGCAGGGTCTGCCCATTCGCATCATGAGGTCGGAGCATAATCGGTGGGGCCTATGGGCAGTGCTGTTCTTGTGCTGCGTGAGCGCTGTCAGCGCTGACAATATCATCTACCTGCGCTCCGGGCTGACCAAGACCGTCTTTGGTCCGGGCGAGACCATGGTCGCGTACGGCGCGGTCTATCAGGCCACGCAATCAGCGCCCGGTCAGCCGCCGTCAGCGCCTGACGCGGTCAGCAGCGGTAATGTCACCATCAATGTGAGCACGACAGGCGGAGAGACGCAATCGCTCACCACGCTCAATATCTCCAGTCAGGGCATCTTCATCTCCTATGACGCGGATTCCGCGCCCAACAGTCCCGCGATAATCGCTCCATCATCAGCAGGATCCTATCTGGTCATCACGACCTACAATGACAATGGCACGCGCTGGCAGAACCAGCAGTCGTTCATCGTGGAGTCTGTGCAGGTGGATGAGCTACGACTGGTGCCGGACAAGGCCTCCTACTATGGGGGCCAGCCGATAACCGCCACTATCCAGGCGCTCCGCGACAGTGGCACAGCAGTAGTGGGTGTGGCCAATATATCCATCAACGCGACCATGCGCAACCTGCAGGACACCGTCTTGGGCGCCTTCTCCAATTGCTCCCAGACGCAGAGCGCGCTGACCGATGCTGACGGATACTGCACGGTTACTGTCAATGCCCCGGCGACATCAGGTGCGTATCGTCTGGAGGCCAACAGCTTCCTTGCGTCCACCTTCATCAAGGTGGTGCCTTTTGACGTGGCCGTGCGGCTGAGGGACAGCACGGGCGCCAACCTCAAGGGGCTCTTCACGGTGGGTGATGCGGGGAAGGTCGAGGTCGCGGTCACCTACAATGGCACATCGCCTGCATCCGGGGCGTATCTTTTCAATGGCACTATCCGGAATCCGGACGGCAGGGTCCTGGCCAATATCTCTACCACCATCCTGAACAGCTCCAATGCATACATCGGCAGCTATCAGTTCACTGTGGATTCTGACTGGAGCTCAGGAGCGTACGCAGCTGATGTGGATGTCTATGGCACTGAGACCGTGCGCAGGCAGGGATCGTTCCGTGTGCGCACCTGGTCGTTCACCTTGGCCAAGGCGTCGAGCAACTCAGGTTTCCTGCAGGACTACAGGGGGTTCGCTGATGCTAATCTCTCATTCCAGCTGACGCCGGTCTACCGGGCCAATGGTTCGATGATAGTGAACCTCAATGTGACCCGCGATGTCAACATCACGCTCAAGAACAAGCTGGGCACGACCAAAGCTGGCGCTGTCCCGTATTGGGATGCGACGTGCGGGGCTGCGGGATGCTATACATTCAACCTGACCGCGCCCAACCAGACAGGGGCTTACACGCTTGCCGTGGCTGTCAACTGGTCCTCGGAGCTCCAGCAGCAGGAGCGCGTCATCACCGTGACCGACCAGACGGCCACCGCGTACAGCGCGAACAAGGACGGCGAGCAGCAGGATCAGTTCGGGGCGACCGACCTGGTCTACCTGAAAGTGAGCGCGAAGAACAACACCGGCACCATCAACATCACCGACGCGCAGCTCTCGCGCCTGACCTATGAGGATGGGGCAGCGCAGAACATCACGCTGCGCGCGTGGCCCCAGCTCAACGCGTCCGATATCAATGTCAGCTGGGCTTTCAATGGCAGCAAGCAGATGATAGCGCTCAACACTCCGCTCAGGGGCGGTCTGTACACTGCGGAGATCTATGTCAATAATCGCTCGGCAAAGGCCAAGGCGACCTTCATCTACGCTCCCTATGAGCTGTGCGCGGCGGCTGTCGATGGCCTGGGGCAGAACCCGAATTTCGTCTGGCAGTTCCGCACGTCCGACACGGTCTACTTCCAGCTCAAGGTGACGCAGGCCACGCACAGCTCGGGCAGCGGGCGCAAGGAAGATTTCTCCGAGGGGGGCGGCGCGGGCTTTGGGGATCCTATGGGCGGAGGGATGCGCGGAAAGAAGGACCGTGGCTGTCTCTCGTATGGTCAGGAGCAGAGCTCTGCCCAGCAGGCCATAACCAACGCCACCATCACGGTCGATCGCGTGGTCAATGAGCAGAACGGCAAGGATACGCCGCTGAATCTCACCGCGAGCACCTGCACTTCCGCGGACAACAATGGCGGCTATAAGTGCACGGTAAAGCCCCTTGCTGATTGGGAAGGAGGATCCTACCATGGCTACATCACGGTCACCGGCACTGACGGCACGGTGGCCAAGGGTGACGGTACCTTCGAGGCGCGCAATTTCTTCTTCGCGTCATGGCCCAACAGGTGGATAAACAAGGCCAACGACACCGTGAACCTGAGCATCCAGATGTATCAGCCCGGCCAGGGATGGTGGTCCGGCAGTTCCGGCGGCATGTCCGGGACCGTGACCATCGATCGTGTGCTCTATCTGGGCAGTCCCGGGGAGTGGCTCTCCGCGCCGGTTGACGCGGGCTACAATACCACCGGGCTGTCCTCATCGTCGGTCAGCAGCGGCTCGGGGAGCGTGGTGCTGGACCCGGCGCGTCTCACCGACGGGCAGTGGAAATCGGGCAGCTACAAGGCCGTGCTCAAGGGCGTCGACGACTCCTCAGGAACCGTTGATTACGGCGAGGCCATGTTCGAGATCCGCCAGTGGTTCGCCTCGTCCATGCCGACAGAGTACAGCGCCCAGTCCCAGCAGTGGCAATGGAAGGATTCCTTTAACCTGCGGGATAATGTGACCCTCTTTGTGGACATCAAGAACGCGGGGAATTGGCAGTCCAAGCAATCGCTGGGCGGGGATGTGCGCGTCAGTGTCAGGAAGATAATGGACTTCACGAGCTGGCCTCCGCAGGAGCTGGACCCCTCATCATACAGCGTGACGCCTATAGTCGTCAATGCCTCCAGCGACTTCTGGGGGACAGGCTTCAACAAGTCCCAGTACGTCCTGACCATCGTTCCCACTGCCGGAGCATGGGACTCGGGATTCTATGACGTGGTGCTCGACCTGAACGGCACAGAGACCGGCTTTGGATGGTTCAATGCCGTGGCTTTCTTCTCCGCGGCCCAGCTCGTGGACAGCGCGGGAGCAGACGCCTGGTCGCTGCGCTCCGCCGACCCCTTGCGCCTGCGTCTGACGACCAGCAGGAGCCCGGCCTATGGCTTTGTGCCTCAGGATCAGCTGCTCAATACGACCATCACCGAGGTGCGCCTGCACTCCTTTGACCCCAGCACCTTCACGCCGCAGGAGTTCTCGTATCCTGATGACATCAATATCTCTGCGACTGATATCAATGGCTCGCGTGTCATCAACATCACGCGGGATGATGGCTCAAGCTGGCCTACTGGCTTTTACGATGGAGAGGTGCTCCTGCAGAACGCACAGGGAGAGTCGAGCAGCGCACGTATCTTCTTTGAGGTGCGCTCCTTCAGCGTCAATATGGGCTGGATGTTCGAGCAGGTGGGAAGGACCGCTATCGTGGGGAGGAATCTCACCATCAATGACCCTGCCGGTCCGGGCACGGTGCTGCTGGGCAACTATTCCATCCAGGCCGTGCAGCGCAACAACTGGGGCATGGGCCAGCCTGACCTGATCACGAATTTCACCCCTGCGGGGGTTTTCGACGGCTCGAAGGTGCAGGTGAACATCACGCCCGCATCGCTGGCAGGCGGCAAGTGGCCTCTTGGCAACAATGATATCACCATCATCATCCGCAATGACGACACGGGCGATACTTCGCAGGCGTGGCTTAATTTTCAGGTGCAGTCCGCCCTTGTCAATGTGCAGACCAATACGCCCGGCGTCACGACCGCCGGCAATGTCTCTATCACCGTGGCGCTGTCAAGCGCCCAGGATCAGATCATGCTTCAGTCAGGGGTCCAGGCCAATCTCTCCCGCATCTGGTCCTATGACAGCAGGATAGGCGATGTGCAGTTCTATGTGCAGGGTTGCTCAGCGCAGGGCAACTGCCAGATAACGGACACGGCCAATGTGACCGTTGTCCCTCCGGCAGGGGGATGGCCTGAGGGATGGAGCAGCCTGCAGACCATGTTCAGCGAAGTGGATGATGCGACAAGCACCTTTGAGGCGAGCCAGTGGATAAACTTCCAGGTCCGCCAGTCCTACTGGGGGAACATGTTCCCGGCCAACAGCCAGTTCCAGGGCTACTATGAGCCGGGTGTCACGGAGAACGCTTCTCTGCAGGTCTGGCTCTTTGACGCCAATGGGCAGGAAGCGGCTGGCGAGGTGACCGGCGTGCAGATAGCGGCGCCAGATCCTTCGTGCTTCCAGGATTTCTGCCGTTCCTATGCTGATGCGTACGGCTGGACCATAACCGGCAGCGCGGATGCCAACATGAGCAGTGGTGACTATCTGGTGATCGTGCCTGATGGCCAGTGGGTGCAGGGTGAGTATGCCGTGCGTCTCAGCGTGCGCAACGCTTCGACAGGCGGCAGCGGCACGATACGTGGCTACTTCCGTACCACGGACCGCACGCCGCCGGTGGTCACCATCGATTTCCCGCTCAATGCCAGCACGGTGTCCCTGCCGGTCAACGGCAGTCTTGATATCAATGTCAGCACCGACAAGAAGGTGATGTGTGGATACTTCATCACGAACCTGAACCAGACGTACTATCGCTTCCAGCCGCTCTGGCCGCAGGACGATAACCCCCTGTTCTTCCATCACCGCCAGCCGGAGATCTGTGATGACAACATGACCTTGACCGTGCGCTGCGAGGACAAGGACCGTAACTTCCAGATGAGGAACATCGCCTTCGAGGTCATCGGCACAACAGGCAACTGCACCCTGCTGGGTGGAGGCGCCATGCCTCCCATGGGTGACGGCGGGCTCTCGCTGCAGTTCGAGGAGCCTCCGGAGGGCCCTCCCATGACCTATCAGAACAGCACCGTCACCATCCGCTACCATCGCGATGGCCCGGCCGAGAACATCTCGGGGGTGACCTTGCGCATGGACTCCGGGCAGGAGATCAATTTCAGCGAAGAGAACGTGACGCAGGCCCACACCTTCACCGGCCTCTCGGACGGCGAGCACGTCATCCATGGATGGCTGCTGGACCCGGATGGCGTCAGGTTCACGGACTTTCCGATGTATCGCAACCGTACCTTCGTCGTGAACGCGTCGGGCGATGCGGGTTCTGGAGCGCAGCCGCCGGTCAACATCTCGATAAGCTATCCGACAGAGGGGCAGAGCATCTCTTCGGTGGATGTCAACGCGGTATGGAACGTGACGGGCAATGCGTCTCAGGCGCAAGGCGTCATCCTCCGCCTGGACAGCGATGAGCAGATGAATGTCTCGACGAACGCGTCCGGGAACCAGAGCTTCACCGCGTCGCCGGGCGCGCACGTCCTGCATGCGTGGCTCGCGGACAGCGGCTGGTCGCCGCTGGGTGGTGTCGATCAGTACGGCAATGTGAGCTTCACGGTCAGCATCGCCGGCCCGGTCCTGCCACCGCCCAATATCAGCATCGCGTACCCCGCAGAGGGCGCGATCCTCAGCGGGCAGGACAATGTGACCCTCATCTACAATGCCACGGGCAACCTGACGCTGGTCTCCGCCGTGTTCCTGCGCGTGGACGCGCAGGCCGTGCGCAACAGCTCTGTGATGAATGCCACCTTCAACCTGACCTCATTGGCCGATGGCGCGCACGTGGCGGTTCTCTGGCTCGGCGGCGAGGACGCACAGCCGCTGCAATACCCGTCGGCCTACACCAATGTGACCTTCACGGTCAACCTCTCCGGCGGGCAGGGCCAGCAGTCCGTGAACGTGACCGGTGAGGTGAGGCTCGAGGGCAATCCTATGGCCGGCAACATCAGCTGGCGCGATACCATGGTGAATGCTGATGGCAACGGGACCTTCAGGATTCAGGTAGAAGCGCAGGGTGTCGTGGAGCTCAATGTGACCTATACGAACATGAGCGTGGTGCGCGCGCGCTTCACCGTGGATGGGCAGGCGCCATTCCTGAACGTCTCTCTCGTGCCGATAGATATCGTGGCGGCAGGTGTGGTCAACGTGACCAATCCTGACACGTCATTCAACCACACGGCCATCAACCTGACCGTCAACAGCTCGCTGGCATTCCCCGTGCAGGCGGACGCGATTATCTTCCGCGAGGCAGTGGTCTTTGGCGCTGCCAAGAGCATCAGCCTCGGGGCGGACGCTATCACCACAGAGGGGCTGGCTGACACGGGCGGCTCCGCGTCCTGGTATCGCGGCCGCATCAATGGCACCATGGCGTCTTCCTGGGTGAACGCGACGCAGGCGACCGTGCTGGCCGTGTCATGGGAGAACTGGTTCAACGCGAGCATGGGTGGTCCATGATGCATGAGCAGATGCGCAGCAAGGCGGGCAGGCGACAGGCCTGGAGACAGGCTTGGCTGCGCGTGGCAGCACGGCCGGCGGGGATGATGATAGTGGCGCTCCTGGCCCTCTCGCTGCTCCCGCTGGCGGCGCGTGCGGCCCTGCAGGTCACCACCTTCACCTGCAACTCTGAGTCCGGCACCATCACCGTGGAGAACCAGGGCTCGCTGACCTGCGAGGCAGCTATCCAGAACACCGGCTCGAGCACCGAGACGCTCAATTCAGTCAGCCTCTATACCAGCGGCTCCTGGGCGAATGCGGCCAGCTTTGCGGGATCAGGATTCTCGAGCAGCATTGCGGCAGGAGCGACCACGACCGCTTCGTTCACCGGCATCACACCAACGACCTCTGGCGTGCACCAGTTCAGCTCCATCCTCATGGACACGACATCTGACACCACCGCCGCAAGCGCGCAGGTCAATGTCATCAGCATCAAGAACCTGGAGCTGAGCGCCTCCAGCCAGAAGGCACTGGGAAGCGCATTCACGGTCACCGCGAGCATCACCGCAGGAGGCAACCTGGGCGCGGTGACTGCCAACCTGTCCATCCCTTCCAGCGAATGCGTCATCACGGGAGATCTCAAGAGCCAGCAGAATGACATGGGCGCGATCAACAACAATGCCGTGACCTCCACGTCATGGACGCTCGTGCAGGGCAATGACTCCTGCTGGTTCAACGTGAGCGTCGCAGGCGTGAGTGCTGATGTTACGGTGAGGGATTGGCGCAATGCCACGGTGTCCAACAGCAGCGAGGCGCAGGTGCAGGACGCGGGCGCGAATCTGACGCCCTTCACCACGACCCTGCAACCGGGATGGAACGCGCTGAGCATCCCGCTCAACCTGACCAACATGACTCCCTCCTACGCATTCGCGAGCCTGGGGAGCAATTATTCTTATGTCTGGGCCTATAATGGATCGTGGCAGTACTTCATCCCTGGCTCCGGCGGGACCCTCGCGGCATTGCAGCCCGGCTATGGGTACTGGCTCTATGTCAATGACAGCAACGCGCAGACCCTGCTCGTGAACGGCACGAATCTCTCCGTGACAGTCCCGCTCGCCACATCCTACCAACTGCTCGGATACAACGCGAATGCCACGGTCGGCATGGCGAGCGCGTTTGGCAGTGTATCGCAGCGCTATTATGTGTGGTCGTATGCGGCCGGCAGCTGGTATTGGTACGACTCCGCAGGGCTCTCGTTCCTCAACACGCTCAATCTCATGACTCCTGGTCGCGCATATTATGTAGCGGCTGATGCTGCGGACAACTGGACGGTGAGCTGGTGACCACGATGAGACGCGATGATTCTTCAGCCCTCCGGGGGCCTGCGTGCGCGCGTGCGGGTGCGGTCCTCGCCTCGAAGCTGATGCTCGTGATACCGATGCTGCTGCTCACGCTACCGATGCTGCTGCTCACCTTGCCGATGCAGGCGGTGAGCGCAGCGCCGTCATCCCCTCCTGCCATACCGCACATGCTGCGAGGCACCGTGACGGTCGACGGAGCAGCATTGACGCAGGACTCGGGCGCGGTGATCATCGCCAAGGTCGATGGCGCGCAAGTCTCCCGCTACACCATGGGCGATATGCAGTTTGACCAGTACTTCCTGTACTTCCAGCTCAACAGCACGCTGACCGAGGGCATGCAGGCAACCATCACGGTGGACGGGCAGGCGATCAACGAGAACCCGGTGACCATCGGCGCATCGGGAACCGAGCATACGCTTGATATCAGCGTCGGTCAGGCAGTGTCAGGCCGCGATGACACGTCCGGAGACAGCGCGCCGTTCGACGGCTCGTCAGGATCTTCCTCTGGCGATGCGTCATCCGGCTCATCGGCAACTTCAGGTGGGTCGACGACGGCCTACATGCCCCCCGCGACCGATGCTGACCCGGACGCTGATGCCCTGCAGGATGGCTCCACAGCCGCAGACGCATCCGCGGACACGCAGGTGGATGCCAGCGGAGGCTCAGGTGATGGGGCTGCGGGCGGCGCTCAGGCCACGGATGCGGCGGCGGAACCCACGGAGGACGCGAAGCATCCTCCTAACGCCGATGATATCATGGCGCCGCCGCAGAGCGGCACTGGATGGATAGTCTTCATTGCTATAGCGGCCCTGACCGCAGGCCTGGTCGGTGGCTACATCATCAATGACCGCAGGATGAAGCGCGATTACTTCCGATGAAGATGGGCGCGATCAAGGTTGTGAGGACGCCCGGGAGCAGGGGCCTTTCAGGCACAGTGGATGAGGAGCAAGGTTTATAAGGCAGATGGGTACGAAAAGCACTATGGGACGGGTCGGCAAAGGCAATGCAGCGATGGCTGTGCTGGTGGCGGTTTTGGCCATGGCCCTCCTGGGGGTCGCGTTAGCTGACGGCCCGCCGAGCATCAACCAGCTGCCTGTCAAGGCGCATGTGCTGCTTTCTAACGGGAGCAATGCGACAGGCGCGAGCTACAACGTGACGGTCTACTATAACGGCAGCAGCACGGTCCTGGATGCCAGGGCCGGGACATTGCCGACGGGCGGCGGCTCAATCTATCACTTCAGTCTCAACCTCAACTACAGCGCGGAGAATGACACGGTCATCCTGGTGGTCAACACAAGTTTCCCCTACCAGCGCAACCAGTCCAATTACACCATCACGGCCGCGGACGTGAGCAATGGCTATGCTATCATGCTCAACCTGACGCTCTTCAACTTCCCGCCGGCGCAGGTGGCTGGCCTGGCGGTCGCATCAGTCGCAGGGCAGACACAGCTCAATGTCTCCTGGAGCGCGTCGTCAGAATCAGACCTCGCCCTGTACCGCGTCTATCGCAGCCAATCAAACTTCTCCTCGACAGCGTCCGCGAGCAACATCGCCAACACCACGGACGACAACTACACGGACAGCGGCCTCACCAGTGATGCCACGTACTGGTACGCCATAGCCCCGCAGGACGCGGAGGGCAATTATAACGCGTCCGTCATCCCGGTGGCAGGAGTGGTCGCTGATGTCCTGGCGCCCGAGAGCGTGGCCAATCTCTCTGCGTCAGTCTCCGCCAGCACCATCACCTTGACGTGGAGCGCGGTCACAAGCAACAATGACAGCACATCGACGGCCGATGTCATGGGCTATATGCTCTACATGGCCAACACCACGACGCCCAACGCGACAAGCCCGCCCCAGGTGCCAAGCAACTGGGTCAATATCGCCAACACGTCCAATGCGACCCTCACCCACGATCATACCGGCCTGACCGGATATACCTACTACTTTCAGGTCTTCGCGTATGATGACGCGGGGCATATCTCGCGCAACAGCACACAGGTGAACGGCTCCATCACCACGCTGTCATCAAGCATCAACCTCTCGGCAGGATGGAACCTGTTCTCCCTGCCGCTGCAGCCGAGCGCCTCGGGCGCGCAGACCATCCTCACCGGCCTCAACTATACGGTCCTCTACTGGTGGAACACGAGCAGGCAGGGCTGGCAGTCATCGACCTACCTGTCCGGCCTGGGCATCCTGGACGGCGAGCTGCAGGTGCTTGAGATCGGCAAGGGCTACTGGATAAAGATGCTCAGCCCCGGCACGTTGACCGTGAGCGGCACGCAGCAGAGCCAGAACGTCTCTCTTGTCGCGACCTGGACTATGGTCGGCTATAGCCAGGCGTCGAGCGCGACAGTCTCATCAGTATTTGCGGACGTGTCCGGCTATGTCAGTCTCTGGCGCTACAACACGTCCAGCAGCAGCTGGGAGACGAATATCAAGATACTCGGCTCCTTTGACGGCTTCGCGGATGTGGAGCCCGGAGTGGGCTATTGGATACGCACCAGCCAGAATGATTCCTGGTCGTATGGATGAGGGCAAGGCAAGGGCCTCGCCGCCTGTCGTGATCTGCGCGCAGTGATGCAGCAGAGGCATCAGGGGCGGCGAAGGGCAGTGGGGTCTTCAGGTCATGGGCAGATACGTGTTGGAGCGTTTGCTCCTTGGGGTGCTGTTGATAGGAGTAGCTGGCGCCTTGTTTGCGCCAGTCGTGCTCGCGGACGCGCCGCCGTCCATCAACGTGATGCCCATGATGGGCCATGTGCTCCTGGCGAATGGCTCCAACGCCACCGGCGCGTCCTACACCGTGGTCGTCTTCTACAATGGCACATCGACCGTGCTGGACAACCGGTCAGGCGCGCTTCCCACAGGCGAGTCCGCTATCTTCCACTTCCGCAGGAGCATTAACTACTCCGGCGCTGGTGATGTGGTGCTCCTGAGCGTCAATTACAGCTGGCCGGTCCAGTCAAACACATCCAATTACACCCTGACCGCGACGGATGTGAGCAACGGCTACGCCATCATGCCGAACCTGACGCTTTTTGACTCTCCGCCAGCGCCCATCGCGGGCGTCAGCGTGCAGAACAACGCGACCAGCTCCGGACGCATCACCCTGTCCTGGTCAGCAAACAGTGAGGCGGACTTGAGCGAATATCTCATCTACGTCAGCGCGTCCAACTTCACCAGCACATCGGGCGCGACCTTCAATGGCAGTACCACAGCGACATCCTGGAATGTGGAGGGCCTCGCTGACGGCACAGAGGCCTGGGTCGCGGTCATCGCCAATGACACGGCCGACAACCGCAACACCACGGTCATCGCCTATAACGCGACGCCGCTGGACAATGTGGCTCCTGGCGTGGTCACGGGCCTGGACGCGGCCGCGGGCAACACCACCATCAACCTCACGTGGACAGCGCCCGCGAATAGCACCGATGATACCACCTTCGCGGACCTGGAGAACTATCTCATCTTCAGCAACAACACCGGCACCTGGGCGCTCCTGAACACAACAAGCGCGACAACGTATCAGGACACCGGCCTCACCAACGGCGCAAGCTACGGCTATCGCGTCTCGGCCAATGACACCAGCGGCAATCAGGGCGCTAACGCCAGCGTCGCGGCAGTGCCATACGATGCGCCCACGATAACGCCGAGCCAGACAACTCCTTACGTCACGACATCCGGCTCGCTTATCATGGTGGCGAGCGACGCTGCTTTGGACATCGTCCAGCTGAACGTGACCAACAGCAGCGGCAGCAACCTGCAGGGTTACGCACTTGCCGCTTCCGGTAACACCTCCATGTCCCTTTCCGCAAACCTCTCGCTCTGGGCAGAAGCTGACAATACGACAGTCTTCATAACAGCCAACGACTCGCTCGGCCGCGCGTCCAACGCGACCTACTACTACATACTTGATGACGTAGCTCCGACCGTGCTTCAGATATCACCTAACGCCACAAACTACACTACGCTCAACGTGACCTTCATCGCGAATGTGTCGGATACCAGCATCGACAGCGTGTGGTACAACATCACCGCGCACTGGCAGCTTGAGAGCCAGAACAGCGGCGCAATCACCATGGCACGGTCAGGCGGTGAGGGGACCTATGTGGCGGGCGTGGATCTTGATTTCACGAGCAACCTGACGGGCCCAGGCTCGCATACGGTCTATCTCTGCGCCAACGATACCTTCAACCGCGTCACCTGCACCAGTCCTTTGCTCGCAGAATTGCAGGCCGTGAACGCGAGCCAGCTGACAGACCTCTTCCAGAAACCAGGGCAATCCATGAACGTGACCCTGGAGGACGGCACAGCATCAGACTACCTGGCGCCGGTCTTCTACAACTACACGCTCACCATCACGCAGGGAAATAAGAGCTTTGCTATCGTGGGCTTCTCCATCAATCTCAGCCAGATGGCGGCGATGAATGACACGCAGGTCAATGAGAGTCCCTCGGCCAGCATCGTTGCGGCAGCTGAGGCGTCAGGTCTCAACATCTCCGACTTCGGCTGGTTCGACGTGGAATCATTCCTACCAGCAGGATCAAACTACAAGTACGGTGTCATCGCCCTCCCCACGACCTATGCGGCCAACTATTATTGCAATGGCACAGCAATGGAGAATGCGTCCTGCTCCGCCATCAGCACCTGCTCTGCCACCGTGAACATCAGCAGCCACGTATCCATCATCGGAACGGACAGTGCCTGCTACGAGGTCTCTGGCTCATCGACCGTCATCTATGCGGACCATTTCTCCGGCGCCTTCGGCGCGAGCGACATCACATCTCCAATCGTCAACTTCACACTCCCGCTGAATGCGTCCTATGTCAACAGTACGGTCAATATTACCGTCGCCTGGAACATAACAGAAGCGTACTTCAGCAGCGCCTGGCTGAGCAACGGCACAGGCAATGCCGGCGGCAACATCACCCTCGCGGGTCAGCATGGCCAGCTTCTGCTCAATGTCAGCGCCGCCGGGACCTACACGCTCACCATCTTCGCCAATGATACGTCGGGCAACATGGGCAACGCGTCCGTGGCCCTGTACGTCGACACCACCAGTCCGAACACCACAGCGTCGTCGGCCGGCGAGGCCAGATGGCAGTCCGCTGCATACAATGTCACTATCTCGCCATCAGACGACCTTCAGGTCAATCTCACCTACTATCGCCTGGACAGCGACAGCTGGTCCAACAGCAGCGCCAGCGGTGCAGGAAGCATCGTGGTGCTCATCAACACAACGGGCAACCATTCTGTCTATTATTACTCTGTCGACCAGGCGGGCAATGCGCAGTCGACGCGAAATATCACAGCCCTGCTCGACCTGACCGCGCCAGTGCCGGTCCTTGTCACGCCTGCCAACGCGTCCACCAGCGTCGCGGTCGGCACCATCATCAGCGTCTTCTTCAATGAGACGAGCATGAACACCTCCGTGCTTCCTTCATTCAGTGTCCTCTCGCTGAACACCAGCCAGCTCTGGCGCGGCAATGTGTCCTGGAACGCGTCCAACCAGAGCATCTTCATCCCCTGGGCATGGCTGGGCTATGACCAGCTCATACAGGTCAATGTGACGGGCGCAAAAGACCTTGCTGGCAATACCATGAGTCCCTACAACTGGACCTTCGCGACGGCGAGCCTTGATACTGATGGCGATGGCAATCCTGACTACAACGAGACCGACGCGGACAATGATGGCCTGAATGATACCGGTGACTATCTCATCGGCAATGCCAGCAGCATCAATACCAATGTGCCGCTCAACATCACCCTCAATGCGTCAGGGAACCTGTCAGAGGCGTTCGGCGGCAACCTGAATGTCACGTTCACGGCCGACAACCAGACGTTGGTGCAGTTCAATTACACGTTCACCAACACGACGAAGCTTGTCCTGCGCAATCTCACCTTCAAGAAAGACGAGAACACGAGCAGAGGTGGCTCCATCATCATCCGTGGCCTGGAGGCGCCCGGCAAGACCATCTATGTGACCAACGCGACCGGCGCGCAAGGTGTCTGCATAAAGGACAGTCCTGATGTGCAATCCGTCGCTGATATCAGCAAAGATTGCGATGGCGCCTATGAGACTTTTGTCGTATGCCCGGGAAGCACAGGGCAATACGCCTGCGCGTACAATGGCACCCGCCTCAGGATAACAGGTCTCAATCACAGCGGCGTGGTGCAGGCGAATGATACCGTCGCGCCATACGTGCAGTCGCAGGATCCCTATACGTCGACAAACACCGCGAGTGTCATCACCTTCCAGGTCAATGAGAACAGCACTTGCCGCTATGAGACCGGCGCGGGCGTGGCCTACGGCATCATGGATAATTATTTTGACACAGCCAATAACATCAGCTTCAACGCGACCGTAAGCACGCCGGTGTCAGGAAATTATGTCTACTATGTCCGCTGCCAGGACTGGCATGGCAACGCCATGACATCTGATTATGAGTATAACCTGAGCGTGACCATTACCAGCTCTTCCTCCAGTTCCAGTTCATCCGCCGCAGGGGGCGGTGGTGGTGGCGGAGGCGACAGCGCAGCGCCCACGAAGACCAGCCAGATATGGGCCGCGATCGCAGCAGGCGAGCAGAAGAGCATGACCCTGGCAATAGCGCCCATCCCGGTCAGCCGCGTGGAATTCACGCCGAATGAGAGCGTCGTGAATGGCAAGCTCACCATATCGGCCATCGGCAAACCGTCATCATTGGACGCTCCGGCTGAACCGCTCTATCACTGGCTGCATTTTGACACGTCCAACATGGGCTCGTTTTCCGCGGTGCGCATCTACTTCCGCGTGAATGTCACCTGGCTCAACAGCGTCGGTTTGCGCAATGGTGATGTCTCGCTCTATCGCAATGTCAACGGTGCATGGGTCGAGCTTAAGACCGTCATTGACGCGGTGACCGACAACACCGTGACCTATTACGCGGATACGCCAGGATTCTCGTACTTCGCGATAGGCAAAGAATCCAAAGCGACTGTTTCGCTCCCAACACAGGATGATGGCTCTATTACGGCTGCGCTTACTCCAGAAACCACATCAGCGGAGCAAACAGCAGTTGATATCGGTTCCGCAAGCGGCGCAGAGGTCGGCAGCGCCAGCGATACAGCACCCACAAATGAATCCCGTGGTGCAGCCCAGGGTCAATCACTCCCCGCGCTAAAGCCCCGAGGCTTCCTGGTGCCTCTCCTGCTGCTCATCCTGACCAGCGTGGGCGCCGGCATCGTCTACGTGCGCGCGCATCCGCTCATGCAGCGACCCAAGCGTGCCATGGAGCATCATGATCATCCAGTCGTGCAGCAGGCGCAGGACGAGCTCGCCCGCTATATGTTGACGCATCTGCAGGCGGGCCACTCGCTCAGGGAGATACGACAGCATCTGCTCAGTCACGGTTGGCACAAGAAAGATATTGATCATGTCATCAAGGAGCGCTTGCTCAAGCCGCAGGCAAAGCCGATGCTAGAGCCAATTGCTCAGGCGCAAGTTCAACCGTCCGTGGCAGCAAGCGGGACTGCGACTGCTCCTGTCCGCTCCGCAAGGTCACGGCAGAAGTCACGCGCGCGCTAGAAATAAATAGCGCATATGATGGTGGAGAGTATGTGTGACCAAGGAGTGATACGGCAACAATACACTGCCCATGAGCAATGCTTTTAAACCTCTGGTATCTCACGCAGAGGTATGGTTATGACCTGGAAGCGCATCAAGCACTTTCTTCACGAGGACAACAGTATCTGGTCCTGGCTTGCCAATATCCTGCTCGCGTTTTTGCTCATCCGCTTCATCATCTATCCCGTGCTGGGGCTCATCATGGGTACGCCCTTTCCGGTGGTGGCTGTCGTGTCCGGCAGCATGGAGCATGATGGCGCATTTGATACTTGGTGGCAATCATCCTGCGGCCCGTTCACTCAGGCCGACCTATACGCATCGCTCGATATCCAACAGCAGCAGTTCCAGTTCTTCCGCTTCCGCAATGGCTTTGATGCCGGCGACGTCATCGTCCTGACAGGGGTGAGACCCGAAAACGTCAAGGTCGGTGACGTGCTGGTCTACTGGACGTCAAGACCAGAGCCGATAATCCACCGTGTCATCTCGGTCAACGAAGGGTCCTATACATTCAAGGGCGACCATAACTGCGGCAGTAATCCTGACGAGGTGGCCGTGACGCCTGATCGGATCATCGGCAGGGCATGGATGCGCTTGCCCTACCTCGGCTATGTCAAGCTCATGGCTATGAAACTGGTGGCATGGGTGGCGGGGTGATTGCCTGGACAGCCAAAGACAGAGGCCCCTTCCACCACCTAAACCTTTATAAACCAGCCGTCGTCCCCCCTGTCTTATGTTCTGTCCGAAATGCGGTTCCATCCTATTGCCAAAGAAAGAGGGCAACAAGCGTGTCATGGTCTGTCCCCGAGGCGACTACAAGGACGGTGACGCTGCCAAGGCCGAGATCACCGAGCACATGCAGCGCGGCTCAACCGAAGTCGACGTGGTGGAAAAAGAGGAAGTGCCGTATCCAAAGGTTGAGGCCGAGTGTGGCAAGTGCGGTCATAAAGAGGCCTATTTTTGGATGGTGCAGACGCGCGCGGGCGACGAGCCAGAGACCAAGTTCATGCGATGCACCAAGTGCAATCACACCTGGCGCGATTATAGCTGAAACGCGCTTCACGAATCTGCCCTGATGCTGCCAAGGGAATTTTTCTACCAATCCAAACTAATTTAATCCCTTTGTCATCCTGTCAGGTATCTGCTGCGGATGACGCAGGAAGCGCATGCACTATGGACGATGCTCCGATCACTTGCGAAGAATTTATGGCCAAGCTATCTGGCAGGCGCTTCGCTATCATGGCGCGCCCGGGCGCATCAAAGACCATGCTGCTCGGATACGACGAAGCGAGAAAGGCATTCCGTGTCGCGATAGCCGCGCCGCCGGACAAGGGCAAGGCGAACGTTGAGCTGGAGCAATTCCTGAGCAAATTCCTTGGCGCAAAGGTCCGTGTTGTCGCAGGCGCGTCGAGCAGGAAGAAGATGCTGGAGTTGTCAGGATAGGCCAATTCCGACCCCAATGCATTTTTATATTCTGTCCTCTTCTGTCCCATTATGGCTGCTCCTCCATCATCCTCCCGCCCATCCATCGCGACCAAGACGGGCGACGACGGAACGACCGCGCTCATCGGAGGCAAGAGGGTGCCCAAACACGATATCCTGCTGGAGGCCTATGGTACGGTCGACGAGCTCAACGCGGCGATAGGTCTCGCATTAGCCGACGCCAAGCAGCAGTCCGTCATCATGCCGCTGCGGCACGTGCAGAACGATCTGTTCATCATCGGTGCGCTGCTCGCGTCGGCTGGAGCACCGGAGAAGGTGTTGGCGTCTCTTCCCGCATTGACATCTATCCATCTACAGCGCATGGAGGATGCTCTCGCATCTATAGAATCAACACTACCCCAGCAGACTTCTTTCATCCTTCCGCGCGGCAACCGAGCCGCGGCATCATTGCACCTCGCCCGTACCATCTGTCGCAGGGCAGAGCGCAGGGTGTGCGCGCTGCAGCCAGACACCATCCACACACAACCGCTCGTCATCCAATACCTCAACCGCCTCAGTGACCTGCTGTTTCTCTGCGCGAGGCTGGAATCAGGCGAGGACGAGCCGGTGACGTACGGATAAGGGCTCAGCTCACGATTCCTTCTGCCTGCTCATATCGACCAGCTTGATGCCCGCCGCCGCGGCTGTCTTATAGATGCGCTCGTCACGGTAGAATTCTCCGAAGTAGATGGTCTTGATGCCAGCGTTCGCGATGAGCTTGAAGCAGTTCCAGCACGGGCTTGCCGTGATGTAGATCTCGGCGCTGTCGATGGCCACGCCGTTCTTGGCCGCCTGTACGATGGCGTTGGCCTCAGCGTGCACGGTCCTGACACAGTGTCCGTCTTCCATGTCATGTCCTGACTCGTCGCAGTGCGGAAGGCCTCTTACCGAACCGTTGTAGCCCGTGGACAGGATGGTCTTGTCACGGACGATGACGGCGCCGACATGCTTTCTGTCGCACGTGCTCCTGGAGCCGACCTGCGTCGCTATCTTCATGAAGTACGTGTGCCAGTCGTCGCGCTTGGGCTTACCGGCGAGGTCCATCTGCGTTGCCATGGTGATCGGGCAAGCGCTCTTGGTTTATATTGGTATTGGCCAGTAAGGGAACGCCGCGCCCAAACATTCAAAACCTGAGCAACAATCCTGTCCATCAATGACCCTTGTCGAGAGCCATTCAGGCGTCAGAGGTACTGCGAAAGTGCTCATGCCCGTGATTCCGGCCTATGCGCTCTCTTATGGTCAATGGCTGCGAAAAAGGAGCATGGCCCCCACAGTCATCATCGGTCATGACCCGCGGCCCTCATGCGAACAGATAATGCAATCCTTGATGGGGCATCTCGGCAGGGATGTTCGTGTAGTGGACATTGGCGTCGTGACGACGCCCATGCTCGAGCACACGGTCCGTGAGGAGGCCGCGCATGGTGGTGTCATGCTCACGGCCAGCCATAACCCTTTGCATCATAATGGCTTCAAGTTCCTGCGCGAGGATGGTGCGCTGTTGGCTCCAGACGACATGGCAGGAGTCATTGGCAGGGCGCATGAGCTGATGGGGGAGGGAGTGGATGGGGTGGGCGCTGGAGTGGATGGTATGGGCGCGGTTAGGGTGGCGCGCGTGCGCAGCAATCCGGGCTCATCGTATCTGGATTTTGTTCTTTCCCTCCTGCCAGGTGGGACCCTTGACGATGTCCGTTCCTTCTACGCGGACAAGCGCGTGATCCTGGACCCGAATGGAGGCGCTGCCTGTGGTCTGTGTGATGTGCTCAGGCTTGGCATGGGCATTCCTCTGGAAGTTATCCACGGAAGCGTCGCAAGGGGTCCGCAGCGGGGAATTGAGCCTAACGGCCGGACCCTCGCTGCGATTGTCTCGACACTTGGTCCAAAGGACCTGTACGTCGGTTTTGACTTTGACGCTGATCGTGCGGAGTTGGGCATCCCTGTCGGGAGCAAGTTCGCCAGCGAATTCGGACAGGTCGTCTCTGGTCAATATGTCCTGGGGTTGATGACGGAGTATGTGCTGGGCCGCAAGGGCGCGGCGACTGGTCCTAACGAGAATGTGCTGGACGCGCAATTGGTCAATGTTCCCGGTATCGGCATAAGGAATCGTACCATCGTCGTCAATGATGGTACGTCCTGGTTGGTCAAGGATGTCGCGCGAAGGCATGGCGGCCGATACGTCGAGGTCGGCACAGGGGAGATAAATGTAGTGGATACGATGATTGACCAACACGCAGCGTTGTCCGGCGATGGCTCAAGCTCAGGATTCATCCACCCAGCGACGCGATGTCGCGACGGCGTGATGACTTGGCTCTACACGCTCGCGCTGACCGCCGAGCGCGGACAGGATGTCGGAGGGCTCCTCGATTCGATGCCTCGTTACTACACGCTTCGCGACGATGACCAACGCTGCGAGCCCAATCAGGAAGCGGTCGCGAGGGTCATGGGCGCGCTGCAGGACTACTACAGTGGCAGAGGATACGAGCTGTCTAGGCCGGATCGCTTCAGCGGTCTGAAGGTCATCATGGATGAAGGCTGGGTGTGGTTCCGCGCGAGCGCGACCACGGCAGGGCAGTTTCGCATATATTCTGATGCGAGGTCCAAGCCAGCTGCAGAGCAGCTTCTTGAAGACGGCAGGGCGGCGTACAAGCAAGCCGTGGATGCGACGCGCGATTAGTCCGCTGGCACGCGCAGGTACATCAGCGTATACTCGTCATGCTCCTCACATAGATCCTTATGTCATACAGACCTGTCCCTTTCCGGAAAGAACGTGTTTCTTGCAGAAGTCAAGACCACGGTGATGATGACAGGTTGCTGCATAGAGACGAAGAATTACATACATCATTTGAGCTTTGCGGTAGCCGATGTCATGAAGCAATCGCTGTTGTCACGACAGACGCCGGCTACCTGCTAGGCATGGCTATCTCTCAGTCAGCGACATCGATGACGCCATCGAGCAGCAATCCCACGCTGAGAAGCAGGAGTACTGTCCTTATTTCGCCTACTGCCACATACTGGAGCGCGTAGACCAGCGCCAGCAACGCGAGCAGGACCTGCAGGGTGTGTCCTGTCTTTGCCCAGCTCTTCGTCTTCCAATACACGCCGCCGCAGGCGACGATAGCTACGACCAGCAGTACCGGTCCTAATACTAATGCCAAATTATCACCTCGAGTACAGTGGTTGCGCTCATTCTATTTAAATCTGCGTTGGAATGTCGGATGGGCGGCTAGCGGGCCTCAGGGGGCATAGGTCTGTGTGATGTAGCGTGTCTTGTCGCAACCCATAAATACGCGGGCACCCGCCCACAGGGGATGAAGATAGAATCCACAAAAACCAGCGGTGCGGCCCATCCGACCGATTCCCTTGTTCGATCATCTCGTGCTCCAGAGCACGCCATGAACCGCACCCCTCTTCATCAATTTGACCCTGATCTTGCGGCGGCCATTGACCACGAACGAGACCGTCAGAACGACGGCCTTGAGCTCATCCCGTCAGAGAACTTCGTCTCTCCTGCTGTGTTGGAGGCCCTCGGCAGCGTCATGACCAACAAGTACAGCGAGGGCTATCCGCGCAAGCGATACTACGGCGGCAACCAGTTCATCGACGACGCTGAGGAGCTGGCAATAGCGAGGGCAAAGCAGCTTTTCGGAGCAGAGCACGTCAATGTCCAGCCGTATTCCGGAAGCCCCGCGAATATCGAGGTCTACTTCGCGCTGCTTGAATTTGGCGACACCGTGATGGGCATGTCCCTTGACCAGGGCGGCCATCTCACGCACGGGCACAAGGTCAACTTCAGCGGCAGGGCGTATCAGTTTGTGCAGTACGGTGTAGATGAGTCATCCCACCGTCTGGACTATGAGAAGATACGCGCCCTTGCCAGGAAGACAAAGCCCAAGCTCATCCTCTCCGGCGCGACTGCCTACCCGAGGATCATCGATTTCAAAGCGTTCGCTGAGATAGCCGAGGAGGTAGGCGCGATAAGCATGGCGGATATCAGCCACATCGCGGGGCTCATCGTCGGTGGTGTGCATCAGAGCCCCTTCCCGTATACCGATGTGGTGACCACGACGACGCACAAGACCCTGCGCGGCCCCCGTGGGGCCATGATAATGTGCAAGGAGCAGTTTGCCAAAGCCATAGACAAGGCGGTGTTTCCCGGCATGCAAGGCGGCCCTCATGACCATGTGACCGCGGCCAAGGCCGTGGCGTTCAAGGAGGCGCTGCGACCGCAGTTCAAGGCGTACGCCGCGCAGATAGTGAAGAACGCGCAGGCGCTCGCTGCGTCCTTGGTGGCAGAAGGTCTTGACGTGGTGACTGGCGGCACAGACAATCACCTGATTCTCGTCGACCTCAGCAGCATCGGCGTCACAGGCAAGGAAGCCGAGGTTGCGCTCGACAAGGCCAATATCACCTGCAACAAGAACATGGTGCCCTATGATAAGCGCAGCCCCTTTGATCCCAGCGGCATCCGCCTGGGGACGCCTGCCATAACGACACGAGGCATGGTCGAAGAGGATATGCGTGATGTCGGCAGGTATATCGCTACGGTGGTGAAGCATCACACTGACGAAGCCATTATCAAGGATGTCAAGCGGCAGGTCATCGCGTTGGCAAGGAGATATCCGTTGTATTGACAGCTAAAACCAACATGGCGAATGCTTCTCAGTTAATCGGATGACTTCGCATCAGAACCCATACGCCGCGGTAGGCCAGCAGCATTGCTCGTCCGTGGGCAGTTGCCAGGCCCGAAGCTCGAGCATCCCTGCGAGCGCATCCTGCACACCAGGATGATGGGACTGATGATACACGGCGAGCAGATCCGTCACCTCAGGCAGCGTGATGAGCTCAGTGATGCGATGTGCTATCCCTGATTCTCGTGCGAGTCGGACGCGTTCCAGGCGGGCGATGCGCGCGGTCTGCCTTGTGGGGCTGTCCGCATGCTGCGCGGCTTTGCTTGGCAGCCAGTAGGTGAATGGGCTGCTGAGGGTGCTCAAGGTCTCACGGGCTATGGCGCCCACAAGGTCAGCGTCGCGCAGCTCCTGCTGCCAGGCGGATGGCTCCTCGAGTCGGTAGCAGTCACGTCCTGCATCGCACGCGAGTTCGCTCAGTGATGGGAACATGCGACGTTCCTTGAGCATGTGCAGCAGCGAGGGGATGAAGGTGGAGAGGTCATAGGCGAAGGTGAGTGCGCGGCGCGCGCCCCGCAGCGCTTCCTGGTCCATGTCCTGGTGCTGGAATGCAACGCTCTGGTGCTCAGAGAGCAGGGCAACCGCCATATCGTGGTCGTCGGAATTATAGGCCTGTGGCTCGCCGACGAGCGTGAGGCGTTTCCATGGGTCATCGACGCGGGCCTCGAGCCGTTCTACATGCAGCGTGCAGGGCATGGGGGTGTCGCAGTGCAGGATGTATTCATAGAATGCGCCGATGCAGGCTGCTGCGTAGGCACCACCATAGGCGAGCAGGGCGTAGCCTGTATGCAGGAGGGTCGCGTGATTGCCGTCCATCTGAGGGGGGATTTGAGCAAGGTTTTAATACTCTGCTCTCTACCAAACGCACAAAGCATAGGTGCGGCAGACGTGCACTTGTGTGTGATGCTGCCGGGAGCAAGGCGACGCTCATGAAAGACCTCATCAATCAATGGTGCCAGCAGGGCGTGATATCAGCTGCGCAGGAGAAGCGCATGCTCGCCGACCTGCAGGAGCGCCAGAAGCAGCGCGCGCAGCTCAGGCAGGTGGCCATCATCGCGACCATCGGCGCCCTGATGCTGGGCACGGGCGTCATCCTCTTCATCGCCGCCAACTGGCAGGCGTTCTCCGTCATCCTCAAGATGGGTGTCCTGTTCGCATTCACCCTCGGTGCCTTGTGGCTCGGCTACCATCTCGCGTTCCAGCGTCAGACCTATCCGACGCTGGGCCGGGCGCTGCTCTTTCTCAGCGCATTGCTCATCGGTGCGGATATCTTCCTGCTCGCTCAGCTCTATCATGTGCAGGCAGGGGCGGCGAGCCTGGTCTTGCTCTGGCTGGTCGCGATCCTCCCTCTGCTCTATATCGTCCCCGAAGCGAATATCGCGTGGCTCGTCTCCATCCTATGGTATGTCTGGATATTCAATGCAGTCTTCTCTGGCCACGGCGCGCTGCCTGAGCGGTTCGTGCCGGTCCTGATGCTCTCCTCTGCCATCCTGCTCTTTGCCATCGGCTCATTGCATCAGGCGAGCGAGCGTCTCGCTTTGGTCGCCAGGATAGTGCGCCTCGCGGGACTCAAGATCATGCTCATCGCTTTGTTCTTGTTGTCCTTTGAGGGATTCTCTGTGCTGCATCAATCGGTTGTCCAGGAGTTCTCCAGATTCGGTGCTGGTGTATTCATCGGGTTTGCGATTTTGGCTTTCGCGCTCCTGGATATCGCGTATATCCGGATGCGCAGGGAGACGTCAGCGCTGGAGACGGCGGTCGGGACCGCACTGCTCATCGCCGCTGGTCTGCTGCTGTTCTTTCCGAGCAGAGGAAGCATCTACATGTGGGTCTTCAATATCATGCTTTTCGCGTTGCTCTTGCTCCTCCTCAACATAGGCCTGAAGCGTGAGGATATGAGTCTCATCAATATGTCCATGGCGTGGCTGTTTGTCTATCTGTTCTCCCACTATGTCGATATGTTCTGGGACATGTTGCCTACGTCCTGGTTCTTCATGAGCGCGGGTCTGATCCTGGTGCTGGGCGGCGGCTATATGGAACGCAAGCGCCGAGACATCAAGGGCAGGATTGGGGCGAAAGGTAGCGGACGACGAGGTGGGGCGCGTGGCTAGGCGGAACGCTCAGGGAGCAAGGCCAGGCGCCAGCGCCGCATCATCAGCATCGCTGCTGCCGTCCAGGAAGATCTTTGTCCTCCTTGCGGTCTGGTGGCTCATCATCATGGTGGTGTTCATCACCGTGCAGGAGACAGCCATCCGCACCGGCACGCAGGTTCTACTGAAGGTCGCTCCCATCGACCCGAGGGACTTCTTCCGTGGGGATTACGTGCGCCTGGGCTATGACATCTCGACGCTCAATATCACTGAAGGTGACTTCACCTATGGCGAGCGCGTGTATGTGCTGCTTGCCGTGGGCGATGACGATGTCGCGAGCGCTGCAGGACTGACCAAGGTGCGTCCGTCGGCGGATGATGGCCTGTTCATCCGCGGCACTGTGACAGAGACGCCGGATTCCTGGCGCAGGTTGCTGGGTGTCGAGTACGGTATCGAGTCTTACTTCGTGCCGGAGGGCGCGGGCATGGCATGGCAGGGGCTGCGAACGAGTGACCTGACAGCGAGGGTCATCGTGGGCCGCGATGGTCGCGTCATACTGCGCGAGCTGCTCGTCAATGGCACGGTGTGGAAGCCATCGCCTGAGGACTACGCTGACGCGACGGAACCGATGCAGCGTGAGATACCTCCGCCGCCTGAGAGGGTTCCTGATAAGCAGTAGCAGGTGATGGTGGATGGATACGGTGATTGATGGCGTGATTGGAACTCGTGGCTCAATGGGTTCACCATGCTATCGTTGTGTGCAATGAGGAGCAATATTAATATACTTCCTCGAATCTGTTGTGCTCCATGACAGCAGCATACGGCAGTGATTGTCTTCCGTGGTAGTCGTAGCTATTGTCAGCATGGTATTCTAGATACTGATCAGGTGGCATCAGTCGCAAATGGTGGTTGCCTTCCGGCAGGGTCGGCAGGACCAGGACACGATCCGACGGCAGGCGCAGGCCTGTCCTAGGCGAATTTTCATCGTGAAAGTGGGTTCAGGTCTGGTCGTCGATGATGATGGCGCAATTCGAGGGGGACTTCTTCAGTCGCTGTCCCATCAGCTCATCAGGATGCGAGCGCAGGGATGGCAGGGCATCCTGGTCTGCTCAGGGGCGGTGGCGCTTGGTGCGCAAGGAGCGCGGCGGGCAGGGATGCATAACGGCGATCGCGCGGCATTGGCGGCGATAGGGCAGGCTCGCATGATGCACGCGTTCCATGCGACCGGCATCGACGCGGCGCAGCTGCTGCTCACGCGTCAGGACATCGACCGGAGCACGCGGGTGCTGCACGTGCTGCTGCGCCAGCTGCCTATTATCGTCGTCAATGAGAACGATCCGGTGGGCAGCAGCTTCGGTAACAATGATGCATTGGCCGCAGAGCTTGCGGTGCTCATGCAGGCGAGGCTGCTCATACTCCTCTCGACAGTGCCTGGCCTGCTCGTTGATGGCGGGCCGGTGTGCTGCGTGACGGGCATCGATGAAGAGCTCTTGGCGCATGTGCAGGGCACGACCAGCGTGACGGGCGTTGGCGGGATGCGCGCGAAACTGAGGGCCGCGCAGCGGGCCGCCTCCTGCGGTGCCGCGACAGTGATAGCGGATGGCAGGGAACGAGATATTCTGCGACGCATACTAACTGGAGAACGTGTGGGCACGCTGCTCTGCCTGCGGCATGCGACGGGACAAGAGAGAAGCAAGAGAGACAGCGAGGTGATAACATGAGGATAGCAATCATCGGCGATGGACGTCTTGGTGCAGCGCTTCATGGAGGGTTGTGTGCGGGATGGTGCCGCAGGGATGGCGCGGGCGAAGGCGCATCTCGCGGAGGTCAGAGGGGCGCGCATGAGGTGCGCATCATCGGACGGCAGCGGGCAGGGTGCGACAAGGTAAGGGTCATGAACGCGGCAGCAGATTGGGCGGATGTTGTCTTGGTGGCGGTCAAGCCAAGGGACTTGCCCGCGGTGCTGCCCGGCTTGCGTGGTGCGCTCGTCGTGTCATTCGCTGCGGGAGTCACGACAGATGCATTGACGGCTTTGATGGGATGCGAGGGCTCAGGAACAGGCGACGATGCATCGCACCGGAACGATGATCTGCGGGCAGGGAAGGGGCGGCACGTGCCTTGCAGGATAGTGAGGGCGATGACGGACATCGCGGTGGAGATAGGGGAAGCGCTGAGCGTGCTCGCGCCCTGCCAGGAGTGCACGGTCGACGATATCGCACTGGCGCAGGAGGTGCTCAGCAGCGTCGGCAGGGTGTGTGTATGTCAAGAACACGAGATAGACGCGTACACAGCGCTCTCGGCCAGCGGCATCGCTTTCGCTGTTCATCTCATGGATGTCATGGCAAAGGCATTGCCCGGAGGCGCTATCGGGGCGAGGGAGGCCAGGCAAGCGGTCCTGCATGCCTTTGAGGCAGGAGTGAAGATGATGCGCGTCGGCGACGCGCAGTCCATCGTGCGGAAGGTGGCGTCGCCCGGCGGCACGACTGAAGCGGGGCTGCGCAGGATAGCGACAGTGGATGAGGCGCTCCAGGATGTGGTGCGAGGAGCATATCTCGCATGCAGGACAGGTGGCGCTGCCTGTGGAGGTGATGATCGTGCATGATGCGAGAGCCGCGAGAAGCGAGCAGGGAGGTGATGACTGTGCGTGAAGCAGCGGCAGCGAAGGCTGCGCAGCGTAATCTGCGGCGCATGGACCGAAGAGCCGTGGTGCATGGCATGGCCGACGCGCTGGCTGCTCACGCTGCTGGCATACTGGCTGCCAATGAGCAGGACCTCCGAGACGCGATGGACCTTGACGCGACCATGCTGGACCGCCTGAGATTGGATCGACATAGGATAGACGCGCTGCTCGGCTCCATGCGTGCCATAGCTGAGATGCAGGATCCTGTGGACAGGGTGCTCGAGCAGAGAACTCTGCAAAATGGGCTGTATCTGCAGCGAAGATCTGTGCCTCTGGGTGTCATCGGCATGATCTACGAGTCGCGACCCGATGTGACAGCAGACGCTGCGGCCATGTGCATCAGGGCAGGATCAGCGGTGCTGCTCAAGGGCGGCAGCGAGGCAATCGCGACAAACACGGCGATGGTCGGTGCTATTCGGGAGGGACTGATGCGTGCGGGGATAGGCAGGGACGCAGGACACCTTGTGCAGCTGGTGGGCAGGGAGCGATTGCCTGCGATGCTCGCGTCAAGTGAGATCGATCTGATGGTCCCCCGGGGTTCCGAGCGCCTCATCGCACTGGTGCGTCGCAGGTCGCGCGCGCCGGTGCTGGCATCAGGAGGGGGTAATTGCCATATCTACGTGCACGAGGACGCGGACATGGCCAAGGCTATCCGGATAATCGTCAATGCCAAGACGCAGCGTCCGGGTGTCTGCAATGCGGTCGAGACCGTGCTGGTGCATCAGCGTGTGGCCAGAGAATTCCTGCCGCTGCTGCAGCATGAGCTTTATGAGCTGCGGGGCATTGTCCTGCGCGGATGCGCGCGCTGTCAGCGAATCATCACGTGCGAAGCCGCGGCCGCTGCGGACTGGCGCACAGAGTACCTTGCACCAATCCTCGCGCTGCGTGTCATCCCGTCGATGGCGCAGGCCATGCGCCACATCGAGCGCTATGGCACGGGTCATAGTGAAGCAATCATCACCGAAGACAAGGAGGCGCAGGACCTGTTCCTGCGGGATGTCGACGCCGCGGTCGTCTACGCGAACGCATCAACGCGCTTCACGGACGGCGGTCAGTTCGGTATGGGCGCGGAGCTTGGCATCAGCACACAGAAGGTGCACTGCCGCGGCCCCATCGGCCTTGATGCGTTGGTCAGCAGCAAGTGGGAGGTGCATGGTGATGGACAGGTGCGTGCGTGAGCGCGGGCGGTCAGGAGTGATGTAAGAACCGGGCTGGAAAGGGAAGATATGCCGGGTGGCGAAAGGAAAGAAGGATGTCGCGGTTCACCAACGACCAAGATGTCCCGGCCTATTTCTTCGCTACCTTCTCCTCTTTCATCATCTTCTTGGCGATGAGGAAGACGACGAGCGCGATGATGATGAAGTTGAGCAGCTCTCCCACGAACGCGCCCCAGCCGATGACGATGGGCCCCATCGCGAAGGTAGCGGTCTTCCACGCGCCGCCCGGGATGAACGGCGTCACGATGGGCATGATGACATTGTCTACCAGGGACTTGACAAGAGCACTCGCCGCGACACCGATGATGAACGCCACAGCGAGTGCGAGCACCTTGTACTCCTTGAGGAATTCCATGAACTCTTGTATCATGCCCATAGTGGTTGCCTTCGCAGGATGCTGCCTGGGCCGTTGACGGGCAGGATGTTTATAAGCATATCTCTCATCAGGTATCATTCGTCAGGCCCCTGCTAATACGTTCCCTGCTAAAACTTTAAATGGATGGACTGAATCCTGCTGCTGATGAGCCCACATCCTGACCTTGATGCGCTGCTCGCGCAGGCGCGCGACAGTGCCCAGCACCTGGCTGACATCGATGTCAATGCTTTCTGCCAGGCATTCCACAACCTGCTGGCAGGCGGCGGGTCTGTTGTCTTGCACGACTATCCTGAGCGAAAGGATGAGCGCATGGCCTCTTGCCGCCTGACCACTGGTGATACCTATCTCATGTTCCACTATCAGGCCATGGACAACGGTGGCGCGCCGGGCGCTATACCGCTGTACCGCGGTAGCGCGGCCGACACAAGGGCATCCGACAAGGTATGGCTCGGTGACGATTGCTTCTATTTCGAGCGCAGGGTGCCGGTAGGGTCTGGCGCGCTCAGGGTCTTTGAGCATCTGGGCGTGCTCGGATGAGCGAGATGAATCCTTGGATGCACTGCTCCTGGCGCACCTCAGGATGAAACAGCGCGCCGTAGTGCGGCAATGTCTTGTGCCTGACGGCTTGGATGATGGACCTGCTGTCTGTACGCTTCTGGCTTTCCGCCATGACGCTGAACAGCAAGCGGTTGAATGCAGTATATTTGCCATGCAGATGCCAGACCTGTTGCGCGCCCGTGAGTCCAAGGAATCCTGACTCGCGTCCCGGAGCCTCTCCATCACCAGAGTCTCCGTCTTCGAATCCATCAACCGATATGCCGTCTTCGAATTCTTCATCATACAATCCTATCTCCAGCCCCGCTCGCAGCTCGCCGCCGTATGCGAGTCCGAGAAGCTGCATGCCCGCGCAGATGCCAAGCAAGGGCCCATCCCATGCGCGCAGCCACTCCAGGACGCTGGGCAAGGTTGAGCCCTCAAGATACGCATTATCCGCGAGCGCAGTGCCGCAGATGATCACCGCGTCAGCATCCTGTTGGTCAGTCTGCTCCTCCTCAGATCGTTCCTTGGCCGGTCCATGCCTGTCGTCAAGTTCAGTGTGATGCCTCTTTATCCATCGCGCCCCGAAGCGCTCCACTATCCTTGCGAAAGGATCGACGAACTCGCGCTCGCTCAGTGGCTCTGCGCATGTGCTGATGAGCAGCACAGTGGGGCGTTGTTTTCCTGTTTGCTTCTGTTCTATTGGATTATTTGTCTGTGCTGTCTGCCGAGGCTGGACAGTATTCTCTTCACGCGGGCTATGTTGCTTGTCTTCAGAAATGCCAGCCTCAAGCCGCACCTCCCTGCGCCACGCGTGGCCAGCGCCGCTATCCTGATAAGACGCCACGCGCAGTGGGTGTTTGAACAACGGACAGTCGAGCACCAATGATTCGAACTCGCCGCCTTCGCCAGCAGGATTGATGCCGTGTGCTGTTGCGAGCGACGCGACATCGGAGATGAACGCGTCATCTATCGCGCGTCCCAGCCAGCGCGCGTCCAGCGGGGAAGCCGCGACCGCGGTGATGACAGCCAAGAATCCTTGGTCGACGATGGCGCGCAGCAGCGCGAGCTGATCCATCTGCCAGAGCGGATTGAAGCACCAGAGTCCTAGCGCATGGCATGCTTTCTGCACGCGGGTGGCCTGGTAGGTGCTGGCCACAGCGCCGCTGATGACTCCGGTGATGCCATGCTCCTCTTGCGCACGGCGCAGCGCGTCGTGAAGCTCGCTTAATTCCTGCCCCTCTTGTCCTGGTGTGGTCACCGTGAGGTGGGGCAGATCCATAGCTTTGGCCTGCGCAGCAGTGGCGCTGATACTGGGGGTGTGGAACATGAAGCTATCGGGATTCGCGCTCTGCAAGGTGATGAGGCAGCAGAGCTCATGCCCTGCCTGCTGCGCGAGAAGAGCCGCATACGTGCTGTCCTTGCCCCCTGAAAAGAGCACACCAAGTCTCATAGTGCAGAGAAGACGATACGAGAATAAAAAAGCATGGGTGCGACATTGGCCGCAGAGCCATCCTACAGATGTGAAGATGAAGCGCGCGACGATGTCTATTCGTCCGCTTGCTGCATCTGCGTTTTCCTGTCTTACTTCTTTTTGACCACAAAGTAATAGATGATAGCGGTCAGGATGCTCAGGACGATGGCCAGGATGACCCACAATGCCTTCTGTCCGGAACTCATCTTCTTTTGCGCTGTCAGCACGTCGATGATGACCCAAGCTGCGCACACTAGACCAAGTATCCACCAGATAGTCCCTATCATTAAATCACCTCCTGCTTATGGCTGGAAGTTTTGTTTATAATACTTTGTGCCGTCAGGCTGCCCGATGGCCTCGTATTGTCTACGGGCGGATGTTACAGGCTGCGCAAGGCTTATGTAGAGGGGAAATGTTCTCTTGCCCATGCCTCCCGCCTGCGAGCCACCGTTCACGCGATTGCCGCCTCCTGCGTGGTTCATCAGTGAGAAATTTATACTGGCCGTTCTGCCCTCTGGCGAAACGGTTCTTGCCTACAATCATGAATCGGATCTGACGAGTGATTTTCATGCTGTCATTAAGGATGATCTTTATACCACGCGCCACTATGGCGGGGGTTATTTGCATGGTCGCGACCGCGCAATGGAGCAGGTGCTGCAATGGACGCAGGACGAGTGTATGCGGCCTGTTGTGGTCCCCTATGAAGCAGATGGCGTGGAGTACCTGGGCATCGAGGGTATCATGGATACGCTGCCTGACTTGGATCTGGTCCTCGTAGGTGCGAGCGGGGATCTTGGGCCATTCAGGCCTTTGGTGGCCAGGGATGTATTGGACGCGCAGAAACTCACCTATGCGCTGATGCTCAGCGAGCGTATCGAGACGCGTTATCGGCGCAACGGCCGACGTCGTAGCGACTGGCAGACACTGCGTCATCTGTATGTCAGCGGTCCTGAGACTGGCGCCATCGCGACAGTGGATATAGCGCAGGCGAATCCAAAGCTGGACAATCATTTCTGGACCCTTTTAGAGAGATAGATTGTTGAGCGTGCAGGGTAAGACTTTATTACCTTGCGGGCATTGCTTCCTATTATGACCTTCGATGCCGCTGCCTACGCGTCCATCAAAGCGCAGCTCAAAAGCGTGAACCTCGTCGCGGTGACCAAGCAGGCAACGCCAAATGACATTGTCGCGGCGTATCACGCGGGCATCCGCGATTTCGGCGAGAACCGTGTGCAGGACGCACTGGTCAGGATGGATGCGGTCAGGGCGCTATTGGGCGACCGGGCATACCACGATATCCGCTGGCACTTCATCGGCACCCTGCAGCGCAACAAGGTGCGGGTGGTGCTCGGGCGCTTCCAGATGATCCAGTCCATTGATAGTGTCGTGTTGGCGCAGGCCATCGCGAGGCACCAGCGGGGGGCACCGGGGGCAGGGCGCATGCGCGTGCTCATCCAGGTGAATATCTCGGGCGAGGAGCAGAAGCACGGTCTGCGCCCGGACGATAGCGAAAGCATCGCGGGCATCTGTCGTCTGCTTGATGTGCGAGGTATCATGGGCATAGCGTCAGAGGCGCATCCGGAGCGTGCATTCGCGTTGGCGCAGGATATGTTCCGGCGCGCGCGGGCGCGCGGGTGTGATTGGTCTGTGCTCTCATTGGGCATGAGCGATGACTGGCGTATCGCGCTGCGGTATGGCGCGACCATGGTGCGGATTGGGAGCGCGCTGTTCGGGAAGCCATGACTGCTCGTCTGTGTGCGGTGGTAATTGGTGCTGCATCAGGCGCACCCCAACATTCTTAATGTCCTGTCATCTCCTGCGCGTCATGCTCATCGTCATCGAAGGCACGGACGGCTCCGGAAAGACCCTGCAGAGCAGGATGCTCGTGGAGGCGCTGCTTCGCGGCGCG